>CANKBJ010000004.1 GCA_947479905.1 Bradyrhizobiaceae bacterium
ATGCCGATTCGAAGATCACCCAACGGTGCCCGTCACGTCCGTTCACAGCCTGGTCGCAATCGCCCGGAACGGGTGGTCGCGATCAATCGGAACGCCTGGTCGCAATCAGTTGGAACAGGTGGTCGCAATCACCCGGTGCGCGCAATCGACGTCGATGATCTTGTCGAGATCGTCATAGACCGGCTTGGTATGGGCCTTGCGTTGCAGCTTTTCTTTCGTCACCCACGGGTCCTGCGCCGCGGCCATCACGACATCGTCGGCTTCGATCAGATTCTTCAAGCCGACTTCGCCTTCCGAATAGCAGGCGGCGTCGAGATGCGTGCATTCGACCAGCATCTCGGCATAGGCGGTGGTCACCGCCGGTCCGCCGGCGACGACGAAAATGCCGGCGTCCTGATCCTTGACCGACTTCGCCAGCGATTTGAGCCAGGGATAGGAGACGTCATAGGACATCGAGAAGCCGACAATATCCGGCCGCATGCTGGCGAGCTTGCGGGCCAGCACGATGTCGGGGCTGTCGGACGACGGCAGGTTCAGGTCCAGGACCTCGACCGCGCCGAGATTGCCGGCATAGCGCTTAAGGTAGGAGGCGAGCGTCAGCACGCCGTAGGGAAAGGCGAGAAAGCTGCGGATCGCTTTCTTGGTGGTGTCGGTGGTCGCATCGCCCAGCCGGTACGGCAATACGACCAGCAGGATCGATCTCGGCCGCCGTTCGGATTGTCGCGGAACCTGGCCTGTCATGCTTTGGTTCTTTGCTCGCAAGGTTTCCGGCATACGGCACCGTGCGGGCGCGCGCAGACGACCGCATAGAATAGGCCGCCGTGTTAATGTTTACGGCAGGCTCCTTAATGAGATGTTAACCATAAACCCACCCGGAATGGCGGTAGCTGCCTGGATGCCTGGGTTTGCAGCCCTGCGCCGGCCCCGGGAGCCGCGATATCGCTCGGGCAGCCGCGCCAATTGAAATTCGACCTCGACAGTATAGGTTCGCAGCGCGAAGGCGCACGCAGTCGAATTTAGAGGGTCAATCAGTGCCAAATCCGGCCGCCGGCAAGATTTTGATGATCGACCGGGATGGCACGATAAACCGCCGGCCGCCGAACGGCGGCTACCTCACCCGCTGGGACGATTTCGTCTGGCTCGAGGATAATGTCGAAGCGATGCTGCGGCTGACAAAGGCCGGTTACCGCTTTGTCGTTATCTCCAATCAGGCCGGCATAGGCCGCGGTATTGTCGATCGTGCAACGGTGGACGACATCAATCGAAAAATGGTCGCCGGTCTGAGCGAGCGCGGCATCGCTATCGTCGACGTCTATATCTGCCCGCATCACCCGGATGAAAAATGCGATTGCCGCAAGCCGGCGCCGGGGATGTTCCGCCGCGCCGCGCGCGAGCATTCATTCCGAATTGATCGCAGCATCTATATCGGCGACGATCCGCGCGATGCGGTCGCAGCCTATAACGCGGGATGTCCCTCGGTCCTGATCGGACCGGAACGCGATGTCGATCCGGGCAATGGCGTGACGGCGAGATTCAGGTCCGAGACCTTGCTCGGCGCGGTCGACTGGATCGAGCAGCTTTTCGCCCTCTGGGACAAAGACTGATCTAACGAGATGAGTAAACCATAGCTCGCCTCGCGCTTGGTTCATTCGCGCCGAGCCATTAATCAGGCGTCGAAAGCCCCAACTCAATCTCGAGAGCGCCGCATAACATGTGGCCGAGCAGAATATGCATTTCCTGAATACGAGCGGTGGTGTCGGAAGGCACAATCAAGAGATGGTCCGTCAATCCCACCATATCGCCACCACCTTTTCCGCTCAGGCCGGCGGTAACGATACGCATTGCTTTCGCGCGCTTTAGTGCCGAAACAATGTTCGGGCTTTTTCCCGACGTCGAGATCGCAATGGCGATATCGCCAGCGCGCCCAAGGGCTTCGATCTGCCGATCGAAAATAAAATCGAATCCAAGATCATTGCCACAGGCCGTGATCGCGGACGTGTCCGTCGTCAATGCAATCGCTGCGATGGGCGAGCGATTGCGCTTATAGCGAATGGTCAGTTCCGTCGCCAAATGCTGAGCGTCGGCGGCGCTGCCACCATTGCCGAACAGCATGATCTTGCCGCCGGCACGAATTGAGGTCACGCAGGCCGCGAGAAGCGCGGTGAAGGCGCCCTGCAGCTCTGCTTCCGCGGCCCGCGCCACCGCGTGATGCGCTGCAAATTCGGCGTTGAAAAAATCGGATATCTTCACGGAGGCACCTAAGAATACCCTGCCTGGCTTTGGAGAACTGGTCTTTATGTCATTAAACAATTATTGCAACGGTCTATTTGGCGCCACGGTTATTTTACGACATTCGTCTGGGACGACGCTGGCGGCCGCTTGATTGATCGCACGCCTGGTGTTTCTCCAGCGAGGCGATTCGCCCAAAGGACAATTACATCGAATTTGCCCCGGGGGTTGGCAGCGATGTCAGTGTCTCTTGTACCCCAGCTGACCATGGCGGCCTTCGGGAAAGACCTTAAGGCTGGCGGTCGAGGCGGGGACGGCTTGAGAAAAAAGTACAATTAATCAGCGGGTTAAACGATCTTTGCGGCCTTAAGTGGCTGGCTCTTCGATCTGCGAAATATTGCTCTCTATTTTCCAAAAGGCCGAATTGGGTTCGTTTGGCCAAAACATCTCAATATACGTTCACTGTATGTAGAATATAACAGCGAACAATTTTCGGCGATTATTTTCCTTTTCTTTTAGCGCTACGGCTGACTTGGTTATCGTCCAGCCGACACAAATCAAAATCGCGAATCGCCCGCTTGCGGCGTGACAGAGCGCGCCGCTCGTATCGGTCCAGGGGCGTGAGCCGACTGATGAGATTCCCGATGACTTGGTGAGGCTTAGCAAGTTGATCGCTGACGAAGTTCTCGTTGAAAAGGATTGCCGTTGCTTCCGACAGCAGACCGTTGCGAACCTGACGGACGCGAACCAAGTCGATCTGAGCCGCCGCAATCCTACACGCCGGCTCCATCAACTTAGCCGACGCGTGCTCACCGGCAATTTCCTTTCCCAGTGATTGCAGCTGATTGAAGAACAATGGGTCGACCAGAACAGATAGGCTGACGCCATGCTTCTTCGAGTTGCAAGATGCCCTCGCTTTGCCGCTGGCAGTGCGCGGGCCGGTGCTGGCCAGTGCATTGCTCTGGTTGGCGGTAATCTTCCTTTCGCTGGTCAAGATACCTTACTCCCCGCCCATTTTCAGTCGGCGTTCGTTTTTTTCCGTAGCCGCGTCGGTGCCAGTCACCGCCTCCTCGGCTTCGATAATTTCCCCCCACTTCTTGGAGCGCGTTTCGTTATCGTTTGCCTTGACTTTATTGACTGCGACCAGGCGATTGACTGCGGCCGTCGCAGGCGGCGATCCCGTCCGCTGGGTTTCCCGGCGGCGCTCGATCTCACGCAGGATTGAGTAGCGGCGTGCTTGGGCGTTCGTTTCCAAACGGTCGATCGCTTCGAAGCTGTCCATTTGGGAGGAGAGAGTCTCGGCAACAATTGTATCCGTCGAGAAGCCCGCACAGTCCAACAGCTCTTCAACACCAGCCGCCTTGATCGGCTCGCTTAATACCCAAGCGGCGGCCGCCGCCTCCGCATCCATAACAGGTATTCGATCTACCCGCGCTTGGACGGCAATGTTGCACAGAGGCTCAAGAACCCGCTTCATTCCCGTGTACATATTGCCATTGAGCAATTCCGGTTTGAGGCGAGCAAACCTCAGACTGTCCATCATCGCATTGGCAAGATCCCTCGTCGCAAATTCCTCGAAAATGTCGGTAGGCTGGAGTGTTTCATTAACCCGTTTAAAGAGCTCGTTATACGTAGTCTCGCTCTCGCCAGGGAGAAGCGAGGGCGGGCCAAAGAGATCAATACGGGCCCGAGCCCTTTTGGCTTTGCGGGATTGCGAAGGCTTTTTCGTCTGAGTCTTTTTTGCCATTAGATCACGCTTTCGGTAGTGGTTCCTTTGCGCATTATGCAATACGAACGGGCGCCGCTTTTTAGCTATCCACTAATTCCACAAAAACTTGCGGTTTTGTTTCGGCTATTGACACGCCGCGTTTCGAATCAATTGTTTAACGATGTATCGCGGCGAGCACAAAGTTAACGGGCCAAATGTCGAAGTGCCCTGGTGTTTGATTAGAATTAGTCGTCGCAGCGAAAAATGCTGCGCGAAGCCGTCGTCGGCTGACTGGGTGTAAGGCTACGCGCTTTAGTCAGTCTCCAAAAAAATGGTTCTCACGCATCAAGTCGATCGGGCGACTTTGCCGTACTGACTTAATCCAGTTTGAATTTATCTCTGGCCAATGCCGCGGACGAGAGCATGAAATTTGATTTTTATTGTAGCCCGCTTCCAGTACACATTTAGACTTCGAGTAACCAATTTATTCGCCGAAATTATAGGCTGAGGCTAATTGGCCGCTCAATTACGAGCTACGAAGCGAGGGGATTTACCCAGCGAAGCGAAGGAAACCGCGCGAAATCTCCGTCCGTAGAACAGAGGGTGAGACCGTGCTCTAATGCCAACGCGGCTAAGTGTGCATCTGGGACTAGATTGGCGTGGATACCCGGTAATGCAAGCAATTCGTTTAGCAGACCGCCATGGCGCTCCGTTGGCACCGGTGTCCACACGGTTTCGCACGCAAGCCACGCGCGTACTTGATCCCACGCTTTGGCTGTTGGTTCGGGATATTCGAACACGCGTGGATTTGTGACCAGGCGAAGAAATGCCAGCAGGCTTTCCCACGGCAGTCCGACGCGAGTTGAGCCATTGAGCTGCTGATCAAGCCAATCGCGCGCCGCGTCGTGCTGTGCCAAGGACGAAACATGCGAATAGATCAGAATATTCGCGTCGACTAAAATCACTTGAAAGATTCGCCCTCGGCAACGGCAAGGCTGTCGTTGATGTTGTCGAGACTCGCCAAACGCATGCGTCCAAGTGAAACTGTTTGAGTCTGAAATGGTGCATCCTGTTTGGGACGAGAACTTAAATCACTAAGCCCCTTACGCAGTGCGTCGTTGACGATTTCCTTAAAATTGCCATCGCGTGTTCGGCGTAATCGCTCAATTGCCACGGCCACATCATCGTCAAGGGTAAGCGTTGTTCGCATGCATCAAATCATAATATAATTGATGCGTCGATGTCAAGGTAGTTCTGCGGCTACTTATTGGGACTTTTCTTGACGATCCCGCAGCCGCACTCCTGGACCGCCGCCATTCTCCGCGATGAACTCAATCCCTTCGCGCATAAGTGCGTTCAATAGCTTCTGTATCGTTGCCTCACGGCCTCCTAGACGGCCATCGACGGCCTCCAGCCGCTTCACTGTTGGCTCTGAGACCCCTGCGGCAAAAGCTAAATCCTGCTGGGACCAATCGAGAAGTGCCCGCGCAGCTTTGATTTGTCGAATTGATACTTTAAGTATTGACAAAAGTACCTCTATAATAATACTATTAGTATCGCAGCGCCTCCCGAGACGGTATCCATAAACGGCCGAGAACAAAACTGCCGTCTGAAATGAACTTCCAAGTCAACCATCATCGATAATAAGCCCAACCAGTGGAGCAATTTCTATGAGTAACCTCGCATTCGCCGCTATCCACTACCGTGCCATCCGCGATCGTGTGCGCGCCATGGATACCCAGATCGACGAGGAAACCCTCGCCGATACCGTGGAGGGCCTCACAAACCTACACGAAATCGTCCAAGCAATTATCCGCTCCGCTCTTGTCGACCAAGCCCTCGCTAGCGGGCTTAAATGCCGGATTGCTGACATGCAAGACCGGCTTGCACGTCTGGAAGATCGCGCCTCAAAGCGCCGACAAATCGCCAGAGACGTGATGGTTGATCTCGATCTTAAGAAGCTCACTGCGCCGGATTTCACCGTATCGATCCGACCAGGCATTCCGTCTTTGATGGTGATCGATGAGGCCGCCGTCCCTAAAGCCTATTGGGAAGCCGGCGAACCACGCCTGCGGCGTCAACTATTGACGCATGATCTTAAACAAGGGGAGGAGGTTGCCGGCGCGGCACTGTCGAATCCTCAGCCTTTCCTCAGCGTGAGGACACGGTAATGGGCTTCTCAGCAAAGCAACTACAGGCGCTACGGCGCAATGTTGATCTCCGTTGCGTTCGGACCCGGGAGGTCAATGGTCGAACGCTCTCCTACGTCGAAGGCTGGTTTGCAATCTCGGAAGCCAATCGGATCTTCGGCTTCGACGCATGGAGCCGTGAGACGGTTGAGTTAAAATGCATCTTGGCACGAGAAAGCAGGGGCGCCTTTCTGGCCGTCTACACCGCTCGGGTACGGATCACAGTTCAGGCTGATGGAGCAGTGGTTATTCGGGAAGGCCACGGCACTGGCGAAGGGCGCGGGCCTTCTCCCGGCGAGGTGCACGATCTTGCTTTCAAGGCCGCCGAGACCGATGCCACCAAACGAGCTTTGGCTACCTTTGGTAAGCCTTTCGGACTGGCACTCTACAGAACCAGTCACAAAAATTCTTCCTCAAAAAATGCCACACATGAACCGGTGCCAGCTAGCCAAATCGAAGAACGGGGGCGTGCCGCCAACGAAACAATCGCAATTTCGCGACCGCGAGAATTCGTAAAAAACGATCAGGCTCGGGATAATCAACAACACAATGTTCAGTCTGCGCCCGAGATGTCGATTGCACTGGCCACGCCTTCGCTCGCGCCCACGAAGATCGATAAAAGTGTTCTAACGATTTCCGAACCAAAGAGACTTCGCGACAAAGCTCATCTGCGGTTTGTTGCTGCGCACCCATGCCTTGTCTGTGGACGGCAACCGTCCGACCCGCACCATCTGCGCTTTGCGCAACCGAGAGCCCTAGGCTTGAAGGTCAGCGACGAATTTACCGTTCCGCTATGTCGCGAGCATCATCGGCAACTCCATCATGCCGGAAATGAGATCGCTTGGTGGCATAATATTGATATCAAGCCCCTGCCGATCGCAAAGGGACTTTGGGAAGAGAAGCATCTTGGAGGCACCGTACCATAACCCCGAGCAGCTCAGATTCGTGCGGCAGCTGTTTGACCTGATCGTCCCGGGCGGATTGCTTGTCCTCGAAACCGCGACAGCGAGACGTCCACGGACGCGCAACGAGAACTGTGCGGAGATCTGGTTTCCGCCGGACAAGGCGGCGTCGCGGGCCGCGCATGTGTCGACGAATGTCACCCACCTTCCGAGCGCGAAAGCGGTGATGTCATGGTTGCAGATGATCGGGTTCGTCGAGATCCAGACGTCGGTATGTCATCGCCGGGTGTCGCGTGTACTGGCCGCTGATCGCATCGCCTATATCGCCAACCGCCCGGCCAACGGTCGGCCCGGCATTTATTATGGCCATGCCGGCCACGAGTTTCATATTGGACACCCGCGCTAGCGCAAGCCCGGGGGCGCGGCGTCAAACCAGGGCTGGAATGACAAGGCGCGCGGCCTTCAATTCTCGATAACCTGAACTTCCGGCAAAGGAAGGATGAACTTCGACCGGACGCCGCGCGCCCGCAGTCCGGCGAGGATGGTCTGCCAGTAATGCCAGGCGAGCAGAACGACATAGTCCGGCTGCTCTTCGACCAGCACCGAATTCTCCACCACCGGAATGTGCTTGCCCGGTAGATAAAGGCCGAGTTTCAACGAGGTCGGCTGTTCGGCGATATACGGCATAAGTTCGCGGTCAATGCCGACATAATTGAGCAGCGTCGAACATCGGCCGGGGCACGAATTGCCGACGAAACGCTTGCCCTGCTCGGCGGCCGTAATGGCAAGCTTCAGCAAGTCGGCCTTGTGCTTGGACACGTTCTTGCGGAACGCGACGTAAGTTTCCGACTTATAGAGCCCGGCGCCGATTTCTTCCGCCAACAGGTCCGTGAGGCCGCGAGACATCGGCAAGTTGCCGCCGCGTGCGACGAAGATACGAATTGATCCACCGTAGCTCGCGACACGTTGCGCGTCGACCACCGACATGTCGTAAAACGAGAACAACCGGATCAGCGACTGGATCGAGTAGGTGCGCAGGTGTTCGTGATAGGCTGTGTCGTACTGAACGTTCGAAATGATATCGCCGAGATAGTGGTTTTCGATGACAAACAAGCCGTCCGGCGCCAGCAACTTTTCGACCGCGCGCAACACCGCGCCCAGACTTGCCATATGGGCGAAAACGTTTGTGGCCGTGATAAGCTTGGCCTGACCATGGCTCTCGACGACCTGCCTCGCAATCTCCTCGTCAAAGAAGGCCTGGATCGTTTCGATGCCGGCTTCCCTTGCGAATTTTGCGATATCGGTCGGCTCGATCCCGAGCACACGCATACCCTGCCGCTGGAACCCCTTGAGCAGGGTTCCGTCGTTCGATCCGATATCAACTACGAGTGAATCCACGGGCGTGTTGTGCCGTCTGACGACATCCACACTAAGACGGTGATGATGATCGGACAGTTCTTTGGTAATGCCCGTCCGGTACGGGTAGCTTCGGTGGTAAACCACCTGTCCGGCCACCACGTAATCGATCTGAACCAAGCCGCAATCGGTGCAGCGCATCAAGCGCAACGGGTAGGTTGTCTCGGGCTGGACAAGCTGATCGCGCGACAACAGGCTGTCGCACAAAGGCTGGTGACCAAGATCGATCACGAGATCCAAGTCGCTAGAGCCGCACACTTGACAACGATTGAGCGGTCCGGGTTCGAAGTCGTGTTGCGGGCGGATAAGGGCCATTGATTCAATCGAGTTGATGGGCAGAAGAAATAAGGCGCTGAACGCGCAACGCGTCGATGAAGGACGGTGTTACTCGTTCGCCGGATCGTATGGCATCGATAAACCGAGAGGCGATTTTCGCTGAAACAGAAATTCGCGGATCCTCTGTTGTCGACGGCTCGTCATCTGTCTGGACGATTATTTCCGCAGCCGGATGGCCGCGGCGCATCAGACTCAATGAGAACGCGACAGGATTGCCAGAAAAGTTTTTAAGCGTCAATACGCCGTCCGCGCCGTGCAGTGTGATTTGGTGTCTTTGCACCCCGAAGGCCGCGCTGCACAGGCTGAATTGCCCGACCGCACCGGAATCAAACCGCATCTGGCCTCCGACCAGCGTGTCGGCGGGCCGCGTGTAGTCGTGCGGCGCCGCGCAGGCGATCTCGGCGTCGGCAATCGGACCGCATAGCCATTCCAGATAATAGAGAATGTGCGACCCAAAATACGCCAGCGCGCCACCGCCAGACTCGTGCGCCGTTTTCCACCCGGCCTTCTGATGCACGTTGTCGTAGCTCTCGAAGTGCCATTGCACGAGGACGTGACGCAATTGCCCGATAGCGCCGGCCGTGAGCAAGCGACGTGTTTCGGTGAAAGCGTGCGTTTCGGGAAAGATGAAATCGACGGCGGTAATAACGCCGGCCTTCGCGGCGCGGACGGCGATGCGCTCCGCACTCGCCAAATCGGCCGCAAGCGGCTTTTCGGCAAATATTGGCAACATCCGGTCAATTGCCTGCTCGACAATGCCGGGCTGCTGATGCGGCGGCACCGCGATGGCGACCGCGTCAAGCGCTATATCGTTCAAATCGGTGAAGCTCGCGGCGACACGGGGAATGCCGAGACGGGCCGCCGCTGCATCCCGGCGATCGGCATGGGGGGAACAGAGCGCGACGATCTCGACGCCGGGAATCCGCTGGAATGCGGGCGCGGTGACATAGCTGCCATAGCCCGAACCGAAGATCGCCAAGCGAACAGGATTCCCACGCGTTGCCGACGCGCTAGCGTTGCCCACTGCGCGATCTCTTAGACTTCGGCTCAGGGGGCTCATCGAAGTTGATCCGCTCGCGTTCCACGACGCGGCCGCCGAAGCGCACCTGATGATGGATAGAAAGAATGTACTCGCCGAGGATACCGAGAAACAAAAGCTGAATGCCGGCGAAAAAGAATATTGCGACGATCATGGTGGAGATGCCCGGCGCGACCGAGCCGGCGGGCAGCACCAGCACCCATATTAAATTGACGATGGCGTAGAGGATGCTCAGCACGGCAATAGCCAAACCGAACACCGACAGCAGCCGAATGGGAGCGCGCGTAAACGAAAGCAGGCCGTTGAGGCCGATGTCGATAAGCGTAAACAGCCGGTTCTTGGAAAAACCACGAGCGCGCGCGCGCCATTTATAATGCACCGGATAGGGCGCGAAGCCGGTCGATGCGATTAGACCGCGAATGTAGGGATTGTAGTCGTCGATGTTGGTGATTGCGTCGAGAACCCGGCGATCGATCAACTGAAATTCGCCGACGTCGGCCGGAATATCGATATCTGCGAACGCGCGCACCATGCGATAATATAAACGGCGGACGGCGTGCATAACGGCGCCTTCGTCGCGGTCGACACGCACGCCTTGAACGACCATGTGGCCTTCTTCCCAGTGGCGCACAAAGGTCGCGATCAGTTCCGGCGGGTCCTGCATATCGACCGCCATCATGACGAGAATGGCATCGCCGGTCGCGGCGTTGAGCGCGTTAAAGGTAGACCGCAGCGGCCCAACGTTGCGTGCATTAACGATAACTTTAACGCCGGGGTCGGTCGCCGCGATCTCACGCAGGATTTCGACGGTTCGATCGGTCGAAGCGTTGTCGGCGAAGATGTGCTCGCGCTCGTAGCCCGGCAATTCCTTTTTGAACAATTCGACGATTGCCGCCTGGCACTGGCGGACATTGAGTTCTTCATTGTAGCAGGGCGAGATGATCGAAATCCGTTTTGTCATGCCGTCCCCGTGGTGGCCTTTGGTTGAGTCTCCAGATAATCGCGATACCAGGTCACTGTCTCGACGAGAGCACGGTCAAAATCGTGGCGCGGCCGCCAGTTCAAAATCTTTATGGCCTTTTCGCTCGAGACCCGCATAAATCGAATCTCGGCTTTCGCCGTATTGCCGATGATCGGTTCGATCTTGCGACCTGCGATCGAAATCAGACGGCGGACGATATCAATCACCTCGATATCGACTTCGTGAGAGAAATTGAAGGCTTCGCCGTGGAGGCTGGCGTCAGCCAGGCTCCGCTCGGCGAGCAGCAACTGGCAATCGACAGCGTCCTCGATATAGAGAAAGTCCCGCGTGAATTTTCCGTCGGAACGCAGCACGACGTCTTCGCCGCGCAACAGCGAGCGGATCGTGCCGGGAATAATCCGGTGCCAGTTGAAATCGAAGCCGCCGAAATAATTGGCGCAACGGGTTACCGTGATCGGCAAATCATAAACCTTGCCATAGCTTCTCGCGATCTGGTCCTGGCAAGCCTTGGCGACCTCATAAGGATGCCGGGGCGCCAGGTTACTGTCTTCGCGATAGGGAATGGCTTGCGGACCGTAGGCTTTGTCCGAAGACGAGACGACCATCGCGCAGCGCGGCTGACGCGTACGGATCTGCTCGGCGAGCGCCAGCGTGCTTCGCATCGCTTCGGAAATGCTGGCCTCGGGCTCGCGCCACGCGCGTTCGACGTCGGAGTTCGCCGCGATGTGGAAGATCGCATGCAACGGGCGATCGAACAGTTGCGTGACGACGGCCGAGTCGCTGACATCGCCGCGAACGATGGTGACGCGCCGGTCGAAGCCGGCGAGTGCAAGCTGCGATTCGGGATGGTCGTGCCGGACCAAAGCAATCACGTTCGATCCATGACCAAGAAGTCGCCGGATGGTCCAGCCGCCAAGAAAACCCGTTGCGCCGGTGACGACGGCAGTTTTGCCGGCCCAGAAGCCCGCGTCGTAGGGTAGCGCGCTAGGCAACTTGGGGCACCCAACGAAAACTCTCGTCGATCCGGTTGGCGGCACGAAGGTTGCGCAACCGTTCAAGCCGGACAAACCGTTCGCTCAGGAGTGTCTCAAGCGCTTTCGGCTTGTCGGCAAACCAGCGCACCATTTCCTGCGCGCCGGCCGCCAGATTCCAGGTGGGTTGATACCCCTTCAGGTGGGTGAAGACGCGGGTAAAATCGACCCGGTACGAGCGCGGGTCGTTGCCGTTTTCGCCGGTGATTTCTATAGGGCAATTCCCCAGCGCGGCGGACGCGATTTCGGCGATATCCTTGACCTGGTAGTTGCAGTCCCGGCCGCCGACATTGAAGACGTGATACGGCAGCGATCCGATTGGAGCTTCCGCCGCCGCTAGTGCGGCGCGGCTCAGATCCTCGATATGAAGCAATGGCCGCCAGGGCGTTCCATCGGACAGCACACGGATTTTTCCAGTTGCGTGAGCATAGGCCATGACATTGCCGAGCACGAGGTCGAGCCGCATGCGCGGGCTGGCGCCGTAGGCGGTCGCATTGCGGAGGAGGATCGGTTCGAAATCGTCACGTTGCAAAGACTCGAGCAATTGCTCGCCTTCGACCTTCGATCGAGCGTAAGCGGTCACCGGGGCGACGCGGCCATTCTCGTCGATGGGGACATCGCCACCAGCCGAACCGTAGATCGAACAGGATGATGCCAACACAAAACGCGGTACGCCGGCCGCGCGGGCCTGCTCAGCGCATCTCCGCGTACCGCCGACATTGATGGCCTGCGTCTGCTCCGCCGCGACATTGCCGAGTGGGTCATTCGATAATGCCGCCAGATGAATCACGGCATCGACCCCGGCGAACACCTCATGACCAATTTCGCGAATGTCACCGACGAACTCGAAATCGGGATGCTCGTCCTTCAATTCGCCACTGATCTGATCGCGGAAATATCCGGTGTCAAAACCGACGACTTCGTGTCCGGCGCCGTGAAATACGCGCGTCATCACCGGGCCGATATAACCGCAATGCCCAGTGATCAGTACCCGCATCGATTCAGCCCATGTTCAAGGGGGAACTATTACCCTTTTTAGTACGGAGCGCCCGAAAGCAAGTCAACCATGGCCGTTCACCATAAAATCCGCCAACAATCGCAAATATCTATTCCAAAACAAAAGGTTATGGTACGGTGGCTGGAATTTTGCTTGACCGGTGTCGGACACTGCGCCATGTTGTCCCCTGTTGTAATAAGACCATCATGAAAATTATGCAGCCAGCAAGCATCCGGCCGGAGACCCCTGCCGCAGATATGAACGATCTCGTTCAAAAAGTAGCGTATCGCACCCGCTACTTCGACGATCCGCGAGATGTGCTGGCTCAGATTCTCGCCAAAACCGTCGTTCCGTATCAGGTCGAAGTGCAGCCCGGCCGCATCAAAGGCCGCGAGTTGTGCTGGATGCCCTGCTCATATTGCTATGGTGGTTCGTCGCAAAATGTCGGCGAGCGGCTCAGTCCCGAACGCTATCTGGATATCATCCGGCAGACCGGCTCCGGGCCGCACGGCGGCATCAAGAAAGCAATTTACGCCGGCTACGCAACTGACCCGCTGAACTATGAACACATCGACGACTTGATAGCGGCATCGGCGCAGATGGAGCAGGTTATCGGGGTTCACTCGAAACTATTGCGGATCAGCGATCGTCTGATTGCAACGCTGGCCGCCGCAAAGGTAAGGCCCGAGAGCTATGTCACCATCAGCGTCGATGCGGGCTCACAGCAGAGCTACAACGACACGCATTCCATCAAATCCAAAGCCAACATTTACGCGAAGGTGCTCACCAACATCAAGCGTCTCAGCGACATGCGACGGGCCAATGGCGCTAGCCTCGATCTATCGGCGAATTATCTGATCACACGCGTAAACAATGATTCAAAAATCATCGAGACGGGCGTGCGCGATCTCATCGCCGCCGGTATCGATACGATCCGTCTGTCCTTCCCGCAGGTCCCGCGTGGACAGGACAGCGAAGGCGACAGCCTTATTCCTACCCGGGCGGAAATCGCCGACATCTACAAGCGTCTCAAGCCTGTGATCGATAGTTTCGCCGGTGAGCGCGCTCAGGTCATCATGCTCGATGTCGATAGCGACCATGGCATTAGCGCCAGGCGGACGCTGCCTTGCTTCGCGCGCTTCATTTATCCGGCGATTTCGTATGACGGTTTTCTGTCGCATTGCTCGCAATCGGCGGCGCCGCATTTCCGCGACATGGCGCTGGGTAATCTCCAGACGAGGGATTTCTGGGATTCGTTCTACGATTACGACCCCGCTGACTTCTGGAATATGCTGGACCGGCAGCACACGAAGATGACAAAAAACGATTGCCGTTGCGACCGCAAAGAGCACACGGTCAATCAGGTCTTCAAACGAGCATTCGGTACTGAGCGGCCGGTATGATGGATCGCAAAGGCGGCTTTGCGTCGGCCGTCGTCGGCGCATCCGGCTTTGGCTGCGTCCATGTGCGTGAGCTGATCAAGGCCGGGGCGACGAGCTTACGTGTCGTCGGCAGGAATGCGGAAAGCACGGCGGCAACCGCGCGCAAGCTTGCAACCCTCCATGGGACCACGAGTATCGTTGCATCGACATTAGAGGAACTTGTCGCCGAGCCCGCCGACTTCGTCTCGATCTGCTCACCGACCGAAATGCACGCGGATCACGCTGCGGCGTTACTCCCGGCCGGCTCTTATATTTTCGTAGAGAAGCCTTTTATCTGGCAATCGCTGGCCACCGCCGACGACATTTTGACGCGCTCGCAACGGCTGTTGGACCTTGCGAACGGACGTCTCACAGTAAACCAGCCAACCGCCAGACTGATGGAGGCCATCCTGGCGGCCGGCCTGGCAAAAAGCCGGCCGCGCTCGTTTTCCATGCGCTATCAGACCCGCGGTAATTATGTCGGTACTGATATCGCCGTCGATCTGCTGCCGCATGCGCTGTCGGCCATCCTGGTCCTGCTTGGAGAAGCCGGCGCCGGATTATCGATCCAGGACCTGTCTGTCGTCGGCGGCGATAACAGCTGGCGTGCGGAATTTAGCCTCGGTGCGCTTGCGGTCAGTCTTGATTTCCTTCAGGACCCGGGCGCTCCAGGGTCCGAACTTAGCTTCAAGATTGACGGCAGGCCCGTTCGGCGCGGCCAACGTGAGATCCAAGGAGGTTTCGAAGTATTTTTGGAATCCAGCGGTGAAATTCATGTGATTGAGAATCCGATTTCGGTTAGTATCGCACGAGCAGTCGATGTGTGCCGGGCCGGGGGGCTTTACCAAGATGCCGTTGCCATTCACTCAGTCGTGCGGCTGATGTGTCGAATCCTCAAAAGCTGAATAACGTGGCGTGGTAGCGACATGAATCGCACTGCGATTATTCTTTGTGGCGGCCGTGGCAAGCGGCTTGGCGATATCGGCGAGCGCATGCCAAAGACATTGGTGCGCGTTCATGGCCAGCCCATTCTCTGGTACATCGTGATCCGACTATACATGGCCGGCTTTCGGCATTTTATTCTGCCGCTTGGGTACAAGGGTGACCTGATCCAGGGCTTCGTCGACCAATCGTTGACACAACTGGACGCCCGCATTGACGCCATCGAAACGGGCGAAGATACCTCGATCGGACGTCGTATCGACCGCGTGCGGCACCTGATTGCCGACGATCATTTTTTGTTGATTAACGGCGATACATTATTCGACTTCGACGCCGGTGATTTTCTGGACGGTCACGTTTCCAGCGATCTCGATTTGACACTAACGGCATGTCACGTCGTTTCGCAATTCGGGCTGTTGTTCCTCGACGCGAACGACCGGATGGTGGATTTCCGCCGTGATGCCCTCGTGCGCAGTTTTGAAATCGTGTCCGAACATGCCGCCAATGCGCCGCGGCGCGCGCTGGTCAATTCCGGCATAACTTATATGCGGCGATCGATTCTGGATCAGATCGATATCGCCAAGACCGACTCTTTCGAGGACGAGGTGTTCACGAAACTCATCCAGACGGGCCGCTCCGATTACCGTGTAATCAACGCATATTGGTTTGCAATTGATACCGCGAAGGATCTTGAAATAGCGAACTCCGGTCTGGCGTCTGATCCGCGGGCGGAAGGGGCGTTACTTTTATACCAGAAGCTGATCCGTTATACGGCAACCTTAATTGGCTGAATAAATGCTCGGTGCCACGATCAACTATCTTCCGTGGGTCGTATTCGCCGCAAGTCCGATTGCGCTTTGGCCTTTTTTCAAGCGCATAGGGCTTAACGACAATCGAACGGTTTTAATTCTGGCGGTCGTCGTCGTCGCTCTGGTGCAAGGCGAGAATATTTTTCTCGGGCCCTTGTCGAGGCATGAATTCGGCGACGGCGAACAGCTTTATTTCGGCTACTTTCCTTATCTCGCCAAGCATTCCCATGAATTGTTTCTGACGCAGGTCGCCGGCGGGGTGGATCGCTATGCGTTCGGCCGTATCGGCGTCGAACTGTTCTCCTTGCGTCTGGAAATGGCCCGCTTCATGCCGTTATGGGCGGTTCTGGATTTCTTCCGTTTCGCGGTGCCGGCGGTGGCGTTCGCCGGCGTATGGCTGTTCGCGACGCGCCTTCTCCAGGCGCCGCGCGAAGTCGCATTCGCCGCCGCGTCTCTTTACGCGGTGGCATTCGACTACACCGCGACCCTGACATTCCTTTACGGATTTGACGGTGCGGCGCTTCCGTTTTTGTTTTTCGTGCTTTTTGGGCTGAGGCCTAACGTTGCCGGAATATCGGTTCTTCTTGTAACGATCGTCGTGTTCGTGAGTGCGGCGGATCCATTCTATTTCTGGCCGATCTTTCTTGTTGTCGGCGGATTGATATTGTTGTGGATGCGGCCGCAATCATGGGCGATGTTGCTGGGCGGCGGCGCGTTGCTGTCGATCATGTGGCTTCTTAATTACGCCGAAGCAATATTCGCGTTCCTGATGATGCTTCCCTACAGCGCGCGTGGCCTGCAGGCGCAGAATATTGGGCTTATCGGAAATATAGCCGCTGAACTGTCGCGCCTCGGCAAATTCAGTATCGACTATAATCGGGGTACGCTATCGATCGCGGTCCCGCTCGCGCTTTCGGTCGCTCTCGCATTGCGGGCGCGGCGACACAAATATCTTCTCGTCATCCTGATTCCGATCGCAGGTGAATTGATGACGAACTTTCTGACCGCAATCCCGTGGGCGCAATTCAAACTGAATTTTCTCGCAACCTTTCGTTGGTATATCGAATACGGCGCCGACAGTCTGACGCTGCTTGTCTTATGCGGCGCCGCGGCGTTGCGGGCCGAGGGCGAGTCGGCATTGCCAAAGCGGTTTTCTGTTCTAACCGCGACTGTGGTCGGCGCGGTCGCGCTCGCGCACGTCGCTTATTTTCGTCTCCAGCAGGCGGGACAAACGCTCGTGCGAGGCAATTTATCTGCATTTGAACAGGTCCTTCACCTCGACCCGGCGGCCGTGGGTATAAAGCCAGGATTCCGGGTCGTCTCGCTGCCGAGTCGGGTCGACCCCAACCTTGCCGCCGGCGCTGGCCTGGAGACCTACGATGCGGGCGCGACGCTCATTCACCGTGGTCTTTATAAATACTGGCAATCCGGAATTGAAAAGCTGCCTGGCGGGCTCACGACGGCACAGGCCGGTTTTACGAGCCGGCCCGCCTATAACGAATGCTGCGAGCCGTTGCGGATAGCGGACTATGCGAACATCGATATGCTTCGTATTGCCAACGTCGGCTATATTCTGACCTACCGAGCCTTGTCGGATCCGCAGTTGCAAAAAGTCTTCGGGCCGGCGCAACAGCCAATGCGCAGCCTTTTGCAGCAGACGTTCGGGCCGCCAGCGCCGATTTTTGTCTACGAGATTCGCGATCCGTTGCCGCGTGCCTACGCGGCTTCGGGCGTCGATGTGGTGCCCGACGCCGCGGCCGACATCGAGGTTCTCGACCGGGTGAAGCAGATCGGCTTGGCCCGAAGGGTCGTCGTGCGTGCGGCCGATGCCCGGCTCACCGGGGCCAATCTGACGCCGGGTTTGGAAGTGACCGCAAAGCCCGTTCTCAATGGTTACGAGATCCGGCTTTCCCAGCCCACCGGCGCGCTGGTCGTCGTCAATGTGCCGTATTATCCTTGGTGGCACGCAGTCTCGGCGGACGGCGCATTACTGCAGGCTGCGGCGGCAAATGTCGTGCAGACGGCGATCGTGGTTCCACCTGGGGTTACCGACGTTCAATTGATGTACAAGCGGCCCACTTTATTCGGCCGGTTTCGATAAAATGCGTTATATTTCAAAGACATAAGTCGCTAGCCTTGTTGGTCGGCCTGAGTTGACGTTCATCGCGTGAACGAGTATTAGATTTGCGCTGTTCATAGCATGAACAATCGCCGATGAATTTGAACGAGCAAGATATGGCGACCGGTCATCCCACCTTCGAGGAAACTGATTTCGTCGACGTCGAGATTGCGCTTGGCGTGCTCGACGCTGTCGACCGCAACCCTTCGGTCACGCAACGGTCTGTCGCGCTGGAACTGGGGATCGCCCTCGGTCTGGCTAACGCCTATCTCAAGCGCTGTGTCCGCAAAGGGCTGATTAAAGTCAGTGAAGTTCCGGCGCGGCGCTACGTCTATTACCTAACCGCCAAGGGATTTGCCGAAAAATCGCGTTTAACGGCAAGCTATCTGTCTCACTCGTTTTCCTTTTTCCGGCGGGCTCGCAATCAATGTGCCAACGTTTTTGACGACGCGGCGCTGCGGGGCCAGAGCCGATTTGCCCTGTTGGGTGGCGGAGACCTCGCCGATATCGCTTTGCTCGTCGCCCGCGAAAAGAATGTCGATGTCGCCGGAATTGCCAACGCGAGCAACGCAGCGGATCTCCAGCGTCAGCTGAAGGCCTTCGGTCAGGTCGATGCCGTCATGATCACGGCGCTGGAGGGGACCCATGACGCGCTCAAGATTTCGCTCGCGGCGCTACCGGAAAATCGCGTTCATATCCCCGAATTGCTACGTGTGAGATTCAGCCGCCCTTTCGGCGCGAGCGAGACCACCGAATGACCGGCACTCTCTGGTACGTCGTCCATACTCGTCCGAACAGCGAGACGAAGGCAGACTTGAACCTGCGACGGCAGGGCTTCTCGACCTATTTGCCGCGCTATCAGCGGCAGCGCCGGCACGCCCGCAAGATCGAAATCGTCGCGCGTCCCTTGTTTCCCCGCTATCTCTTCGTCGCGCTCGACTTGGCGTTCGACCAGTGGCGCTCGATTCAATCGACCTTCGGAATCAGCCAGATCATCCTCGCAGGCGAGAAGCCGCGGCCGCTTCCGGACGGGGTGGTCGATGAGATTCGGGCGCGTGAGACTGATGCCGGCTACGTCAAGATTGGGTTGCCGGCTGGTGTAAAGCCCGGAAGCCGAATTCGTCTCCTCGACGGCGTTTTTGCAGATGCCACAGGGGTCCTTGAGCAGGTCGCCGACGAACGACGTGTCGCAATCCTGCTTTCGCTCCTCGGGCGCGAAGTGCGAATGTTCGTTCCTGCGGCGAGTGTCGGAGCGATTTGATCGCTCGCGCTTTGGAGTGCTGGACAACCGTGTGGCGCGTGAGCCACCCGGACTGCGGTAGCATGCCTTTTCTCAAGCCTTGATAGTCCAAATATGCTCACAGAAATGACAGACCAACAATTTCTGGCCGCGCTTCCCGCTTATTCAGAGCCTGTCAGTCTGAAATCGGCGCAAGGGCGGCGCATTCGAGCGACGATCCGCCGTGGCCTCGCCCATCTCGTGTTGCGCGAATTGCTGACGTCACTTCGCCGCGGCTACCGCGGACGCAGCCCCGATGATGTAAAGGACTACTACGAAACCAATTATGTGAATACCGGGGAACGCGCCGCAGCCCAACATGGGGAACCTGGACGACGCGTTTTCTATCGGTTTTTGGACTCTTGGATTATCGAACTCGAATCGCGCCACACGGAGGCTATCGCCAGCCAAATCATGGGCAATATCATCGAAGACATTGCGCCGGCTTCACTTTGTGAAGTCGGATGTGGCTACGGCCGAAATCTCCTCTATTTGGCAAACCGGCTCGAGAATGTTCGTTGTTCCGGCGTTGAGCTTGCGCAAAGCGGCGTCGACGTCGCCCATCAGCTGCAACAGTTAGATTTAGTGAATACCGGCTATGGCGGTGTTTACGGCTTTACCGAGCGGGGAACGGACAACGTTCGCCGCACCAACATCGTCCAAGGCTCATCATATAAACTGCCGTTGGAAGACGCCTCGGTCGACATGGTGGTTACCTGTGAAGCGCTCGAGCAAATGCAGACTGGGCGCGACCAAGCCCTGCGTGAAATCCGGCGTGTCGCCGGCCGCTACGCCTTATTTTATGAACCGTTCGCGGACGGCAATGATTGGTTACAGCGTTTGTATCTCTGGTCGCGAAATTACTTTCGGACGCCGGTAAAGTCGTTGCGCGACTATGGCTTTGAGCCTATTGGCATCTTCACACATGTGCCGGTCAAGCCGACCTTCGCCTATACATTCGTGTTGTGCCGGGTCGTCTAGTTCGCCGAATAGTTATTCGTTCGCGGGCCATGTCTGCGAAAAAAGGAAAGCACGAAGTCCATCAATATGACCGATAGCAAGACCAAAACAATGGGCGGCGAATGCCGCACATTCAAGAATCCAGCGGCTGACCTCGTCGACAAAGCCGTTCTCGTGACGGGCGGCACGGGGTCGTTCGGAAATGCCTTCGTTCGCCAATTATTGAGCGCGTCGAAGTTGCGAAAAATCATCGTCTTTTCGCGAGACGAGCAAAAGCAAGAATCCATGTCGTTTGCGTTACGCGATGAATTCCCGGACCAATTCGACCGGCTTCGATTTTTTATCGGTGATGTGCGCGATACGTCTCGTCTGGAGCTCGCGATGCGAGGCGTCGACATCGTTGTTCATGCTGCCGCGCTCAAAATCGTGCCGACCGCTGAATACAATCCGTTCGAATGTATCCTCACCAACGTTCATGGCGCAGAAAACGTCGTCAAAGCGGCGCTCCGCACCGGAGTGTCGCGAGTCGTGGCGCTTTCGACCGATAAAGCTGCCAGTCCGATCAACCTCTATGGCGCGTCGAAGCTTGCCGCCGACAAGATCATGGTTGCCGCCAACAACTTGTCGGGCGACGAAGGCGGACGATTTTCGGTCGTGCGTTATGGCAACGTTATCGGCTCGCGCGGTTCTGTGGTGCCGCTGTTTCAGAGGCTAATTAGTTCCGGAGTCAAAGCGCTTCCGATAACTGATCCGAGGATGACTCGCTTTTGGATTACCATTGAACAAGGGGTGAATTTCGTTCTCTCGTCGATCGCCCTTATGGCGGGCGGTGAAATATTTGTGCCGAAAATCCCGTCGATGAACATTGCCGACCTAGCGAGGTGCATAGCGCCTGACTTGCCGCAGGAGACCATCGGCATCAGGCCGGGCGAAAAACTGCATGAAGTCATGATCACCGAGGACGATGCGCGGATGACCGTCGAGCTCGACGACCGTTTTGTTATTTGTCCGACCAATCCAGGCTGGACAACGACGCATCTCGACCGGTGCGGCGCCAAGCCGGTTGCCGAAGGATTCCGCTATTCGTCCGACGGCAATAGCGAATGGCTCGAGGACGGTGGAATTCGAAGCCTGATGGGCTGGAAAGTTGCCTGAGGATACCAATCGCTTGTCGATTGCTCAGAAAGCCGTTGTCTCCGAGTCGGAGGGGGATGCCTGGCTTGCCCGCAATCTTCCGCGGCTGGGTGATCTGGCCGCCAAAGGCGGCGATCCCGTCGTTGAGATACTCGACCAAAGCGGCGTTCGCGGCCGGAGCATTCTTGAAATTGGGTGCAGCCACGGCTGGCGGTTGGAACTGCTGCGCAAGGCTTCGTCCGCCTTCGCCGCCGGCATCGATCCGTCGCTCCGCGCGATTGAGGAAGGCCGCAAACTCTACCCGGAACTTGAACTGGTGCGGGGAACGGCCGATGCATTGCCGTTCGAGAGTGCGCGGTTCGATCTGGTGATTTACGGCTTTTGTCTTTACCTCTGCGACCGCGCCGATCTTTTCAAGATCGTGGCCGAGGGCGACCGGGTGCTGGCCGAGAACGGCTATCTGGTCATTTACGATTTTTGTGCGGAGCATCCCCACCGCCGCAGCTATAGCCATGATGCTCGGCTGACGACCTATAAGATGGACAATTCGGCGTTGTTTCTGGCGAACCCCGCCTACAAATTGGTGGCGCAGCGCATGATCGGTGCCGACGGCGGCCCCGCGACCTCGGACGATGATCGTGTCGCGATCAGTTTGTTGAAGAAGAACCTCGACGATGCCTACCCGTTGCGTGGCAACTGAGCGCCGCGGCGTCGAATATGTCGAAAGCAATTGGAATATTGGGCCTTGGCTCTATCGGAATGCGGCACGCGTCCAATCTACTTGTGCTCGGAGAGCAGGTTGTTGGGTTCGATCCCGATCCGAGCAGGTGTGCGATGCTAGCAAAGGCGGGCGGACAACCAACCGACACAGCCGCCGGCGTCATGACAACCACGCGCGCCGTCGTTGTCGCCTCGCCGAATGATCGGCATCTCGACGATCTTAATGGTGCGATGCAAGGCGGGCTGCATTGTTTCGTTGAGAAGCCCCTCGCGCATCATGCCGGTGGCGTCGCCGAATTGCTGGCCCTTGCACATCGGAAAAATCTCGTTGTCTTTTGCGGCTTCAATTTGCGCTTTCATCCTTGCGTCATCGCTGCGCGGGCGGCGCTCGATGCCGGAAAAATCGGCCGCCCGATCCGCGCGCAAATCGAATGCGCATCTTATCTTCCGAATTGGCGGCCGGGCACCGACTACCGCAAGAGCTACGCGGCGAACCCGGCGACCGGCGGCGTCGTATTCGATGTCATCCATGAAATCGACGTGGCGCTATTCCTGTTCGGAGCGGCGCAGGTGACAGCCGCGAGCGCCTATTGCAGCGGATACTTGGATATGCCGAGCGATGACGTCGCCGATTTCGTCCTGCGGCATAGTTCCGGAGTTAGCTCTGCCGTTCATCTCGATTATGTTACGCGGCCGCCGTTGCGGAGAACCCGGGTTGTCGGGACAGAGGGCAGTTTGGAAATCGACCTGATCGCGCGGACGCTCACGCGGCTTTCGCCGGCCGGTCAGGTCGCAGAATCGATCGCCTATCCAGGTTCGTTTACCGAGGATTATCGTGAAGAGATGATTGCATTTCTTGCACGCATAGACGGCCGTCCCGGCGCAGGCGCGGACGGCGAAGATGGCTTGCGGGCACTGAAGGTCGCTCTCGATGTTCGCCATATGTCAGGACTTCCGAACGTATGAAAACGGTCGCAATTATTCAGGCGCGGATGTCTTCCGCGCGTCTGCCCGGTAAAGTTCTGGAAGATCTCGCGGGCCTCCCCGTCATCGCTTGGGTTGTGCGGGCCGCCCGCGCAAGCGTTGGCGTCGATGAGGTGGTCGTCGCGACATCGACCGAGGCCAGCGACGACGCCGTCGCCGCATGGTGCGAGAAAAATGGCGTCGCGGTCCATCGCGGATCGGAGCGCGATGTGCTGGATCGGTTTAAAGGCGCAATCCTCGTTCACAAGGCGGATGTCATTGTTCGCATGACCGCCGATTGCCCATTTCTCGATCCGGCTGTCGTCGGCCAGACAATCCGTCTACGTTCGGAAAACGGCGCGGACTACGCGTGCAATACCGACCCGCCGACCTGGCCCGATGGGCTCGATTGCGAGGTGGTAACCGCCGACGCATTGCTTTTGGCCGCGGCGGAAGCCGGCCGGCCGAGCGACCGTGAGCATGTAACGCCGTTCGTACGCAATAACCGCATGCGCTTTTCGGCCGAAACGCTAGTGTCGCCGCTGCCGCGACTTGAGGCCGAGCGGTGGACGCTTGATACACCGGATGATCTGAAATTCCTTCGCGAGGTTGCGACCCATCTGCCACGGGACCGCGCGCCGTCGCATCTTGAAGTGCTCGCAGTGCTCGACAAAGAGCCTGAGCTGCGCAACATCAACCGCGTCAATAGCCGCAATGCCGGCTTCGATGCCGCCCTGATCGCGGATCCGGTTGATGTGAAGCGTAGCTTTGCCGGTTCGCAGAAGCTGATGGAGCGCGCCGAGTGCGTTATTCCGCTTGGCTCCCAGACCTTCTCGAAAAGCCGCGTGCAGTTGCCGCCCGGCGCATCGCCGTTGTTCGTAACCCACGGCGACGGCGGTCGGGTTTACGATGTGGACGGCAATGAATATGTCGATCTGGTCAACGCGCTTCTGCCGAACATCCTCGGCTACCGCGACGCCGACGTTGACCTCGCCATCCGCAGTCAACTTACGCGTGGCATCAGCTTCAGCCTGCCGACGCCGCAGGAAACCGAACTGGCGGAACGCCTAATTGATAATATTCCCTGCGCGGAGATGGTTCGGTTTGGCAAGAACGGCACCGACGTCACGTCCGCTGCCGTTCGGCTGGCGCGGGCTTCGACCCGGCGCGATCGGCTGATGCTGCTCGGCTATCACGGCTGGCAGGATTGGTACATCGGCGCGACGACGCGCAACCTTGGGGTTCCGGCTTCTGTTTCGGCGCTATCCCATCTGGCACCTTGGGGCGACCTGGCGGCGGCAGATGCGCTGTTCCGTAAGTATCCCGGCGAGATCGCGGCGATCATTCTTGAACCGATGAACGTGTCCGAACCCGCGCCCGGCTATCTCCAGGATCTGATTGACTTGGCGCACCGGCACGGCGCGCTGGTGATCTTCGATGAGATCATCACCGGTTTTCGTTGGGGCCTCGGCGGCGCGCAAGCGCGTTACGGCGTTGTTCCCGATCTTGCGTGCTTCGGCAAAGCCATGGGCAACGGCATGCCGATCTCAGCCGTCGTCGGCCGTGCCGATGTGATGCGGCTCATGGAAGACATTTTCTATTCAGGGACGTTTGCAGGCGAAGCGCTGTCGCTCGCCGCGGCGATCGCGACTATCGACAAGCTTAAGCGCGACAAAGTCGCCGAACATCTCTGGCAAGTCGGCGGCTCTCTCATGGCCGCCGCCAAGGAAAAGATTAAGGCCAAGGGGCTAGACGATGTCCTGGGGCTGGTTGGCGTGGCACCCTGGGCCATCCTGACCTATCGCGATCATGCGACGGCTTCGAAAGAAGCCGTGAAAACCCTGTTCCTGCGTGAAATGATCGCCGCCGGCGTTCTCATTAACGCCAGCCACAATGTCTGTTTCGCGCATTCGTCCGCCGATTTCGCCCGAATTCTGGCCGCCTACGACCATGCTTTGGGCGAAGTGCGGGATGCCCTCGACCGCGGCGACATCGAACGGCGGCTCGGCAACCAGGTGATCCGGCCGGTATTTTCGGTGCGGGCCGCCTCGTGATATTGCCATGACGCAAAAGTTTCTTCCTTACGGCCGTCACGCCATCGACGAAGACGACATCCTGGCTGTGTCAGAAGCATTGCGCGGCGATTTCCTAACCACGGGTCCCCGGGTCGAAGAATTCGAAACTGGTTTCGCCGCCGCGACCGGGACGCGCCACGCCGTTGCTTGTAACTCCGGGACCGCGGCGCTGCATCTTGCGGTTCTTGCACTCGGTATTGCGCCGGATGAGGCGGCGATCGTACCGAGTTTAACATTTCTGGCAACGGCCAATGTCGCCCGCATGGCCGGAGCAGACGTGGTCTTCGCCGACGTCGATCCGGATACCGGGCTGATGACCGCCCAGACCTTCGCCGAAGCGCTCGAACGTGCGAAATCGGCAGGTCTGACTGTGAAGACCGCGCTCCCGGTGCATCTTAACGGCCAGGTCTGCGACATGGCAGACATCGCAGCGGCCGCAGACAAACACGGGATTGCTCTGATCGAGGATGCCTGCCACGCGCTCGGCGCCGCCGATATCGGCGCGACGCCATACTCACGGATTGCCTGTTTCTCGACGCATCCCGTCAAGGCGATAGCCACCGGCGAGGGCGGCGTTGCGACGACTGCCGATGATGAACTGGCGCGGCGCATGCGCCTGCTGCGAAATCATGGAATGACCCGGGAAGCCGGTGTTTTCGTGCACAAGGGCATGGCTTTCGACGGCGATGTTGCCAATCCTTGGTATTACGAAATGCAGGAGATCGGCTGGAACTACCGCCTGCCGGATGTCTTGTGCGCGCTCGGCATCAGCCAGCTCAAGAAGCTCGATCGTTTCTATCGCCGTCGCGTTGAGATAGCGGCGCTCTACGATTCCCTGCTGGCGCCGCTGGCGCCGCTGATCCGCCCAGTTTCGCACGGCAACCGGCCGCACGGATGGCACCTCTATCCGGTGCTGATCGATTTTGATCGGCTTGGTAAGTCGCGCGCCGAGACAATGAGGCAGTTGCGCGACCAAGGGATCGGAACTCAGGTCCACTACATCCCGGTTCATAGGCAGCCTTATTACCAGAAGCTCTACGGCGAACTGTCATTGCCGGGTGCTGATTCATATTATGCCCGCTGCTTATCGTTGCCGTTTTATCCGGCTTTGGCGGATACCGATCTGACGCGCGTTGCCGACGCACTGGCCGCGCTCATTTCCGCTTCGGGCAAGGTGAGCGTCTGATGGGCGAGGTCTGCCTGTTTCGTGCCGATGCGTCGCCGGCGATTGGAGCCGGCCACGTCATGCGCTGCCTGGCCTTTGCGGAAACCCTGCAATGGGCCGGATGGACCTGCCGGTTTGCCACTAACGAGTTGGCGTCGGCAGCTGCGCCGGCGCTGATGTCGGGCGGACACGATGTGCGCGTGATGACGAATCAAGCCGATGTGGCGACGCTGGCGCGCGACGCGCGTGTGGCCGTGATCGATCACTATGGCCTCGATGCTGCGCTCGAACGGGCGATTGCGGCGGAAGGCGCACGCGTGGTCGTGTTCGACGATCTTGCCGACCGTCTGCATGCGTCGGATATTTTGCTGGATTCATCACCGCAACGCGTCGCCGACGATTACCGGGGCAAGGTGCCTGCGGACTGCCGACTTTTGCTGGGTGCGCGCTACGCAATCGTACGGCGGATGTGGCGTCAGAACGCCGCTGCGGCCCGGCAGCGTCACGCCAAGGGCGAGGCGGTTCGCCGCATCGTCGTGTCGATGGGAGCGACCGACCCGTCCAATGCGACACTGCGTGTCATCCGCGCGCTTTCGGGTCTGCCAAAGAGCATTGAGGTTGATGCCTTGCTCGGCTCGGCTGCGCCGCATCGCGAAGCGGTGACAGCCGCGCTTGGCGCCGGTATGCGGCTGCACGTTGATCCTGAGAATTTGGTCTCGTTGTTCGCGGACGCCGATCTGGCTATCGGAGCTGCCGGATCGACGAGTTTTGAACGCGCCATTCTCGGGCTTCCGTCGATATTGATCCCGGTGGCTGACAATCAGCGTTTCATCGTTCAGGCATTTGGCGCGGCGAAAGCGGCGGAGGTGCTTTCGGCCGACGCTCTCGACCGTCCTGCGGAATTTGTCGCTCAAGTTCGCCAGTTCGCGGACGACGGCGACAAGCGCGCCGAGATGTCACAGGCCGCGGCACGAATGATAGACGGGCGCGGTACGCTTCGGTTGCTGGCGGCCGTGGCAGGCACTTATATCGGCGCGAACGGCGCGACAATTGAATTACGCGCAGCCGAGCCGGAAGACGAGGATTGGCTTTTCGAATTGCAGCTTCAACCCGCGACCCGCCGCTATGCTCTCGATCGCAACCTACCGAAGCCGGAGGGGCACAAACGCTGGCTAGCCTCAACCCTTGCCGATCCGGAACGGCTTCTGGGGATCGTCGTTGTCACAGGCGAGCCGGCAGGAATGATCCGGCTTGACCGTATTTCGTCGAAGCCGGTCACGTTTCAGGTATCCATCGCCATCGATGAGCGTAAGCAGCGCCTTGGTATCGGCCGCGCTGCTTTGGAACTTGCCCGCGGCATCGCGCCCGCGGCAGAATTTGTCGCAACGGTACTGCCGGAGAACCGCGCGTCGCGGGCTTTATTTTCGGCTGCTGGCTATCGCGCGGAAGGCGACAATCGTTTCCGAAGGAGGGCGGCGTAATGCAAGAATTTGCCATCGCCGGACGGAAAATAGGCCCCGGGCATTCGCCCTATGTGATTGCCGAGCTATCCGGAAATCACAATGGCCAGCTTGAGCGGGCGTTTCGGCTCATTGAAGTGGCAATGGAAGCCGGCGCCGACGCGGTCAAGCTTCAGACCTATACGGCCGACACGATCACCATCGACTACGACGGTCCGGGCTTCGCGATCGAAGGCGGACTGTGGAGCGGCCGAAAGCTCTACGATCTTTACCAAAAAGCGCAGACGCCGTGGGAATGGCATGAAGCGTTATTCGAAAAAGCGCGGCAGATCGGCATCACGGCTTTCAGTACGCCATTCGATTTCACGGCGGTTGATTTTCTAGAGAAGCTCAACGCGCCGGCCTACAAGATCGCGTCATTCGAGATCATCGATATTCCGCTGATTGAGTACGTCGCTGCGACCGGCAAGCCGATGATCATTTCGACCGGAATGGCCAATTTGTCCGAGATAGAAGAGGCCGTGGCGGCGGCGCGCGGCGCGGGCTGCCGAGACTTGGCCGTGCTGCATTGCGTCAGTGGGTATCCGACGCCTTGTGGCGACGCCAATCTACGCACGATCCCGGACCTTGCCGCGAAACTGGGCGTCACCGTCGGATTGTCGGACCACACCATGGGCGTTGCGGTTTCGATCGCGGCGGTCGCGCTTGGGGCTACGATCCTCGAAAAGCATGTCACGCTGGCGCGCGCGCACGGTGGTCCCGACTCTGCCTTTTCGCTTGAACCGCACGAACTGGCCCAACTTGTGGCGGCGACCGCGGACGCGCACGCGGCGCTTGGGTCGGTGAACTATGCCCTCAAGTCGAGCGAGCAGGGCAGCATGGCATTTCGGCGATCGCTTTATGTAGTCGCGCCGATCCGGAAAGGAGAGCGCTTTACGGAGCGCAACATTCGTTCCATTCGGCCGGGTTATGGACTGCCGCCGAAGCTTCTCCCCGACATTATAGGTCGCAACGCGGCGCGCGATATCGATCGCGGCGCCGCGATGACACTCGACATGATCGAGACCGTTGAGCCATGACGTCTCGTACCGTCGCAACCATCGAAGCGCGCATGACGTCAACCCGCCTCCCGGGAAAGGTGCTGATGTCGGCCGCCGGCCTCCCGATGCTTGAACTTATGATCGAGCGGCTCAGATTTGTGAAGGAGATCGACGCGATTGTGATAGCGACCACCGTCAATGCGAGCGACGATCCGGTCGAGGAACTGGCGCACCGTGTCGGCGTCGGCGTCTGGCGCGGCAGCGAAGCGGACGTGCTGAACAGGGTGCTCGACGCTGCGAAGGCCTATGAGGCCCAAACAATCGTGGAACTAACCGGCGACTGCCCGCTGATAGATCCGGCCATCGTGTCAAAGGTTATTAATGCCTATCGCGATCAAAATGCGGATTACGTTTCGAATATAATCGAGCGCACCTATCCTGACGGCATGGATACGCAGGTTTTTGCGACGACACTTCTTGAAGATGTCGCGCGCCGCACTGACGATGTCGCAGATCGCGAACATGTAAGCCTTTATATCTATCGCCATCCCAAGATCTATTCCCTGGCCAATGTGGTGGCGCCGGCTGAAGTGGTCCGCCCGGATTTGCGGCTCACGCTCGATACCCGTGAAGACCTCGCGGTTATTCGGACCATCTTCGAGTCGCTGCGGCCGACGCGAAAGGATTTCACGCTGGCGCAGATTCTTGCATTCCTCGATGCCCATCCGCAGATCGCCGCGATCAACGCGCAGGTCGAGGCGAAAATTGTCTGACCCCTGGCGCGCGCTCATTGTCGGCTGTGGCAAGATTGCCGGCGGTTATAATCGTGGACCGGACGACGCGATGGTTCTTACTCATGCGCTGGCCTATCGTAATCATCCGGGCTGTAAACTCGCAGCCTGTGTCGACAGCAACGCCGAAGTGCTGGCGGATTTCGCGGCTCGCTGGGACGTGCCGCGGACTTATTTGAGCCTGGATCAGGCGCTCGATAGCGAGAGCTTCGATATCGTGAGTGTCTGCTCGCCGACCGGGACGCATCTGGCGACATTGCGCCGCCTGTTGCAAGCCCGGCCTCACGCGGTCTTTGCCGAGAAGCCTCTCGACGGGGACGCGAAGCAGGCGCGCGAAATCGGGGCGCAATTCGCGGCGCAAGAAATTCCCGTCGCTGTGAATTTTACGCGGCGCTTCGATGAAGCCATGCATGCCCTGCGTCAATCGATCCGCGAAGGCCGCTATGGCACGCTTCATTCCGTGGTCGGATGGTACGGCCGGGGCGTCGTCAACACTGGCAGTCATCTCATAGATCTCGTGAATTATCTGACCGAACGGGAGCCGACGATCGAACATGTCGGCGCGGCGCAGCTCTGCGGCCTCGATCCGGATTTTACGGTGACGGCTGAACTCGATCTGGGCGGCGTGCCGTTCCGAATTATCGGCTTACCGGGGGTCGACGTTGGCCGGTTCGAGGTGGAGATCGGCTTCAGTGACGCCATCGTTTCCTTGGAAGATGCTGGGATGACGCTTCGCTTGCGCTCATACGGAGCGTCTGACGTATTCGCCAATGAGCGCGCTTTAGATCGCGGCACATGGCAGCGGACCGGTTATGGCATCGCGATGCTGCGGGCGATCGATGAACTTCTCGCTTGGCGCTCCGGTGCGAGATTGTCTTCGGATATTGAGAGCGCGGCTTTCTCAATCGAACTTGCTGATGAGATCCGCGCGCGATCTGTGGAGAAGTCCCAATGAGCCAGCTTGCAATTTTCGGCGGCGCGCCGGTCCGATCGACTCCGTTTCCGGCCTATTCGGTGATCGGGGAAGACGAAAAGCGCGCCGTTATGGAGGTCATGGATAGCGGCGTGCTCTCACGCTATCTCGGTTGCTGGGACGAAGACTTCTATGGCGGATCGAAGGTCCGTGAATTCGAGGCGGCGTGGGCGGCGCAAAGCCAAGCCAAGCACGCGGTCGCGGTAAATTCCTGCACCTCAGGTCTCTATGCGGCCGTCGGTGCGCTGAATATCGGACCCGGCGACGAGGTGATTGTCTCGCCCTTTACGATGGTGGCATCCGCCACAGCCGCTTTGATTTTCAACGCGGTGCCGGTGTTCGCCGATATCGATCCTGAACTTTACACCTTATCGGCTGAGACGATTGCGCAGTGCATTACGCCGCGAACCAAAGCCATCATCGTCGTGCATATTTTCGGGCAGGCGGCCGACATGGACCCGATCATGGCGCTGGCGCGGCGTCACGGCATCGCGGTGATAGAGGACTGCGCGCAGGTGCCGTTCGCGACCTACAAGGGCCGTCCGGTCGGGACGCTAGGCGATATTGGCGTGTTCAGCCTGAACTATCATAAGCATATCCATACTGGCGAAGGCGGCGTTTGCGTTACGAACAGCGACGAACTCGCCGACCGCTTGCAACTCATTCGGAATCACGCCGAAGCCGTCGTCGAGGATAAGGGCACGACCAATCTGGTCAACATGATCGGCTTCAACTTCCGGCTTGGCGAGATCGAGGCGGCGATCGGCCTGAGCCAGTTGCACAAAGGTCCCGCGCTGATCGCGCAACGCAAACAAAACGTGCAATATCTCGAAACCAAGCTTGCGGGCATTCCGGGGCTCGCGATGCCCAAGGTCGGCCCCGCCGGCGATCACGTCTATTATCAGCATGTTTTCGATTACGACGAGGAGAAGACCGGCGTGTCGCGCGATTCTTTTTCCGCCGCCGTTAAGGCGGAGCTTCCGCCAACTCTGCTGCGAGAGCATGAAGGCCCATTATTGGGCGCCGGCTACGTCAAGCCAATCTATCTGTTGCCGATGTATCAGCGTATGATTGGCTACGGCACGGTGCAATGCCCCTTCCGTTGCCCGCTCTACGACGGCAAGCCGTCTTACGACGCGGGCATATGCCCGAACGCGGAACGGGCGCACCAATCGCGCGTTATTACGCATGAGATGATCCGGCCGCAGATGACGACGCGCGATCTCGACGATGTCGCCGCCGCCTTCCACAAGGTCGCCGACAATTTTGGCGAATTATCGGATCGGGCGCACACAATTGCCTGACGAGATTAGACCTCGCTCCGTGCTAGTTTTCAGCCGCGATCCAGGGCCGACCAATCTGTTGATCGCGTTGGTTGAGCGCCTATCGTCGGCAGCGTCCGAAGATGAATTAGAGGGCATCGCGACCTTGCGGCAGAAGATCGATCGGTCTCATGCGACGATTATGGCCCGCGATCCGGGTGTGCGGATGTGGCAACAGGCGGGGTTCTCGCCGACGTCGTGGCGTGACCGATCCAAAGAGGCCGCGCGAAGGCTTCTGCTCGATTCCGAGGCGGCGTTCGTTCTGACCGGCTCGAGCGACGTTGACGAATTCGGCGACCGGGACCTCTGGCAGGCTGCCCGTTCGCTCGGCCTTGAATCGCATGTTGTGATCGATCACCCGGCTAATTTGCGCACCCGCTTTAACGATCGGGAGGGCAACCCGCTATGGCCGGACTATCTCTATGTCGCGGACTACGATTTTGCCGAGCGGCTCGTTAAGATCGGCCACGAGCGCAGCCGCGTGCGCGTGATCGGCGATTTACATCATGCGCGGTTAAAGCGTCGCGCCGTCGATGTGAAGGACGCCGACATCGCGAATTTGCGTCGCGGTTGGGGCGCCGATGAGAAAACCCATGTGATCCTGTTTGCTTCAGAATGTGCGCGCGAAATGCTAATCGCCGGTTGCCCAAGCCAATACGACGAGATTGCAGTTCTTGAGGACTTGCTTGGCACCCTTGAAAACGGCGAGACACCAGGACCGGTTCGCGCCAATCCAGACGATGTTCTTGTTGTGATCCGGCCGCACCCGCGCGATGCGGCGGGCAAATACGACGAAATCGCTTCTGGCTATGCGGGTTGCCTACGCGTTATTGTAAGTGGCGAAGCCGGTGTCGAATTGGCCATTCTCTCGTCTGACGTGGTCGTCGGGATGAACTCGTCATTTCTTTATGAGGCCTACGAATTGAAACGCCCCGTGGTTTCACTGACGGGACATATTATTGCAGATGGCAAGAGTTGTGCCGGCTAATGCTTGATTCGAGACAAAATTGTCGAATTCGATATCGTCTGTGGTTGCCGCCAGTTTGAAAAAGTCCATCACGAATTTGCTGGGGCAGGCAAAGGTATTCGCGCGTCTGTTTGACAGCGATACGCGCGCGCATCGAAGCGTCCAGGCTGCCGTCGAATCGCGTTTGGCGGAAATGGCGCTAGAGGGCGGCTCAGCCCTTAGTGGGCCGGCCGGTAAATGCCTGATTGACGGCATGTGGTACAATGCAAATTATTGGTATCGCCTTAGTCTTTTCCGTGCCGCGATGGGGACCGTGGCGGGCGAAGAAATTGGAATACTCGGCCCGCACAATGCCGGGCGTTCCCGCAGGACTTTTGCGCATCTGGGCATAGATCAAACGCGATCATTCCCGGAGCTACTCCGTGAAGTTCGACAAGAAGCCGTTACGCTGGCCGACCGCGCGTTGCTGACTACAGCCGACGCCGAGGATGTGCTGCTTTGGGAAATGCCGATGGGCTTCCCGGCGGTAATGATTTACGACGGCATTTTGAAGCGCCAGCGTGCGGCAAACGTTGATGTAAAGGATCCGAACTTTCGAGAATATGCGATTGAGGCATATGCGAGCTGCCTCGCGGCAATTCGATTAATAAAGCGTGAGACGCCGACATTGTTGTTGCTCAGTCATGCGGTGAATTTTTCCTACGCTGCGCTTGGATGGGCGGCGATGAAGCAGGGCTGTCCTGCAGTCGTTCTTTTCGGCGGATACGGTTCGCCGCGGTTTTTTAAATTGTCCTGCCCCGATGATTTCTTCAATTGGTGTAGTGGACTTACCAATGAGGATATTGCGCTGCTGCCGCTTCAAGTTAAGAAACGTTTGGGTGCTGCCGGAGAAGGTTATTTGGCGGGCAGGTTAGCGGGTATGACCAATGACATTGGTGGTCAATACGCATTTGGCAAAACCGGCGACAAATTAGATAGGCGTGTTCTTGCGGCTAGGTACGGCTGGTCATTGGATACACCTATAGTCGCAGTCTATTCGTCTAACTTTTTCGATTTCCCGCACGCTTGCGGAATGAGCCACTTTCGTGACTTTCGTGACTGGCTGGAAGTCACGATTTCAGCTGCGATTGAGAACACCAATGTGAACTGGCTGTTCAAGCCGCACCCTTGTGATGCGTGGTACGGAGGAGTCACTCTTTCGGATCTCCTTCCCGCAAAAATGCCGTCTCATATTGCTCAGTTGCCAATTGAGACCCCCGGGGCAGATTTGTTATCGAGTGTCGATGCGTTAATAACCGTGCATGGCACCGCTGGGTTGGAATTCGCCGCGCAAGGAAAGCCAGTATTGCTTGCAGACCGAGGCTGGTATGATCTGGCGGGTTTTTCCGTAGCTGCGTCGTCGCGCGCGGAGTATGCTAAACTACTTCGCACCGATTGGTGGCGCCAACTCAATCCGGCGGTTGTTAAAGAGCGCGCGAAAATATTTTCGGGAGTTCACTTCTGCGCGCCGGATTGGCAGTTGACGTTGCTCATGAGAGACGATTCGCAGCAAGATAATTTGTGGAAAGATATTCTTATGGTCGTCGAGAAAAAGGAAAATATCGACATTGAATTTGCGATGATTAGAAAATGGATGGCATCAAATTCGCATTATTATCATAACTATAAAATGATGCAGAGTGAGGAATACTGCGTTGCGAACGTAGAATCGTCTGGCAGTCAGATAAAGATATCGAGTTCGGCGGGGTCAAATCATAAGGAAATTCTGCAATGATTGAATTGTTGAGGAGCATTGTTGGCAAGCGCCTCTGGTTGCATTCCACGCGGCGTCATAAATCGCGCCTTGGCCGAAAGCTGGCACCAAAATATAGTAATTATCTCAAGGTCGCTCAGCGCAGCAAAGCGGGTGCAATATCAACGCAATCGGAAATGGTTTCACAGGCTACGCAATTTAAAAATGACGGCTGGGCCGCTTTTAATCCGAAAAGTTCCCAAGAGCTTGCCAAGGCGATGTGGGAGAAAATCCTGGCCGAAGAAAAGGCGGGCTTCACGGTTTGGAATGCCGAAGGGCGCTATGCGCTTGGCGATATTTATCTGCGTTTTCCTGAAGTCGATAAGCTGTTTCATTCCGAACTCGGCGACTTTCTTCGCGCCTGTTACGGCGCGGATTTTAAGATCTTCTTTGGGGTCTGTTATAAGTCAAAATACGACCCAGCCGGCGCTTCCGGATCGCAGCTTTGGCATGCCGATGGCGGTCCGGGCACCTGCATCAATCTGATGTGGTGCTTGAGTCCGGTTTCGCGCGAGAACGGCGCAATGGAATGCTTGCCATGGGCCGATACGCTGGCATTATTTGAGTCCGAGCAATCGATCAAGCAAAGGCCCGGCAGTAGCAAGCGTGATGTCCTCGCCGGACATTATGAGACGGAAATCGGTCGCCGGTTTGCCGACCATATTATTCAGCCGAACGGCGATTCCGGCTTGCTGTTCTCGTTTTCGAATAATTTGGTGCACAAGGGCGGTTTTCCGCAGCCTGGGCATGAGCGCTACGTCTGCGTGTTTCACATTTATCCGTCGGCGGTGCCAACACCGTTTGATCTTTATCTAAAGAATGGCATTGGAAAGCGCGCCTCCTATCCGGTCGATCCCGCCTTCGACGACAAAGCCACTAGCACGGCCTTGGCGAGCTGACCGGGGGTAGAAAACCATGTCCATCCTCGAAAGCGCGAAGCAACCCGACAAACTTTCGCCGGCCGTTAAATTGGCTGACGGTGGCGAGGTTTGGAAGCAATCTTGGTTTTTGCTGATGCTGCTCGAAGGTCTTGGCCGCGAGGGGCTGGACGCTGGGGCGGTTGCATGGCTGAAAACGCTTGCGCAGCAATCGCAGCAGGCCGATCTGGCGGCGTTGCGGGCGACGGTCGCTCAGCAGGCATCAGGACCCGAGCGCGAGCGGGTTGCCGCCGCGCTCGATCGGCTGAGCGAAGTCGCGGCGTTCAACGCGCGTTGCTACCGCCGCCTGAGACAGGAAGATGAGCGGGTCACGGCGTGGCCGAACAATCCGCGTACGAAAATAGCCGACCCGGATTTCTATTTCGATATCTATGAGGACCTTCCCTATCGTAAGACGCATCGTTTTATCGAAAAGTCGACGCCGATTGGCAGCGCGGGATCTTGTTTTGCTTTGCGGATCGCGCATCAACTCCAGACTTGGGACTACAATTACGTAATAGAAGAAGACGATTATCCATCTAACCTGCCCTTGGACCAGTTGAGCAAGACTAATTTTCGTATGGCGCCTGCGCGTTGCGGTACGCTTTTCAATACGCCCAGTATGCGACAAATGGTTGAGCGGGCTTTCGGTTTGTGGGAGCCGGATAAGATCTTAGTTAAAGATGGCGACCGCTTGATTGACCCGTTTCGCAGTATCAGACCAAACTATGCGGACGAATCCGGATACCTTTCCGATTTTGATCGCCATACCGAGGCGATCCGCCGGGCGCTGATGAAATGCGATGTGTTTATTTTGACTCTAGGGCTTACCGAGGCCTGGAAGTTCGCGCATAGTGGCGACTACACTAGTGTGGCGCCGTACCGAATTGATCCGACGCTCATTCGGCCGCATGAGTTGACGGTTGCTGAAAACCTCGAAGAGCTTGAGCGGTTGTTCTCGGTCTATCGCAAGCACAATCCGAAGATTAAGCTCATCATTAGCGTATCGCCGGTCCCTCTAGCGAAAACGTTTTCGACGCGGAATCACGTTGTTGCGGCTAACTCACTCTCTAAAGCAACCTTGCGTGTTGCGGCCGAGGAGTTCTGTCGCAATCATCCCGGCGCGGTGTTCTATCTTCCGTCCTATGAAGTGGTCACTTACGGCACCCGCGAGCCTTGGGAAAAGGATATGCGCCACGTCTCGGCGGCCGCCGTCGCTCGCGTCATGAATTTGTTCCGCACCATGTTCTTAACGGACCAAACGACGCCGCTGCCGCTGCTTATGCACGAAGAATCCATCGGCGGACCCGACCTGAAGCTTCGCGCCAAGGGCTGGGCGAAGGCAGGGTTGCGCGCGGCAGGACTTTACCGGCGTTCCTGATCAAAATAGTCATGGTTGAAAATAACACAACGTTCAGCCGTCCGCGCATCGTGCAACTACGCGATCATGGCTCGTTATTGCGCGGAATTGTTCGCGCCTTCGGATATCTCGAGCCTCGGGAGCAGCGATGGGCTGCCGGACTATTTGCGTCCACGCTTATTAACGCCCTGTTCGGCTTGGTGAGTATTGCCGGTGTGCTTCCGTTCTTCCAGTTGCTGATAAAGCCCGATCCCCTTGCGCTAGACAGCATGGTAGGGCGAGCGTTCCATTTTCTCGGGATTTCCTCTGAGCTTCACGCCATCGTCCTAGCCGGCGCAGCGTTGATTGGCCTCATGGTTGCAAAGAATTTGTTCGGCATTGTACACGCTCGAATCTCGGGCCATTTCTGTGCCCGCGTCGAGACCCGGCTGGCGACAGAAACTTTGGAAAGCATCGTGTACGCGCCGTTCTCATGGTATTTGCGGCAAAATACATCAGTGCTGCGCGACGTCATCATGAATCATATAGTCGAATGGGCCCGCGGCATTATCCGTCCGACCCTTGGCCTCGCCAATACCGCGTTGATGCTGTTAATGGGCGTTGGGCTGCTGCTGCCACTTACACCGATCCCGGCCCTGCTTATCCTCGCATTGATAATTATCATTGGCGGCGGATTGGTCATGATGGCGCGGCCGAAGATTGCACTTGCCAGTGGGCGCAAGCGCCATAACAATCTTATCGCGGGCGTGGCCGCTACTGAGGCCATATCCGGCGGCCGTGACGTGCGTATGTCTCGTGCTGGTGCGATGCTGATCGACGAGTTCTTTCGGAATTATTCCATCTATGCACACTCGGATGCAGATGCGCGGCAGTGGCAATTGATCCCGCGTTACGGGATAGAGGTCATCGGCGTTGGTGCTCTTGTCGCTATTGCCTTGGGGGCATTGCTCTCCGGATACGATAGGTTCGAGACCGCGTCGATCTTGGCGCTCTATGCTGTCGTTGCGGTTCGTCTCATCCCGATAATAGGTGAAGCGGCGAACGCCATCTCCACGATCCAGATTTCGCTACCCGCGCTCGAGCATCTGGATCTGCTGCGCAGCGAATTGCCATCGTCTAACGCAAGAGCTAAAATTCCCTTAATGACTATAGGTTGGTCGAAGTTGGTGCTTGAGGATGTTCACTTCAATTATGGCAATGGCGCTTCGGACGCGCTTACCGCTGTCGATCTCGTCATTACTCGTGGCCGCAGCTATGGATTGGTAGGATCGTCAGGGGCCGGAAAAAGCACTCTGGCGGATGTGGTCGCTGGCTTGTTGGTTGCGACACAGGGGAGAATGCTGCTCGACAACAAGCCGTTGGCTAATGAAAGTGCCTTGGCCGGTTGGCGTCAGCATGTTTCCTATGTGGCCCAGGCGCCGCTTATTTTCGACGCCAGTGTGGCTGACAATATTGCACTCGGCGCAAACGGGGCGAATCGGGAATTTAAGCTAGCCTCGGCGATCGATACGGCCGGACTTGGCGCCGTGGTGGAGGGACTGAACGACAAGCAAAACACCGCGATAGGCGATCGCGGCTCGCGGCTTTCCGGCGGACAGCGCCAGCGTGTCGCCATAGCACGCGCAATATATCAAGACGCCGATCTGTTGGTACTCGATGAGGCAACAAGTGCGTTGGACAGTCTAACGGAACGTGATTTTGCCAACGCGATGGATGCGCTCAAGGGTCGCGTCACTATCCTAGCAATCGCCCATCGTCTCTCTACCGTAATGCGCTGCGATGAGATTATCCTGCTGAACCGCGGTCGCATCGCCGCGCGCGGGCCTCATTCGGAGCTGATGGCGAGCAGCGATGAATACCGGCGCTTCGTCGAGGCGCAATCGATGGACAACGAAATTGCCTTCGCCACAAAGTAGCGTCGGCGGCATGTTTCCTTTGCGAGCCGCGGCTCTCGCGCAGGTTGATGGGTCGATGTGCGGGCACCTTTTGCAGGGTCTGGCTCGTAACGGCGTGGAGCTATCGGCTATCTTGGTCGATGCCAAGCCGGAATTGGCGCGCGACACAGCGTTGCATTTTGAACGGACAGGCGGGCGCATGCCGCGCCTTGGCTATGAAGTTTTCGAGGAACTAAAAATTCCGCTCTATTTCGTAAGGGACCACAATGACGCGGCGGCCGTGTCCTTGCTCTTGCAGTTGAGGATCGATCTGGTCGTCAACGCCGGCACCCCGCGCATTCTCAACGAACGGTTTTTGCGCGCGCCAAATGTCGGAATAGTGAACTGCCACCCAGGCCTGCTGCCGCAGTTTCGCGGCTGTAGCGCAGTCGAATGGGCGCTTCACCTCGATGAACCGATCGGAAATTCAGTCCATCTTATGGCGCCTGGTATTGACGAAGGACCGCTGCTGGCGCAACAGGTTTTGACGGCGTCGCCTGCAGAAAGCTATCAGGACATTCGGGTCCGAGTTTATACGGAAGGCGCTGATCTGCTTGGCCGCACTGCGCGCGCGATACAGCTTGGGAATTTGTCAACAGAATCCGCGGTTAGGCAGGAGGCGGGGCGCTATTTCTCGCCTATCCCGGATGAGCTATTTCAAACGGCTTTGTGTAAGGTCCAGCAGGGAAACTATGGGCCAAAGTACGAGGTTGGACACTCTCCACTCGTTTTTGACCCGGAAGTTGCCAGGCATTGTAATTCACGCAGCAAATCGCAGGTTCAGTAGATAAGATCATGAAAGTTAAAGTTCACGGCGCCGGCTCGATCGGCAATCATCTGTCACATGCTTCCCGCAGCCTCGGCTGGGCCGTCGACCTTTGCGATATCGATCCAGCCGCGCTTGCGCGCACCAAAGCGCAGATATTCCCGATGCGTTACGGGAAATGGGACGAAGGCATCCGCCTGCTGGAGTCGCGCGACGCGCCCAAGGGCGGCTATGACCTCATCGTTATCGGGACGCCGCCGGACAGCCATATGGCGCTTGCCCGCGCCGCGGTCGCCGAGAAGCCACGCGCTATCCTGATCGAGAAGCCGCTCTGCGGCCCCGACCTGCAAGGCGCCCAGAATTTGGTGGACGAAGCGGCCGCCGCGGGTGTCGCGGTGTTCGTTGGTTACGACCACGTCGTCGGCCGCGCCTGCGGCCTGGTCGGCGATGCATTGCGCGCCGGCGTCGCCGGGGCAATCGTGACGATTGACGTCGAGTTCCGCGAACACTGGGGTGGCATTTTGCTGGCGCATCCCTGGCTCGCGGGGCCTAGCGACAGCTACCTGGCTTATTCGAAGCGCGGCGGTGGCGCCTCCGGCGAACATTCGCACGCGGCCAACTTGTGGCAGCATTTTGCGCATCAGTGTGGCGGCGGGCGCATCGCGGAGTTGCAGGCTACGCTGGATATCGTCCGCGACGGCAAGGTGGACTACGATCGTCTTTGCCTGATGAATTTCCGTACCGAAACCGGCCTTATCGGCCGTTGCGTGCAGGATGTCGTTACGCAGCCGCCGCGAAAGTGGGCGCGCCTGCAGGGCGAAGGCGGCTATATTGAATGGTGGTGCGGGCGCGAGCCGGGGACCGACGTTGTGGTCACGGGCCTCGCCGGCAAGCCTGCGAACGACCAGAAAGTCAGCAAGACCCGACCCGATGATTTCATCGAGGAGCTGAAACACATCGCGGCGGCGCTTGAAGGCGATCCCGCGGCATCGCCACTGGCTCTGGCGCGCGGCCTCGACACCATGCTTGTGATCGCCGCGGCGCACCGGTCGTCGGGAACCGGACGGCGCGTGAGGATCGACTACAGCCGCGGTTATGTCCCCGCGGCGATCATCGTCGAATAAATCAAATCTGCGAGCCTGAAGAGGAAAACGCCCATGGCGGAAAAGATCGCCAGCTTCGACTTCCGCAATCTGTTCGTGCTCGACGTGGCCAACAATCATCAGGGTTCGGTTGAGCACGGATTGGCAATCATTGATGGCTGCGCAAAGGTCGTGGCAAAACACGGCGTGCGTGCCGGTATGAAGTTCCAGTTTCGGGACCTTCCCGAATTCGTGCACATGGATGAGCGCGCCCATCCCACCAACAAGCATGTTCCGCGCTTTCTTTCGACAATGCTGTCCTGGGATAGCTTTGCGGAGCTTCTCGCCGCCACCAAGCGCAACGGCCTGTTGTCGATCTGTACGCCCTTCGATGAAGCGTCGGTCGATCGGATCGTCGCGATGGGGTTCGACGTCGTTAAGGTCGCGAGCTGCTCGGCGCGCGACTGGCCGCTCCTCGATAAGGTCGCGTCGTCGGGCCTGCCCATCATCGCGTCCACAGGCGGTCTGTTGCAGACCGAAGTCGACGATCTGGTCAGCTTCCTCTCGCATCGTGGCTGCGAATTTGCATTGATGCATTGTGTGTCGATCTACCCGACGCCCGCCGAAGACTGCAATCTCGGCAATATCGCCGAGTTCCGCGCCCGGTATCCGAAGCGCATCATCGGATGGTCGACCCACGAGGTTCCATCCGAGACCGCGCCGGTGATGATCGCGGCGGCGCTCGGTGCCGAGATGTTCGAGCGGCACGTCGGTGTTGCGACCGATACCATCAAGCTCAATGCCTATTCGTCGACGCCGGAGCAGGTCGACAACTGGATTCAAGCCTGGAAGGCCGCTCGGGTTCTCATCGGTGATAGAAAGCGCGGCGCGCCGAACCCGATCGAGCGCACGTCGATCGACGAGTTAAAGCGGGGCGTGTTCGCTAAAACGGCCATCGAGCCGGGTGAGATCATTCGCGCCGACCAGATCTACTTTGCGTTCCCCTACCGGCCCGGCCAACTTTCGTCCGGCGAATGGCGCGAGGGCATCGTGTCGAACGCGGCGATTGCGCCAGATGCGCCGTTGCAGCTTGCGACCCTCACCGTGCCCGGCGATCCCGATATCAAGGTCATCAAGAACGCGGTCCATGAGGTTAAGGCGCTGCTGGCCTATGCGCATGTCCCGCTTTCGCACGAATTCACTACCGAATACTCGCATCATTACGGTGTATCGAACTTCCGCAAGGTTGGCGCGGTGCTGATCAGCGTCATCAACCGCGACTACGCCAAGAAGATATTGGTGCAGCTCCCGGGCCAGCTTCATCCATGGCATTTCCATAAGCTCAAGGAAGAGACGTTCATCGTGCTCTGGGGCGAAATGACGATCGAACTCGATCAACGCCGCAAGGTTCTGCAACCGGGCGATACTTTGACGGTCTTGCCTGGCGTTTGGCACCGGTTCTGGACCGATACGGGATGCGTGTTCGAGGAAATCTCGACCACCGCCTTCCCGAACGACAGCACTTACCGCGATCCTGAAATCAACAAGTTGACCTCGGCCCAGCGCAAGACTGTTGTCGATCATTGGGGCAGGTTTCAGTTGATCGATCAATTGCGCGCGGCGGAACTTCCCGCTGCCGATTGATAAGCTGAAGGGATCTGGTCGGTGATCGGGGGGCGCTCAGTGCTCGCCGTCGTGCCCGCGCGCGGCGGCTCTAAGGGGATACCGCTTAAGAACCTGCGCGAGGTTGGCGGCCGCAGTCTGGTGGCGCGGGTAGGCGATGTCGTTCGAGAGGTGCCGGAAGTCGACCGCACGGTCGCATCGACGGATCATGCCGGGATTGCCGCCGCCGCCAAGGAGGCGGGCATCGACGTCCCGTTCCTCCGACCGGAACCGATCTCGGGCGACCGTATCGGCGACTTCGACGTCCTGATGCACGCGCTCAAGGCGACCGAAGCCATCGATAAGAAGACTTATGACATCGTCGTGATGTTGCAGCCGACGTCGCCGCTGCGGACACCGGCTCAGGTATCCGGAACCATCCATATGCTTGCGGACGGAAACTGGGACTCGGTCTGGACCGTAAGCCCGACGGATTCAAAGTCGCATCCGCTCAAGCAACTGACCGTCGCGAGCGACGGTATGCTTGGCTATTACGACAGCCGGGGCGACCGGATCGTGGCCCGGCAGGAGCTCTCGCCGGTCTACCACCGCAACGGCATAGCCTACGCGATCACGCGCGATTGCCTGCTGAACCAGGGTTCGATCAAAGGCGGCCGGGCGGGCGCGTTTGTGGTCGACGGCGACCATGTTTCAATCGACACCGAATGGGATATTCAACTGGTGGAATGGATTTTGTCGAAGCGTAAGGACGGTCCTTCGCAATGAAGGTGCTCGTCTTTATCGACCACGACATCATCTGCCGTCATTTCATTCTGAGCGGCGCGCTCGCGCCGTTGGTCGAGGCCGCGGACGTCCGCTTTGTCTTTCCAGCCAGCGGCAAGCGATTTACGCTCGATCCAGTATCGCTGCCGCTGGGCGCGCCGTTCGAATGTCTCCCCGCGGATGACATCCGGCTGCAGACCTGGCGCTGGCGGTTGTTTGCCGACCAACTCAAATGGCGTCCGGGAAAGCACGAACGCGCAATCCGGCGCCTGCGGCAGTTTACTCTCGGCTGGAAAGCGGGACTGTTGCTTCGGCTGGCGGGCCTCCCGCTTCTTTCACGGGTCTTCCACTGGTACACGGAGCGCCGGCTCGATGCGCACCCCGCGGCCGCCCTGGCCAGGCTGATGGAACAGGAGCGGCCCGACATCGTCCTGCATCCGACCGTGCTCGACGGAAGCTTCATCAATGACGTCGTTTTCGAATGCCGGAAGAAGGGTATTCCCTGCGTCCTGGCGATGAATTCCTGGGACAACCCCTCGACCAAGCGGGCAATGGTGGGAAAGCCGGATTATCTGTTGGTCTGGGGGCCGCAAACACGCGATCACGCTATTCGGTTCATGCAACTCGAGCCGGATCGCGTCGTGCCGTTCGGCGCGGCGCAATTCGATGTTTTCCGGACAACGCCGAGAGACAATCGAGTGACGTTCTGCGCGGAGCACGGCATCGATCCAGCCCGGCGCATCGTGTTGTTCGCCGGCTCAAACGCACAAACGGATGAATTCGCCGCCTTGAGCGCGCTTGACGATGCTATCGAGGAATCGCGCCTCGCCGGCATTGCTGTCGTGTATAGGCCGCACCCTTGGGGCGGCGGCGGCCGTGGTGGCTCGCGCCTGGCGACGGCCAAATTCAGGCATGTCGTGGTTGACCGCACCATGCGCGATTATATCGAGGCATTGGGGCGTGGAGATCAGCGCATAACTTTGCCTGATTATCATGATACGCATGATCTTCTGTGCTCAGTCGACGCGGTTGTATCGCCACTATCCACAATTCTGCTGGAAGGAATGCTGCATGGGCTGCCTGTCGCGGTATTTGCCGCGGCCGGCGCGGGCGGATCACAAATGCTGGCAAACAATCTGCCGATGTTGCATTTCGACGAATTCTTGACGCTCCCCGATATGCCGGTCGCGCATTCGGTCGAGGAATTGATCGCCGTGATGCCGCGCATCGCCGACTTAACCGACGGCCCGGAATTGGGGAAGCGCCTAAAGAAGGAGGCGGGGTGGTTCACGTCGTCTTTCGATCGACCCTGGAATCAACGGATCGTGGAGTTTTTGACAGGCTGTGTAGCCGCTTCCGGTCGCGCCAAATTGAAGGGCGCGGAATAGCCCATGGATCGGAATGCGCGCCGTGATATTGGAAATGTGGACGTCGTTGTCTTCAACAAAGGTGGGCGCGAGTCGCGCATTGAACTTCTGGCGCGCGGTGACGAGGTGCCGCGGGAATTCTTCTACGGTTTTTTCGATCTTGAGAAAGCGGGACTGAAAAGCGCGATGATTTCGACATCCGGCGCCGAGCCTGGCTTGCTCGGGTCCACTGCGGATATTTTTGAAAGGGCTCTCGCTAGGGTCACTGGAGTTGGCGCGCGGCCAATGTCCGTCCGGCTTCGCGCCGCCGCGTTCGCGAATGCGAAGGTCGCGATCAGCTACACGGACGGCTTTTCGCTGTCGTTAGGTCTCGGCCTGGGTAACGTTGCGAAAAGGCCCGTTCTGATCGGCGGTTTTCAAGGCTTGTCCGATATTGAGAACCGCGCGCCGCCGTCGATGCGCGGTTTCTCGCGCGCGGTCATCAAGCGTTCTCTCGCCGGTCTCGATCATGTGTTCTTTCTTGGGCCCGCTGACAGGGCGCGGGCGATCGAGACATATGGCGTCGATCCCGCGCGTTCGTCCATTTTGACGTTCGGCGTGGATACCGAATTCTGGCGTCCCTTGCCGGATCAGGGCAAAGAGGACTTCGTCCTGGCCATCGGCCAGGATCTCAATCGTGACTTCGATCTGCTGGCGCGGGCGCCCGGCTCCAACCCGACATTGATTATCACCCGGAATCCTGTGCGCGTGCCCGCGGGGGCCACCCATATCCGCATCAGTCCGGGCGGCTTTGCCGACCCTAATTCCGCCACCGACGAAGATCTGCGCCGTCTCTATAACAATGCGGCCGCTGTCGTCGTTCCGCTCAAGGACGTCTATCAGCCTTCGGGGCAGAGCGTGACGTTGCAGGCCATGAGTTGCGGAAGGCCGGTCATCCTGACCAAAACACGCGGGATCTGGGCTGCCGATCTGTTGAAGGACGGCGATAATTGCGTTCTGGTGCCGCCGGGAGACGCCGAAGCGCTTGGCGCTGCGATCACGCAGTTGCGCAATGATCCGGCCTTGGCTGCGCGTATCGGCGCTTCCGCACGCGCAACAGCGGTGGCGCATTTCGGCCTGGACAAGCTCGGCCAGGGCACCGTCGATCTTGCCCGCCTCGGACTGTCGCTGGCAGCCCGGCGCGCAGGCGCGCAGGCCGGTTAAAAAACCATTATGCTGTTTCATTCGCCCGTCTTCCTGTTCTTCTTCCTTCCGGTAGTGCTCGGCGTCTATCTGCTGTTGGAGCGGCGCGCGCCGTCGGTCCTGTCGATCGGATTTCTGGCGCTGGCGTCCTTGTTCTTCTACAGCTGGTGGAACCCGTTTTATCTGCCGCTGTTGATCGGTTCGATCGTGTTCAATTTCACGATCGGGCGGCTGGTGAGCGGCGATTTCCGGTTCCGTAACCGCTATGGCGCACTCGTATTCGGGGTGGTTGCCAACCTGGCCTTGCTGGCGGCGTTCAAATATGCCGACTTCGCGATCCGGACGATCGATTGGTTTGGTGGAGCGGGAATTCCCGATCTCGGCATCGTTCTGCCACTGGCTATATCATTCTACACCTTCCAGCAGATCGCCTTCCTCGTCGACTCCTATCAAGGCAAGGCGCCGATCCGAAGCTTTCCGGCCTATTGTCTTTTCATCACGTTCTTTCCGCACATGATCGCGGGGCCGATCGTGCATCACCGCGAAATGATGCCGCAATTCGCGCGCCTGATTGCCGGAAATTCCCGGACAACAGAGGAGGTCTGGCACGATCTTGCCGTCGGCTTTTCGATGTTCACGATCGGTCTGGTCAAAAAAGTATTCTTTGCCGATCAATTCGCGATCTGGGCGGACAATGCGTTCCGGGCAGCCGACGCCGGCGCCCAGCTTTCCTTCGCCGAGGCGTGGCTGGGGACGGGATGCTTTGCGTTGCAGATCTATCTCGACTTCTCCGGCTACACCGACATGGCGCTCGGTCTGGCGCGGCTGTTCGGCGTCAAGTTGCCGCTTAATTTCAATTCGCCTTACAAGGCGTCGAGTATCATCGAGTTCTGGCATCGCTGGCACATGACGCTGTCGCGCTTCCTGCGCGATTACCTCTACTTCCCGCTGGGCGGCAACAGGCTCGGCAAGTTTCGTCAATACAGCAACATCATGATCGTGATGTTGCTCGGCGGCCTGTGGCATGGCGCATCCTGGACCTTTGTGATGTGGGGCGGGCTGCACGGCGTCTATCTGCTGATCAACCACGGCTATCGAGCACTGGTCGCGCGCGGACTGCCGGCGATGCGGCCCTGGGCCGGCGTTTTGATCACGACAGTCTGTGTGCTGGTAGCGTGGGCATTCTTCCGCGCCGAGACTTTTTCCGGCGGTTTCAACGTGATCAAGGGTATGGTCGGGTTCAACGGCATCGCGCTGCCGCTGCATTGGGAGCCGGCATTTGGCGCGAAGGTCGATGCGCTCGCGCGCATGGGTCTGCCCATCGGCTTTGCGCCGATGACGGCCTATAGCGGCGGCGTGCAGATCGCCTGGGTCGTTGCTGGCTTCCTCGCGATGTGGTTCCTGCCGAATACCCAGGAAATCCTGCGCCGGCACGATCCCGCCTTCGAAACTGTCGCCGCGCCGCGCGGCTTGGCGGCGATCTTAACCTGGCGGCCGTCGGCAGCGCTCGGCGCCGGCTTTGCCGTCGCGGCGCTGGCGGCGACTTTCATCGTCCTGCAAGGCAAGGCCGGGGAGTTCATCTATTTCCAGTTCTAGGAAATTCGCTATCGGCTTTTGTCTGGTCTTCGCCGCAGGTATTTGCGGATTTGTCGCGGGCAGCGAACTGCTGGTGCGTTTCGTGGTCGCGCCCGGCGATAGCTACGAACAATATAAGGCAACGTTTCGCGATGCACGGGCGCCGGTCGCTGCCTTCGGCGATTCGCACGTCGCCGACGGGCTTGAATCCAACGAGGACTTCGTCAATCTCGGCGCCGCCGGCGATACTTTGTTTCTAATGCTGGCGAAGGCACGAAGGTATGTCGCTTCGGGGCGCGGCAAGAAGATCGTCCTGCAATATTCTCCGGAGCAATTTGCCATCTATCGCGCCGCCAATCAGCAGACCGACGTCGCCGAAGAATTGCTGGAAGGCAATGAGCGTTTGCTCGAATTTATGCGGCCGCACTTTCGCGGCTATCTTTTGGCTTACTGGAGCGCGGCATTGCGTGACCCGGCGCGCATTTTTGCAGCCCCCGCCAAAGCGCCGTCGCGCGCAGAACCGGAGGCGCAGTTGCCTTCCGGCTTGAACGCGCTGCCGCCGGCGGAGCAACGCAAGGCGGCGGAAATCCGGGTTCAACTCCACGCACCTTTGCCGCAGGGCCGGACGGTCGAGGCACTCCTGGAGAAATTCTCCGAGGTTTTGCGGGAATTCCGCCGCCAAGGAATCGACACGTGCATCGTGGAGTATCCGCTCAGCGGGCCATACCGCGAGTCGGCGGCGCGGGTGCCGATGTTTGACGCAATGGCCAAACGTTTCGCGCGGCTGGCTGATGCCGAAAAGGTTCGTTTTGTCGATCTGGCAACCGCCATGCCGGACTCGGCTTTCGCCGATCCGGACCATCTTGCCTCGCATGCCCGCGCCAAGATGACTGAATTGGTCTTCGACGGCTGCTTCGGTGCCAACCGCGGCGCGGCGACACGATGAAAATAGCACTCGGCAGCCGGCCCTATGACGGCGCATGGGGCGGCGGCAATCGCTTCGTCGCGGCATTGTCGGAGGCGTTGACCAAAGCCGGCCATTCCGTTGTCTTTGACCTAGCCGGTGACGATATCGATATCGCGTTAATGACCGATCCGCGTTCGCGGTCGCCGAATGTCACATTCAGCGCGGGAAAGATTTTCCGATACCTGGCGCTGAGAAATTCGCGCGCAATTATCGTCCACCGCGTCAATGAGTGTGACGAACGCAAAGGCGAGGCGTTCATCAACCGCAAGCTCGTGCGGGCAAATTACGTCGCCGATGTCACGGTCTTTGTCGGTGAATGGCTTGTTCACCTGCCAGTGTGGCAGGAAAATCTGCGAACGCCGTGGCATGTGGTGCGCAACGGCGCTGACGTCAGGCTGTTCAACGCAAATGGCTTTAGTCCATGGGCCGGTCAGGGGCCGTTGCGGCTGGTGACGCATCATTGGGGCTATCACCCCATGAAGGGATTCGACGTCTACGCCGCGCTCGATGACATGAGCGGCCAGGAAGCGTGGCGCGACCGCGTCGCCTTCACTTTCGTCGGCAATCTGCCGAAAGGGTTTGCATTCAAAAATGCCCGTTACGTGCGGCCGCTTGACGGCGAGCAGCTGGCGGCGGAGCTTCGCAGCCATCACGGCTATCTGACAGCCTCGATCAACGAACCGGGTGGCAATCACCAGAACGAAGGGGCGATGTGCGGCCTGCCACTGCTCTATCGCGAATCGGGATGCATGCCGGAATACTGCGCCGGCTACGGTGTCAGTTTCCGCAGTGTCGATGACTTTCCGGCCGCGCTCGATCGTTACATCGCGCAATATCCGGCACTTGTCCCGAAGATGGCGTCGTATCCCCACACCGCCGAGCACATGACAAGCGATTGGATCGCGCTGTTCGAACGGCTTTGCGCGGAACGCGACGGCCTGATCGAGCGCCGTAATCTGTGGCGTGCGCCGCTTCGCGCCTTGTCAACGCAGGTGCTCTAGCCATGTCGCGAACCGCGCTTATTCTCGGGGTCACCGGACAGGACGGTGCCTATCTCACCCGTTTTCTGGCTGGCAAGGACTACATCATTCACGGCACGTCGCGCGACGCCGATATGGCCCGCCTTGGCGGTCTGACCACGCTCGGGGTACGCGAGCGGGTCCAGCTTCATTCGGTTTCGCCGACCGATTTTCGTTCGGTGTTGCAGACGATCGAGCGGGTGCAGCCGGACGAAATCTACAATTTGTCGGGCCAATCGTCGGTGGCGCTCTCCTTCGCGCAGCCGCGCGAGACGATGGACAGTATTGTCAGTGGCACGCTGAATATCCTGGAAGCGCTGCGCGTGCTTGGTGGAAACATTCGTTTCTATAACGCGGGTTCATCCGAGATATTCGGCGATACCGGCACCCGGGCGGCGGATGAAAGCACGGCGTTCCGGCCGAAAAGTCCTTATGGCGTTGCCAAGGCCGCCGCCGTCTCGCTGGTGGCGAACTATCGCGAGTCATACGGGCTGTTCGCCTGCTCCGGGCTGTTGTTCAACCACGAGTCGCCGCTGCGGCCGGAGCGGTTTGTGACACGCAAGATAACCGCTGCCGCGGCCCGCATTGCCAATGGCGCAAGCGAACGCCTCCGGTTGGGTAATCTGGCTTTGTCGCGCGATTTCGGCTGGGCTCCTGAATATGTGGTCGCGATGTGGACCATGCTTCACCAGCAGGCGCCCGACGATTTCATCATAGCGTCCGGCGAAACGCACACTCTGGAAGAATTCGTTTCGACGGCATTCGCCGAAGCCGGGCTCGACTGGAAAAGCCACGTCGACTTCGATCTCGCGTTTTCGCGGCCGACCGACATCGCCCACTCACTCGGGGATGCCGGCAAGGCGGCGCGGCTGCTCGACTGGAAGCCGTCGGTGAAATTCGATGAGATCGTCAAACGCATGATCCGCGGCGAACGCGACGGCGCGGCGGCGATCCCATGAGCTTGCGTTCGATCGCTTCCCGCCTTAAGCCGTTGGGCTACGCCGTCAACGCCTATGGCCGGCGCGCGCTGGCAAGCGCAGGGCTGGCGCCGGCGCATCCACCGGTCGGCTTGGTCATAGAACGCGCCGATTGGGCGATCCGCTGGTGGGGAAGTTTCATCGCTGAGGAAGCGAATAAAGTGCGGCCGGATACCGCATGGGTGACGACGAACCCGTCTGAGCTGACGTCGGGCGTGGTTGAATTCGGCTCGCAATATCAGTGGGTGGAGTGGGGCCGCTATCTGTCGCCCGATTGCCATTTTGTCAGCACCTATTTCCACGGCAAGCCGGAAGACGGACCGCAGGTCGCGCGCCATATAGACGCATTTCTGGCGTCGACACCGCGGCTGAGCCGAATTGTGGCCTCCGCGACCTTGGTGCGCGACCGGCTGGTGGGCTGGGGCGTTCCACCGGAAAAGGTTGCCGTCATTCCGATCGGTTGTGAGACAAATCGTTTCCTGCCGCCATCGCAGCAGCAAAGGCTGGCCGCGCGCGAGCGCTTCGGTATCCGCCCCGGCGAGATCGCGATCGGCTCGTTTCAGAAGGACGGCGATGGTTGGGGCGCAGGCGACGTGCCGAAACTGATCAAGGGCCCGGATGTTTTTCTGGCGGCGGTCGAGCGGCTGTCGAAAGACCTGCCGGTGTTTGTTCTGCTAGGAGGTCCGGCGCGCGGTTACGTCAAGCGCGGCCTGGAGCGTCTCGGCATTCGCTATGCCTATCATTACGCCCCGGATCGCGACGAGCTGGCCAAGCTCTATCATCCCCTCGACCTCTATCTGGTGACCAGCCGCGAGGAAGGCGGGCCGATGGCGCTGATGGAAAGCATGTCGTCGCATGTTCCGGTGGTTTCAACGCGCGTCGGAATGGCGCCCGATTTGATCACAGACGGCGTAACCGGCGCGCTGGTCGAGGTCGGTGATGTCGAGGCGATCGCGCGGCGCGCGCATGCATTGCTTGCCTTGCCGAATCGCGCGGCGGCGCTCAAGGCGGCCGCGCGTGAGGCGGTGATGGTGGCCGATTGGTCGATTGTCGCGCGGCGACATATCGATGAGGTTTGGCGGCCGCTGGGCGTGCTGCGTTGATGCCCGCTGCCGTCCCGGGCCATCCATGATTCGCGTCGTTGTTTTCGATTTCGACGGCACGCTGGCCGATACCAACGGCGTCAAGGAAGCCTGCCTGCATCGCACTGTCGCAGCGATTGCCGGCGGCGGCGCTGCGCTGGCCGCGGCGAGACGGGAGGGCGGTGATCGCTATCGGATTTTCGCAAGAGTCGCGCAGCAATTGTTAGCGAACGCCGGCGATCTGGCGATTGCGACGCAGGCGCGCGGTTTGGTCGACAGCTATTCCCGCTGTTGTGCGGCCGGCATCGTCGCAGCCCCGGAACGTAGAGGTGCTCGGCAGGTATTGGCGGCGTTGGCGCGCCGCCGCGTTCACGTGTGGGTTTTATCGGCAACGCCGGACCGGCACCTCAACGAGGTCTTGCACAGGCGTGGTCTGCGCCGATGGCTTAAAGGCAGTTTGGGCTCGTCGGTGACGAAGGAGGAAGGGCTGCGACGAATAATGACGATTGAGCGAATTGGCCGCAGCGACATGCTGATGGTCGGTGACGGTCAGGACGACCAGCGTGCCGCGCTGACCATCGGCGTCAAGTTCGCAGCGGTCGTGGCGGAAAATCGGATCGCCGCGCAGGGCCGCTTTGCCATGCGCGATCTAGCGCCGCTGCTGCCTCTTATCGATAGTTTGAATGCGGGAAGGCGGCTTCGCGCATGAACATTAAGCCATGCAATGATCTGCGATAGTATGGTAATGTTTGGCTCACATCAGGCTTCTCAGCGACAAGTCATTTTATGATCCCCCCACCTGAAAATATTGACCGTCACACCGTTCGTGACTTTGGCCGCGAATGGCAGCGCTTTGATCAAGGCGCTGTGTCGGACGTTGAGATGTCGCGGACGTTCGATGAGTATTTCGCGGTCTTCCCCTGGGAAGCGTTGCCGAACAATGCCGTCGGTTTTGACGCCGGTTGTGGTAGCGGACGCTGGGCTGCGCGCGTGGCGCCGCGCGTCAGCCATCTCCATTGCGTCGATGCCAGCGCGGATGCGCTCGCGGTCGCGCGGAAAAATCTGTCGGGCATAGCCAATGTCACCCTTCACGAATGCCCGCTCGACGCCATGCCTCTGGCCGACGGCAGCATGGATTTCGGCTACAGCCTCGGGGTCTTGCATCACATACCCGATCTTCAGGGCGGACTAGCGGCTTGCGTGCGCAAGCTGCGATCCGGCGCGCCTATGCTGATCTATATATATTATGCGTTCGATAACCGGCCGATCTGGTTTCGCGCATTGTGGCGCGCCAGCGATGCAATTCGACGGGTGATCTCGAAAGTGCCGTTCAGGATAAAATCGCTTGTCGCCGATGGAGTCGCCGCGGTCGTATATTGGCCGCTGGTCGTCGTCGCGCGGCTTGCCGCGCGGGCCGGTTGGGATGTGTCGAATTGGCCGCTCAGCGCCTATCGTTGGCATAGCTTCTACACGATGCGAACCGACGCGCTTGATCGCTTCGGCACCCGTCTTGAACACCGCATGACGCAAGCGCAGATACGCGCGGCGATGGAAAACGCGGGCTTGCAGGATATTTCATTCTCGCAGTCGGTGCCGTTTTGGTGCGCGGTCGGCCGTAAGGCCTGAAAATGGAAACGACGCGGCTCAAGGACATAGTGCGCCTTTCCTATCGGGCGGCGATGGCGGCGGCGGTGACGGCGGCAATGCCGTTGCGCCGTCGCAACCGCGATCTCGCTGTTTTTTATGGCGGCGCGCGGTCCGGCGATTTCGGCGGCCCGCTTGTCAAGGTGAAGCTGCTACAGCGGAAATTTCCGCAACATTTCCCCGACTATTCGCTGGTCTACATTTTGTCGAACGCAATTTACTTGCCGCAGCCTATGATCGATCGGTTGCGCGGCGCCGGCGTGCCGGTCGTACTCAATCAAAACGGTCTTTTTTATAAATCGTGGTTTCCGGACGGCTGGGAGCGTGAAAACGCGCGCATGGCGGGCGTCCATGCGGTCGCGGATCATGTGTTCTATCAAAGTGAGTTTTGCCGGGATTGTGCCGAGCGGTTTCTAGGCCGGCGTCAGGGATCGTCGGAGATCCTCTACAACGGGGTCGACGTGGACCACTTTTCTCCCGCGTCCGAGCGCCGCCAGGGCAAGCCGTTCATGTTCCTGGTGGCCGGCCGCATTGGCCGAACAACGGCGCACCGGCTTGTGTCTTCGCTCGAGGGACTGGCAATGGCGCGCCGCGGCGGTCTCGATGTAGGGATGACCATCGCCGGCGGCATCAATGTGGACGTCGAAGCCGAGGTGCGGGCTTTGGTTGCGCGCCTTGAGATAGCGGATGTCGTGCGGTTTACCGGGCCTTATCGTTGGATCGATGCGCCGGCGCTTTACCGCTCGGCGGACGCCTACCTGATGACCAAACACAACGATCCCTGTCCGAATTCGGTTCTGGAAGCGCTGGCATCCGGATTGCCGGTGCTTTATTCCGCCTCCGGCGGAGTGCCTGAACTTGTCGGCGATGACGCCGGGGTCGGGCTGGCGGTGCCCGTCACTTTTGACTATGTTGCTGTCCCCGAACCCGATGCGATCGCAGAGGGAATGGCCAAGATCATCAGTGGTCGAACGGCGATGGAACGCGCGGCGCGGCAGCGCGCCGTGGAGCGTTTTTCTCTGTCACACTGGTTCGATCGCCATGAAACGATATTCAAGCGCCTGTTAGGCGAAAGGATTGCACGATGAAGGCGATGCTGCTGGCAGTCGCAAATGTTTTCGCTCTGCTTTGGCAGGTCGTGCCCGAGCGTTTGCGGCTTTACGCATTCAAGGCTCTGTACGTTCTGGAATCGCGCGGCAACAATCCGCGTGCCGCGCTCAAGCGCCTGTTTGCCATCCAGGACGAATGGGAGAAGATAGTCAGTGAACGCGCGACGGCGCTGGGCGGCGGCGAACACCCCAAACACCGGCTTATTCACTATCATGATTTCTTCATTGACCGGATAACCGACGGTCAGCGGGTACTCGATGTCGGTTGCGGTTACGGCGCGGTGGCGCGTTCGATCGCACGGGCAAGGCCGGCGTCGGCGGTGACCGGACTCGACAACGACATCGGGCGACTGACGCAGGCACGCAACAGCAACAATCCGGCCAACCTGAATTACGTCGAGACCGACGCAACCAAGTCGGTGCCTTCCGGGCCGTGGGACGTCGTCGTCCTGTCGAATGTTCTGGAACATATCGCGGACCGCATCGGCTTCCTCAAGGCTTTGGTTTCGACCACGGGCGCCGCGCAATTCCTGATCCGCGTGCCGCTGTTTGAGCGCGATTGGAAGATGCCGATGCGGCGCGAGGTTGGCGCTAATTACTATTCGGACCCCGATCATAAAATTGAACCGACGCAAGCCGAATTTCGCGCGGAAACAGCGGCGGCCGGACTTGTCGTCGAGGAACTGATCACCCCATGGGGCGAAATCTGGGCGTCACTCAAGGTCGCCAACAAGGTCGCCAACAAGGGCGCGCCGTGACGTCGATGCCTGCGGTTAGCGTAATCGTGCCTTGCTACAATGGCGGAATATATCTTGACGGCTTGCTCGCGAGTCTTGCGGCGCAGACGTTTCGGGATTTCGAAGTCGTTATCGTCAACGACGGTTCGAGCGATCCGGCGACGCTTGAAAAGCTGAAGGAAATAGAATCGGTCGCGCGGGTCGTGCATCAGGAAAACCGTTATCTCCCCGGGGCCCGCAATACAGGCTTTCGCGAGGCGCGGGCGGAGCTTGTGCTGCCGCTGGATTGCGACGACCGGATCGAACCGGAATTTCTGGCTGAAACGCTGGCGGCCATGCGCAACGCTGGCGATGACGTTGGGTTCGTGTACACTTATATGCGGTTGACCGGTACAGCGGACCGCGTCTTTGCAACCCATTGCAGCCATTTCGACCAGTTGTTCCTCAATCACTTGCCGTATTGCCTGTTGATCCGGAAAAGCGCCTGGAAAGCAGTCGGCGGCTACGACGAGACCATGCGCTCCGGTCTCGAAGACTGGGAATTCAATATCGGCCTGTTGCGCGCGGGCTATCGCTGGATTGAAATTCCGAAGCCGCTGTTCATCTATACCGTCCGTTCGGACGGGATGCTGCTCAGCACATCGGCCCGCCGGCAAGCGAGTTTGTGGAAGCGAATTCGTGACAAGTATCCGGAGTTATTCAGCGCCGCGGCGCTGTTTTCGACGTGGCGGCGGAGCAGGCCGGGCTGGTGGGCGACGTCGCGGGCAATGTTGCTTTTGGCGATGGCAAAAAGCTTGCCAGAGGCATGGTGTAATTGGCTATTTTTCCAAATGAATATGCTCAATCGCGGTTTGGGCAGGGCTCTCGGCCTTGTCCGGCCGGCGCACTCACAAAACTAGAATAGGGTGATAATTCAGCCATGAGCAAACGCGTCGCACTAATTACCGGCGTCACTGGTCAGGACGGAGCGTGGCTGGCCGATCTTTTGCTGCGCAAAGGATATACGGTTCACGGCATATTGAGACGGTCGTCGTCGTTCAATACCGCACGCCTCGAAAACCTTTACCAGGATCCGCATGAAGAGCACCGGCGGTTCATCATGCATTACGGGGATATGACGGATGCCACGAACCTGATCCGGATCGTGCAGCAGACCCAGCCCGATGAAATCTACAATCTCGCGGCGCAGAGCCACGTCAAGGTTTCGTTCGAGACGCCGGAATACACGGCGAATTCGGACGCGCTTGGCACGCTGCGGATGCTTGAGGCTATCCGCATCCTGGGCATGGATAAGCGCGTGCGCTTCTACCAGGCGTCCACATCCGAGCTTTACGGCGGCATTTACAAGGAGCCGCAGAGCGAGACGACGCCGTTCCATCCGCGCTCGCCTTACGCGGCGGCCAAGCTCTACGCGCACTGGATCACCGTGAATTACCGCGAGGCCTATGGCATGCACGCTTCGAACGGTATCCTGTTCAATCACGAAGGGCCGACGCGCGGCGAAACTTTCGTGACCCGCAAAATCACGCGCGCGGTCGCGGCGATCGAGTGCGGCGAGCAGGAAAAGCTTTACCTCGGCAACCTCGACGCCCGTCGCGACTGGGGCCATGCGCGCGACTATGTCGAAGGCATGTGGCTGATGCTGCAGCAACCCGAGCCAGGCGACTATGTGCTGGCGACCGGCGAGGAACATTCGGTGCGTGAATTTGTCGAGATGGCTTTCGCCCATGTCGGCCGCAAGATTGTCTGGAAAGGCGAAGGCGTCGCCGAGCAGGGGATGGAAGAATCGACCGGCCGGGTTCTGGTCGAGGTCGACCATCGCTATTTCCGGCCGACCGAAGTGGAGTGCCTCGTGGGCGATCCGTCCAAGGCACGCCGCCAGCTCGGCTGGCATCACAAGGTTTCGTTCGGAGAACTGGTCCGCGACATGGTGGACGAGGATCTCAATCGAGCCCGCCGCAATTCGGCGCGCTGATGCGGTTCAATTCGTTTTTTCGCCAGGAGTAAGAAATGCGTCGCGACGATCGAGCCTATGACGAGACCGAAGGACACGACGAGATCGCGGCGATCGAGACGCAATGGACTCGCATCTGGGAAAAAGCCGGCGGTCCGCAGGGCCGCGCCGAACACATCCCGCGCAAGGCGGAGTTCAAGATACTTTGGCCCTACTTAAGCAAGCTTCCGAAAGGCAGCCGTGTGCTCGACGGCGGCTGTGGAGTCGGCGACTGGGTTTTGTGGCTGACGCGGGCCGGCTATCCGACCGTCGGCCTTGACGTGTCCCGTCTGACCATCGGCAAATTGCAGCAGATGTTTCCAGATATGGAATTCGCGGTCGGCGATATTCGCGCGACTGGTTTTGCCGATGAATCGTTTTCGGCGTATTTTTCCTGGGGCACATTCGAGCATTTCGAGGAGGGCTTTGATCGCGTCGTCGGCGAAGCGTACCGGGTGCTCAAGCCCGGCGGCTTGCTGTTCGCGTCGATGCCGTTTTTCAATTTGCGCCATGCGCTGCACGACATTCTGTTGCAGCCCTGGAAACTGCAGCCGGAAACGGCGCGGATGCGCTTCTATCAATGGCGCCCGACGCGCGGCGAACTGGCCACCATACTTTCGCGCCACGGTTTTGCGGTCGAGGACGTCAAGATCATCGGCAAGCGCCAGGGCATTCAGCGCTGGTTGCAACAGACGTTCGGCATCTCCGCGACCTCGTTCTTCGCGCGCGGTGTTGCCGTGCTGCTCGCGCCGTTCGTGCCGAAGGCGCTTATCGGCCACATGATTCTTGCCGTCGCCCGCAAGCCCGGCACGCTGTAACGCCGCGAGGCCCTGTGACAGAATTGTCGACTAACCCGCCCTTGTTTGATCTATCCGGCAAGCGTGTCTATGTCGCCGGCCATAGTGGCATGGCGGGCGCTGCTATCGTGCGGCGTCTGGCGTCGGAGAATTGCGAGATTCTAACAGCCAGTCACGACGCGCTCGATTTGACAAACCAGGCGCTGACCGAGGAATGGATCATGCGCGAGCGGCCGGAGGCAATTTTCCTGGCCGCGGGCCGGGTCGGTGGCATTCACGCCAACGATACGTTCCCGGCCGAGTTCCTCGCCGACAATCTTGCGATCGCGCTCAACGTGATGCGTGCCGCGGTCGCTGCGAAGGTGCAGAAGCTGCTGTTTCTCGGCTCGAGCTGCATCTATCCGCGCAACGCGCCGCAGCCGATGGCCGAGGAGTTGCTTTTGACCGGACCGCTCGAGCCGACCAACGAGTGGTACGCGATCGCCAAGATTGCCGGCATCAAGCTGGCGCAGGCCTACCGGCGCGAATACGGCGCCGATTTTGTCTCCGTGATGCCGACAAACCTGTACGGTCCCGGCGACAACTATCACCCGCAGAACAGCCACGTTCCGGCCGCGCTCATTCGCCGCTTCCACGAGGCCAAAACGCGCGGCGACGCACAGGTAGCAGTGTGGGGCAGTGGAAACCCGATGCGGGAGTTTCTCAGCGTCGAGGATCTCGGCGACGCCTGCGTGTTTGTCATGAAACATTATTCCGGCAACGGGTTCCTCAATGTCGGCACCGGCAATGAGGTCAGCATCGGCGAATTTGCGCGCATTGTGGCGGAAGTCGTGGGTTACCGTGGTGCCCTTGTCTTTGACACCAGCCGGCCAGATGGAACGCCGCGGAAGCTCCTGGACGTTTCACGGCTTGCCGGGCTCGGCTGGCGGGCCAGGACGCCGCTGCATGAGGGGTTGAAAATAGCCTACGCGGATTTTCTGGCGCAGGGCAGTCGCCTGCGCGAACGATGATGCGGAGCTGACGCAGCCGATGTGTGGCATTACCGGCCTGTTCGGTCCGTCCGGATCGTCGGCGACCGAAATCGGCGCCTTGACTGGCGCAATGACGCGGTCGCTCGCGCATCGCGGCCCGGATGCCGACGGCGTCTTCGTCGACGGCGAGACCGGTATCGGCCTTGGCCACCGGCGTCTGTCGATCGTCGATCTGACCGCGGCCGGCGCGCAGCCGATGATATCGGCGGACGAGCGGTGGATCACAGTCTATAACGGCGAGCTTTATAACACCGAGGATTTGCGGCGCGAGATTGAATCCACAGGACACCGCGTCAACTGGCGTGGCCACTCCGACACCGAAGTCATCCTTGAAGCGGTCACTTTGTGGGGCGTGGTCGAGGCGACGAAGAAATTCAACGGCATTTTCGCGCTGGCGCTGTGGGACCGGCGCGACCGACGGCTCTGGCTGATCCGCGACCGGCTCGGCGTCAAGCCGCTCTATTGGGGCAAGCTGCCGGATGGCGGCCTGCTGTTCGGTTCGGAATTGCGCGCGCTGCGCACGCACCCGCGCTTCGACGCCGCGCTCAATATGCCGGCGGTGGCGGGCTATCTGCGGTCCGCCTGCGTCGCCGCGCCGCTGACCATCTATCGCCATGCCTGGAAGTTGCCGCCCGCGCATATCATGAACGTGGCGGCGGGCGAGGATCCCAAGCTTATCCGCTACTGGAATTTGCGCGACGTCGCGGTGGCCGGCCAGAACTCGCTCGACCGCCGCGGCGACGCCGAGGTAACCGACGAGCTTGAAGCATTGCTCACCGATGCCGTCGGCCGGCAAATGGTGTCGGATGTGCCGCTCGGCGCATTTCTTTCCGGCGGCATCGATTCATCGACGGTCGTGGCCTTGATGCAAAAACAGTCGAGCCGGCCGGTGCGGACGTTCTCGATTGGCTATCACGACAAGGCTTTCGACGAAGCCACGCATGCGCGCGCGGTCGCCAGGCATCTCGGCACCGAGCACACCGAATTGATCGTCGAACCTGCCGCCGCCCAGGCCGTCATCGGCCGGCTGCCCGATATCTATGACGAACCCTTCGCCGATTCGTCGCAGATACCGACATTTCTTGTCTCGCAACTGGCGCGCCGCGATGTCACCGTCGCTTTGTCCGGTGATGGCGGCGACGAGAATTTCGCCGGCTATAATCGCTACCATTGGATCGACCGGCTGGCCGGCCTGTCGGCCTCGGTGCCGAACGGTGTGCTACGCAAGACCAGCGAAGCAATCCAGCTCTTGTCGGTCGGCGCCTGGGACAATCTGCTGTCGCCTTTGCCGCGACGTCTGAGGCCGCGCCAGGTCGGCGACAAGATCCACAAGGCGGCCGGCATCTTGGCGCTGGAAAGCACCGAGGCCATGTACAGCGGCATGATCGCGCAGTGGTCCGATCCGCGCGACGCCGCGCCGGGCTGCGTCGAGGCGCCCGGCGTCTGGGACGAGCCAGGCATCGCCGCCGATCTGCCCGACCGTGTCGCGCGGCTGCGTTACTTCGACATGATGCACTATCTGCCCGATGACATTCTGACCAAGGTCGATCGCGCCAGCATGGCGGTGGCGCTTGAAGCGCGCGTGCCGTTGCTCGACCATCGCGTCGTCGAATATGCTTGGCGCATGCCGCGCGCGCAGCTCGGCAGCGGTCGCGACAGCAAACGCATCTTGCGCCGCATTCTGTATCGTCATGTGCCGGCCGAAATACTCGAGCGGCCGAAGATGGGATTTGGAATCCCGTTTGGCGACTGGATCCGTGGACCGCTGGTGGAGTGGGCGCAGGATCTGCTGTCGGAAAAATCCCTGGCCGCGGCCGGCATTTTCGACGTTGCCGTCATCCGCAAGCGTTTTCAGGAGCACGTCGACGGCCGCCGCAATTGGCAAAACTCGCTGTGGACCATTCTGATGTTCCAGGCCTGGCATCGGCGGTGGTGCTGAGCGGGCCGGTTTCTATCGCGTGTTCCGGTTAGCAAAAGACCCCGCAACTCGCGGGGTCTTTTGCTATTAGCGCTTTCGATTCATGTCGGCCGCGTCCTGGCCGGAGTAGAGGGGAGAGTCTCAGCCGCCGGCCATTTCCTCGCGCAGCATTTCAAGTTCCAGCCACTGCTCCTCTGCCGCCGCCAGCTTGCGCTGGGTTTCGCCGAGATCGGTGGTGATCTTCTCGAAGCCTGAGCGGTCGCGCTGATAAAGCTTGGGATCCGCGAGCTTGCTCTGCAACTCGGTGACCTTGGCCTGCAAGGTGGCGATGGTCTTCGGCAAAGTTTCCAGCGCGTGTTTGTGCTTGAAGCTCATCTTCTGCTTGGGCGCGGCGGGAATCGAAGATGCGGCCGGCTTCGGCGCATCCTTCTTCGGCTCGGACGCCGGCTGCTCGCGCTTCAAATCCTCGCCGCGCTGGATGAGCATGTCCGAGTAACCGCCGGCATATTCGGTCCAACGGCCGTCGCCTTCCGGCACGATGACGCCCGACACCAGCCGGTCAAGAAAATCGCGGTCATGGCTGATGAGAATGACGGTGCCGGGATAATCGCCGATGACGTCTTCGAGAACGTCGAGCGTTTCCATGTCGAGATCGTTGGTCGGCTCGTCGAGCACAAGAAGGTTCGACGGCTTGGCCAGCGCCTGCGCCAGCATCAGCCGGCCGCGTTCGCCGCCGGACAATTTGCCGAGTGGCGTGCGCGCCTGTTCGGGGCCGAACAGGAAGTCGCGCATATAGCCGATGACGTGCTTGGGCTGGCCGTTGACCATCACAGTGTCGCCGCCGCCGCCGGTCAGCGCGTCGGCGACGGTGGTGTTCGGATTGAGGCTGTCGCGGTGCTGGTTCAGCGTCGCGACTTCCAGCGTCGAGCCGAGCTTGACGGTGCCGCTATCGGGATCGTCGGCGCCGATCAGCATGTTGATGAGCGTGGTCTTGCCGCTGCCGTTCGGGCCGACAATACCGATGCGGTCGCCGCGCGCGATACGGATCGAGAAATCCGCAACGATGGCGCGGTCGCCATAGGTCTTGTTGATGCCCTTCGCTTCGATCACCAGCGCGCCCGAGGCGGAAGCAGCGCCCGCTGTGATGGTCGCCGAGCCGGCGGCGCCGCGATAGGTGCGGCGCGCTTCGCGCAGCGCCTGCAAATTGCCGACGCGGCGCATGTTGCGCTTGCGCCGTCCGGTGACGCCGTAGCGCATCCAGTGCTCTTCCATGACGATCTTGCGGTCGAGCTTGTGCTGGGCGATTTCTTCTTCGGCCAAAATCGTGTCGCGCCATTCCTCGAAATGGGCAAAGCCGCGCTCAAGCCGCTTGGTCGTGCCGCGATCGAGCCAGACGGTGGCGCGCGACAGATTGGAGAGAAAGCGCCGGTCATGGCTGATCAGCACCAAAGCGGTGCGGCGTGAATCGAGATCCTTCTCCAGCCATTCGATGGTGGTCAGATCGAGATGGTTGGTCGGCTCGTCGAGCAGCAGGATGTCCGGGTTCGCCGCCAAAGCACGCGCGAGCGAGGCGCGGCGCGCTTCGCCGCCGGACAGATGCGCCGGATCTTCGAGGCCGGTCAGGCCGAGTTCCTCAACCAGATTGCGGGCGATGTAGTGGTCGTCCTCCGAGATCAATCCGCTCTCGACATAGGCCAAGGTCGTGTCGTAGCCGGAAAAATCCGGTTCCTGCGCCAGATAGCGCACCACGGCGCCGGGCTGAACGAAGACGGTGCCGCTGTCGGGTTCGACCAGTCTGGCGGCGATCTTCAAAAGCGTCGATTTGCCGGAGCCGTTGCGCCCCACGAGCGAGACACGCTCGCCGGTCGACACCGACAGGTCGGCGCCGGACAAAAGCGGCGTGCCGCCGAAGGTCAGCTTGATGCCGGCCAGTTGCAGAAGAGGAGGAGGAGCCATTTCGACTTATTTGCCGCCATTGGTCAGCGACGCCGCCCGGAAAAGCGCCCGCGCATCGCCCGTTGATGTGATCGCCTACAGGGCGGAAGGCCCGGCGTCAAAGTTTTGCCGCAGCGCGATATCGGGCCACCCGGCTCGCGCGGGGCCCATGCCTTCGCAAACATATAAGTAAACCAATGACTTATTCGGTAGCCACGCCGCACGGCGCTCTTTGATGGCGGTCGGCGGCCGCGCCTACGCCTTCTTGATCCGGAACGTCAGCAGACCTTCGGTCTTTTCCTGGCTTTCCAGGGTGTCGCCGGTCTGCCGCAGCAGGTTCGGGATATCGAGCGCGGCCAGGGGATCGGTGCATTCGGCGACGACGATGTCGCCGGCTTTCAGGCCGGACAGCATTTTCTTTACCCGCAAGGCCGGCAGAGGACATTTCAACCCCCTCAGATTCATGATCTTTTCGTCCAAAAGCTTCGCTCCTGCTGAGGCTACGATTGAGTTAGACTGAAGGCTCTTGCGGTTCAGAAGGTCAAGTACGGCATTATGGCGGCGGCGTCCGAGACCATCCAGGCGATTTCACGGCTGACGCGGCTTGCCGACGTGCTGGCAATGATCGATCTGCGGGTCAAACCGGTGACACCGCGCACGCTCGACGTCGCGGTGGCGGCGGGCCGTGCATTGGCGGGCGACGCCGTTGCCGCCGCCCGTCCGACCGCCGCGCTGGCGCTGCTCGACGGCTGGGCCATCAACGCCGACCTGACGCTCGGCGCCGGTGGCTATGCACCGGTGCCGCTGCTGCACCCGCCGCAGCGTATCGAGACCGGACAGTCGCTGCCGCCGGACACCGACAGTGTCGCACCCTTCGATACGATCAGGATCAGCAACGGCAATGCCGAGGCGCTGGCCACGATCAATCCCGGCGACGGCGTCCTGGCGGCCGGCGGCGACAGCGACCCGGCAATCCCTTTGCGCCGCGGCGGTGAGCGCCTGCGCATGATTGACCTCGCAGCGCTCGCTGCAACCGGGCTGTCGCGGCTGGCGGTGCGTGAGCCGCGCATTCGCGTGTTGCCGTTGCGTGGCAGCGCCATCGTCATCGCGGCGGCGCGATTGATTGCCGGCGATATCGAACGGCGCGGCGGCACCGTGAAACTCGACGACGCCGGCCGCGATCTTGGCACCGTGCTGGCGGCGGAAAACACCGACGCTATTGTGGTCATCGGCGGTACCGGCAGCGGACGCAATGACACCGGCGTGCACACGATGGCGCGCGATTGCGAAGTGGCCGTACATGGCATCGCGGTCACGCCGGGCGAGACCGCGGCGGTTGGCTTTGCCGGTCCGCGGCCGATCCTGCTATTGCCGGGCCGTCTCGATGCCGCCCTTGCCATCTGGTTGCTGGTCGGGCGGCGAATCCTGGATCGGCTGGCGATGGCGAA
>CANKBJ010000005.1 GCA_947479905.1 Bradyrhizobiaceae bacterium
CAGCACGGCTTGCCGTCGCTGGCCTTTCCGGCGATCTCGACCGGCATTTATCGCTTTCCCGCCGACCTTGCCGCGCGCATCGCCGTCGGCACCGTGGCGTCGGAACTGGCGGGCCTCTCGCGCGGCGCTTCGCCGGTTCTGTCGCGCGTGATCTTCTGCTGTTTCTCGGCCGAGAGTGCCGAACACCACAAGGATGCGTTCGGCGAATTGGGGCTGGTGTAGTCACCCGTGTCCTGGACGCGGTGCAGCGTCATAAGCGCGTTCACGCGCGTCTTCGACGCGCTATGCGCTGCGCCGCAGATCCGGGACCTTTCCACCCACGAATGTGCGACGGTCCCGGTTCTGCAGCGCATCACTTCGTGCCGCGCTGCGCCCGGGACACGTTAAATTTTCGGCTCAACATCCAATCTTGCGATCCAGCCTTCGAGCCCCGGCGCGGCGGCGGGATAAAGCTTCATCACCTCGGGATCGTGACCCGGCACGAAGTGGTGCCGCGACGATGCGAGCTTCAACAATGTCCGGTAGCCTTCCAGCGTGTCGCCGACCGAATAGGTGATCGGAAAGATGCGACCCTCGTCCATATGCGAATAGAGATGGCAGCAGTCGGAAGCGACGACGACGAAGCCTCGTTTCGTTTTCACGCGCACGCATTGCAGGCCTTTCGAGTGGCCGCCGATCTTGTGGATGGTGATGCCCGGCGCCAGCTCATCCGGCCCATCGTGGAATTCGCAACGATAGGCGAACACCTTCTTGACCATCGCCTGAACGTCGCTCTCGCTGAACGGAATGCGCAGCATCTTGTGGCACATGCAGCGGCCGGTGGCGTAGGCCATTTCCTCATCCTGGATGTGATAGCGCGCGTTCGGAAACAGGTCGTAATTGCCGGCGTGATCCCAGTGCATGTGCGTGGCGATGACGTGCTCGACCTTGTCCGGCTGGATGCCGAGCGCCATCAGACCCTCGCCGACCGGCTTGATGATCTTGCGGCCGCGCTCCCTCGCGGCGGCCTCGTCGAAACCGGTATCGACGACGAAGGTGCCGGACGGGCCCTTGATCACCCAGACGTAATACGCGATCGACGTCATCTCGTCGTGCGGATCTCCGAACACGTAGTTTTCCGAACGTTTGCGCGCGTGCTCGGCATATTTGACCGCAAAGACTTCGTGAATGTCGTCGCTCATTTTAATTTCCCGCCTCGTCGGTTTTTTTCCGGCCGCGACATTGCCCGATGCGGCCACTGCCGTCACCTCGCCTGGGCCGCCAAAAAGTCTCTTGACTATATTATAAGCCTCCTTATTATATGAATACTTACAGATGGAGCCCCGATGTCGAAACTCCCGGCCAAGCGCGAAATCGCCTTTACGATCATGGACGTAGCCAGGATGCTGCGGACCTATGCCGACCAGCGCGCGCGCCAGTTCGGCATCTCGCGGGCACAGTGGACCGTGCTGATACGGATCGACCGCACCGAGGGGCTTAAGCAATCGGAACTCGCCGACATTCTCGACATGCAGCCGATCTCGCTGACCCGCCTGCTCGACCGGCTGGCCGAAAACGGCCTGATCGAGCGCCGCGCCGATCCGAACGATCGCCGCGCCAATCGCTTGTATCTCAAGCCGGCGGCGCGGCCGATGCTGGAACAGCTCGCCGCCCTTGGCACCGACATGATGACGACCGTGCTCGACGGGCTCGATACCAAGACCGTCGAACGCATGCTGAGCGATCTCGGCCTGATCAAGGACAATTTGCGCGCCGCGATCGGCCGCAACGCCAATCAATCCCAACCGCAAACCAATGTGCTGGCCTCATGAGTGATAAGGTCCTGAAGGTCGTTCTGGCGCCGGAATCGAAAGCTTCCCCCGAGACGGCGACCGAAGTGCCGGCGGCCCGGCGGGCGCCTGCGTCCGGCCGCGCGCAACTGCGCATGATCCTGCTGGTGGCGCTGCCTTCGCTCGCAGTGCTGATCGGGCTCGGTATCTATCTGATGGGTGGGCGCTACATCTCGACCGACAATGCCTATGTCGGCGCTCAGAAAGTGCTGATCACACCGGATATCTCCGGCAAGGTCATCCGCGTCGCTGTGCGCGAGGGCCAGCACGTCAAGACCGGCGACGAGTTGCTGATGCTCGACGCCGAGCCGTACCGGCTGGCGCTGGCGCAAGCGCAGGCCAAGCTCGCCACCGCCAGGAGCGACTACGCCAAACTCAGGAGCAACTATAAATCGCTCACCGTTCTGTCTGAACTGGCGCAGAAGAATGTCGAGATCAAGCAGCGCGATGTCGACCGCAAGAGCAAGCTGGTGACGACGCAGGCGGGCTCGCAGGCCGATGTCGATACGTCGACCGGCACGCTGGTGACCGCGCAATTGCAGGCGCAGTTTTCCAGCCAGCAACGCGAGGACGCGCTCAACAATTTGCTCGGCGATCCTGAACTGCCGCTGGAGAAATTCCCGGCCTATATGCAGGCCAAGGCCGTGCTCGACCAGGCGCAACGCGACCTCGACCACACGACCTTGCGCGCGCCGATATCCGGCACCGCGACGCAGGTCGACAATATCCAGCTTGGCCGTTTCGTTGCCGCCGGGGGCCCTATCCTGAGCATCATCGACGACAGCGCGCCATGGGTCGATGCCAATCCGAAGGAAACCGACATCACCTATCTGCGCATCGGCCAGAAGGCGACGCTCGATGTCGATTCGTTCCCCGACCGCACGTTCAAGGGCACGGTCGTCGCGGTCAGTCCCGGCACCGGCTCGCAGTTCTCGATTCTGCCGGCGCAGAACGCCAGCGGCAACTGGGTCAAGGTGGTGCAGCGCGTGCCCGTCCGCATCGCTTTCGACAAAGGCGAAGACACGCATCTGCTGCGCACCGGCATGAGCGTCAATGTAGAGATCGACACGGGCCATAGCCGCATTCCGTTCATGTCGAAAGAACTGGCGAAATGAGCCCCGCCGGCGCAACGATGGCGCCGACATCGCGGCGCATGCTGATTACGGCCTGCGCGATGACGGCGACCATCATGCAGGCGCTCGACACCACGATCGCCAACGTGGCGCTGCCCTATATGCAGGGCTCGCTGTCGGCCTCGCTCGACCAGATCAACTGGGTGTTGACGTCCTATATCGTCGCCGCCGCGATCATGACCGCGCCGATCGGCTGGCTGGCCGACCGTTTCGGCCGCAAGAAGCTGTTCATTATCTGCGTCGCCGGATTCACCGCCGCCTCGCTGCTGTGCGCGCTGGCGCAGAACATCGAGCAAATGGTGCTGTTCCGGCTGCTGCAAGGCATGGCCGGCGCCGCGCTAGTGCCGCTGTCGCAGGCGGTGATGCTGGATTCCTATTCGTTGCAGGAACGCAGCAAGGCGATGGCGATCTGGGGCATGGGCGTGATGCTCGGGCCGATCATGGGCCCGACCTTAGGGGCATGGCTGACCGATAATTATTCATGGCACTGGGTCTTCCTGATCAACCTGCCGATCGGCGTTCTCACCGTCGCCGGCATGATCCTGTTCATGGAAGAGACCAAGAAGCAGGAGCATCTGATCTTCGACTGGTTCGGCTTCATCGCGCTGGCCATCGGCATCGGTTCGCTGCAGTTGATGCTCGATCGCGGCGAACAGGTCGGCTGGTTCGGCGCCCGCGAAATCTGGGTCGAGGCCATCGTCTCGGCCGCCGGCTTCTATTATTTCTTCGCGCACTCGCTGACGACGCCACGTCCTTTCGTCAATTTCGAGATGTTCAGAGACCGCAATTTTGTCAGCGGCTGTGTGTTCATGCTGGTCATCGGCGTCGTGCTGTTCGGCACCATGGCGCTGGTGACGCCGTTCATGCAGAACCTGCTCGGCTATCCGATCCAGACCGCCGGCTTCCTGCTCGGCACGCGCGGCGTCGGCACCTTGCTGACTATGATGGCGGCGCCGCGGCTGATGCGCATGATCGAGCCGCGCTACCTCATCCTCGGCGGCCTGTTGATCACGGCCGCGACCTTGTACGAAATGACCGGCTGGTCGCTCGATGTGCAGCAGACCACGATCGTCGTCACCAACGTCGCGCAAGGCATCGGCCTCGGCCTGCTGTTCGTGCCGGTAACCTCGGTCGCCTTCACCACGCTGCCTGGCACGTTGCGCAATGGCGCGACGTCGATGACGACGCTGTTGCGCAATATCGGATCGTCGATCGGCATTTCGATGATGATCGCCAACCTGACCAGCAAGACGACAACAATGCACGAAACCATCGGCGCGACGGTGACGCCATTCAACGACGCGCTGCAGATGCCCGATGTGGCGGCGAATCTCAATCTGGCGACCGATACCGGCAAAGCCATGCTCGACGGAATCATCACCCAGCAGGCGGCGCTGATCGCCTATCTCAACGACTTCAAACTATTGATGGTGCTGACCTTGCTGACGGTGCCGCTGGTGATGCTGATCGGCACGACCAAAAAGCCGACCAACGCGCCAAAGGAAGAAGAAGTCATCCACGCGATGGATTAGAATTCCTTCGGCAGGAGACGGTCGACCGAATAACGGCCGCCGCCGCCGAACAGGATGGCGACAAACAGCAGCAGCCAGAGCAGCGAAAATTCATAGCCCTGCTGCGCCCAAAAATAGCCGTTCGGTCCTGTGAAAACGATTGTTATGACGGCCATCTGCACGCACAGGATTGCCGCGCTGACGCGGGTGAACAGGCCGATCGCCAAAGCCGCGGCGACGAATAATTCGACGAAGCCGACGACATGGGCAAGCTCAAGCGGGAAAGGAAAGCCCTTTGCCGCGAGCCCTTTCGCCGTATTGGCGGCGGTGCCGTAAATGAGCTTCTGCACACCATGCGGCACCAGGATCGCTCCGGCGGCAAAGCGCATGAAGGCATAGCTGAACGGCGCAAAGGTCTCGTAGAGACCGCCGAGCGCAGGAAAGACAAGCCGGCTGCGGTCGATTGGCATGGTCATCGTCATCCCCTGTTTCGTTGCGCCGAACATAGCGACGATAGTCCCCCGCTAGGGGATGACGCTTTTTGCCGCAGCGAATTCGGCCCGGATCGCTTCGCTGTGCGAACCCAGCGCCGGCACCGCGCCGTAATCGCGGCGCTCGCCGACAAACTGCGACGCTGGCGCCGGCGTGGTGGCCGGGCCGCTTGGCGTATCGACGGTGATACGCCTGAGATGGGGGTGCGTTGCCAGCAAAGCCGGGTCGTTGACGCGGGCAAAGGCAATGTCGGCTGACGCCAGCCCCTTCATCAAAGGTTCGACATCCTGCGTCGCAAACACGCGCGCCACTTCGGCGTCGGTCGCGGCGCGGTTGGCCTGACGCTGCGGATTGGTGGCGAAGCGCGCGTCGCTGCCGAGCGCGGCATTGCCCAGCACCTTATCGGCCAGCACGCGCCACTCGCGGTCGTTCTGAATCGAGATCAGGATATCGGCGCCGTCGCGCGTCTTGAACACGCCGTAGGGCGCGATGGTCGGATGCGCGAGGCCAACGCGCTTGAACGGATTGCCCCATTCCTGATTAAGCAGCGGGATCGTCATCCACTCGGCCATGGCGTCGAACATGGAAATCGAAATTGTCGCGCCTTCGCCGGTACGCGAACGGCGGATGATGGCCTCCAGGATCGCCTCATAGGCGCTCAGCCCGGCGGCGATATCGACGACCGAGACGCCGACGCGCGCCGGCGCTTCCGGTCCGCCGGTGACCGAGGACAGACCGGACTCAGCCTGGATCAGAAGATCGTAAGCCTTGCGCTGCGCGAAGGGCCCGCTTTCGCCGTAACCGGAAATCGAGGCGCAGATCAGTTTCGGATAATCCCGGCGCAGCCGCTCGAAGGAAAAGCCGAGTTTGCCGAGCGCGCCGGGTTTCAGATTCTGCACGAACACGTCGGCCTTGGCGAGCATAGCCTCTAACAGCGCCTTGTCCTCGGTCTTGGTGAGATCGCAGACGACAGATTCCTTGCCGCGGTTGAGCCACACCAGATGCGCGCTCTCGCCATGCACGATGTAATCGTAATGGCGGGCGAAATCGCCCTCGGGACGCTCGACCTTGATGACGCGCGCGCCGGCGTCGGCCAGCCGGCATGTGCATTGCGGCGCGGCGACGGCCTGCTCAACCGAGACGACAAGGAGGCCTTCGAGGGGGAGAGACATCAATACGACCGCGGCAGGCCGAGCACATGCTCGGCAAGATAAGACAGGATCAGGTTGGTCGAGATTGGCGCAACTTGATAAAGCCGCGTCTCGCGGAATTTGCGCTCGACATCATATTCCTCGGCGAAGCCGAAGCCGCCATGGGTCTGAACGCACATGTCGGCGGCGGCCCACGACGCATCGGCGGCGAGAAGCTTCGCCATATTGGCCTCGGCGCCGATATCGCCGCCGGCCTCGTATTGGCGCACAGCCTCATGCACCATCAGCTCGGCGGCGCGCATCTGCGCATAGGCGCGCGCGATCGGGAATTGCACGCCCTGATTCTGCCCGATCGGCCGGCCGAACAGTTCGCGCGCCTTGGCATAAGCCGTCGCTTTCTCGATGAACCATTTGGCATCGCCGATGCATTCGGCGGCGATGAGAATACGTTCGGTGTTCATACCGGCAAGGATATAGCGGAAGCCCTTGCCCTCCTCGCCGATCAGGTTTTCCGCCGGCACACGCAGATCGTCGAAGAACACTTCGGTGGTCGCGTGGTTCATCATGGTGCGGATCGGATTGATGGTCAGGCTGTTGCTCGCCTGAGCGTGCCGCATGTCGACCAGAAACACCGACAGTCCGTCGGTCCGCTTGACGGCCTGCTCCTTCGGCGTGGTGCGCGCCAACAACAGCATCAGGTCGGAATGTTCGGCACGCGAGGTCCAGATCTTCTGGCCGTTGATGACATAGGCGTCGCCGTCGCGCCGTGCCGTGGTGCGCAACGATAGAGTGTCGGTGCCCGAGGTCGGCTCGGTCACGCCAAAGGCCTGCAAGCGCAATTCGCCGCTGGCGATGCCCGGCAAATAGGCCTGCTTCTGCGCTGGCGAGCCATGCCGCAGGATCGTACCCATCGTGTACATCTGCGCGTGACAGGCGGCGCCGTTGCAGCCGGCGGCATGCACCTCTTCCATGATCGCCGCGGCGGCGCCGACAGTGAGCCCGCTGCCGCCGTATTCTTCCGGAATCAAGGCGGCGAGATAACCGGCGTCGGTCAGCGCGGCGACGAAGGCGGTCGGATAGCCGCGCTCGCGATCGAGCGCGCGCCAGTATTCGCCGGGAAACCGTGCGCACAGCGCGCGGACGGATTCACGGATGTCGGCGTAGTCATCGGACTTTGAAGCGGGCGACATGGTCATCTTTCCCGTTTGTCATCGCCGGGTTTGTCCCGGCGATCCCGATAGGGGGCACACAGCCGTGCCTACCTAAGCGGGATGGCCGGGACAAGCCCGGCCATGACAATCTCATAAAATCTCGGCGCGGCCATTGTTGATGGCCACCACGTCGCGCTCCTTAACACGGGCACGGAAGCTTACAACACCGCCGTCGCGCCAAATTTCGGTGCGGATGGTTTCGCCCGGGAATACCGGCGCCGAAAACCGCACAGACATGGCGGACAAGCGGGCCGGATCGTAACCGCACACCGACTTGAGCAGCGCATGGCCGGCGACGCCCATTGTCGCAAGCCCATGCAGGATCGGCCGCGGATATCCCGCGGTTCTGGCGAATTCCGGGTCGGCGTGCAGCGGATTGATGTCGCCGGACAGCCGGTAGATCAGCGCCATTTCCGGCCGCGTCGGCAGATCGCAGGTCACGTCCGGCGCGCGCTCCGGCAAAGCATGCGGCGGCGCCGGCCGTTGTCGCTCGCTCGGCCCGCCGAAGCCGCCGTCGGCACGGCAGAAAGTCGTCTGCGATAAGGTTGCCAGCAGCCGGCCGTCGGCCTTGTCGGTGATTGTCCGCTCGGAATAGATCAGCGCACCGCGGCCTTCGCCCTTGTCGACCACATCAACGACGCGCTCCTGGCCGACCACATGCCCTTCGGTCATGACCGGCGCATGCAGAATGAGCCCCTGCTCGCCATGCACAGCGTGCGAAAAGGTCAGGCCATAATTGCCGTCGCGCAGCCAATAAGGCGCGTAGCCCTGCATCAACGGCCAGGTCGGCAGCGCCTTCAGATTTTTCTCATAGGCGAACTGGAGTTCGTTCTGGTCGGTCGGGTTCTGGCCGAAGCCAAGGCCCAGCGCGTAAAGAATGACATCTTTTGGGCCATAGCTGTGTTCGACCGGAGCGACCTCGTGCGTCAGCAGTTTTTCGAGATTGACGGGCATCCTTCTAGGCTAGCGCCCCCACACCTCATCCGCCAGTTCGACGATCAGGCGCAGCTTGGCCCATTGCTGTTCCTCGGTCAGCGTATTGCCCTCCTCGGTCGAGGCGAAGCCGCATTGCGGCGACAGGCAAAGCTGGTCGAGCGAAATATATTTCGTCGCCTCGTCGATGCGACGCTTGAGCATGTCCTTTGATTCGAGATCGCCGGTCTTGGTGGTGACGAGGCCGAGCACGACCTGCCGGTCCTTCGGCACCAATTTCAACGGCTCGAAGCCGCCGGCGCGCTCGCTGTCATATTCCATGAAATAGCCGTGCACCTTGATGCGGTTGAACAGGATGTCCTGCTCCGCCTCGTAGCCGCCCGAACCCTGGAACGTCGATTTATAATTGCCGCGGCACAGATGCATGGTGATGCGCATGTCGGCGGGAATATCCGACATCGCCGTGTTGATGAGATCGCCGTAGAGCGGCCCGAGTTTTTCCGGATCGTCGCCGCGCGCCGTCATCTGCGCCCGGTACTTCGGGTCGCACAGCATGGCGATGAACACTTCGTCGAGCTGCAGATAACGGCAGCCGGCATCGGCAAAGGCGCGCACGGCCTTTTTGTAGGCCTGGCCGAGATCGGCGAACATCGCGTCGTTGTCGCTGTAGCCGGAGATCGGCGGCTTGGCCGGCCGGCCATAGGCCGCTGACGGCGCAGGGATGGTGATCTTCGGCGTGCGCGTCGTGTGGCCGGCGACGAACTTGAAATGCTCGATCATCGGATGACCGGAGTAGCCGATCTTGCCGGTGATCTTGTGGCCTTCATTGCGCGTGGTGACGCCGGCGAAGGCGACACCTTGCTCCATGATGTACTTCTCGATGCCGTCGAGACCCCAGAGAAAATCGAGGTGCCACCAGGAGCGGCGGAATTCGCCGTCGGTCACCGACTTGAGGCCGACCTCCTCCTGCTTTTTGATGACGCGCTCGATCTCGCGGTCCTCGACCTCCTTGAGGGCGACGAGCGGGATTTCGCCCTTGGCGAATTTGGCGCGCGCTTCCTTCAGCGCGGCGGGACGGAGCAAACTGCCGACATGATCGGCCCGGAACGGCGGCTTGGTGTTTTGCGACATGCGATACTGCTCCCGGTTTTTATTGTTGTCGTCCCGGGCGAGCGAAGCGAGACCCGGGACCCATACGCCGCAGCCTATCTATAGGTCACGGAATATGGGTCCCCACCTTCGCGGGGACGACAGAAAGACCTCGTTACGACGACAATATCACGAGCCCCAAACCTCGTTCGCCACTTCCACAATCATGCGCAACTTGGCCCATTGCTCATCCTCGGCGAGGATATTGCCTTCCTCGGTCGAGGCAAAGCCGCATTGCGGCGACAGGCAAAGCTGGTCGAGCGGAATGAACTTGGCGGCTTCGTCGATGCGGCGCTTGAGTTCGTCTTTCGACTCCAGCTTGCCAGACTTCGACGTTACCAGGCCGAGCACCACGGACTTGCCCTTGGGCACGAAGCGCAGCGGTTCGAAGCCGCCGGCGCGTTCCGAATCGTATTCCATGAAGTATCCATGGACATTGATCTTGTTGAACAGGATTTCCGCCACCGGCTCGTAGCCGCCCGAGGCCACGAAGGTAGATTGGAAATTGCCCCGGCATAGATGCATGGTGATGGCCATGTCGGACGGGATGTCGGAAATCGCCGCGTTGATCATATCGGCATAAACCAGCGGCAACTTCTCAGGATCATCACCGCGCGCGGCGACCTGCTCGCGCAGCTTCGGATCGCACAGATAAGTGAAATTCACCTCGTCGAGCTGCAGATAGCGGCAACCGACGTCGGCGAAGGCGCGCACGGCCTGGCGGTAAGTGGCGCCGAGATCGCGGTAGAAATCGCTCATGTCCGGATAAATGCTCGCCGGCACAGCGTCGCGGCCATAGCGGAAATGCATGCTGGACGGCGAGGGAATCGTCATCTTCGGCGTCGCGCGTGTGTGCTCTTTCAGGAACTTGAAATGTTCCAGCATCGGATGGCCGCTGAAGGTGCCGAGCTTGCCGGTCACGCGCATCATCATCGGCCGCGGATTGACCCCCTCGAACTTGATCTTGCGCTCGCCGAGATAGGCTTCGGCGCCATCGAGCGCGCCGAGGAAGTCGTAGTTCCAGAAGGCGCGGCGGAATTCGCCATCGGTAATGGACTTCAGGCCGACATCTTCCTGCTTTTTGATGACGGCGGCGATCTCGCGGTCTTCGATTGCTTTGAGCGCCTCAGTGGTGATCTCGCCCTTTTCGCGTTGCGCACGCGCCTGTTTCAGCGGCGCGGGGCGAAGGAGACTTCCGACATGGTCGGCACGAAACGGTGGCTCGGTGCGGAGAGTCATTGCAAACTTTTTCTTTTCTTCTTGCTGCCGTCCCCGCGAAGGCGGGGACCCATAATCTGTGTTCGTGATAGTTATAAAGAGGGATACCGGCTTCCTTCTAAACTCGATAGGCTGGGGCATATGGGTCCCCGCCTTCGCGGGGACGACAAACTACTATCCCCACACTTCCTTGCTCAGTTCCACGATCATGCGCAGCTTGGCCCACTGCTCGTCCTCGGCCAGCACATTGCCTTCCTCGGTCGAGGAGAAGCCGCATTGCGGCGACAGGCAAAGCTGGTCGAGCGCGACATATTTCGTCGCCTGGTCGATGCGGCGCCTGATGTCGTCCTTGGATTCGAGCGTGCCGCTCTTGGAGGTGACCAGGCCGAGCACCAGTTGCTTGTTACCTTTAGGGAAATAGCGCAACGGCTCGAAACCGCCGGCGCGGTCTGAGTCATATTCAAGGAAGTAGCCGTCGAGACTGGTCTTGCCGAGCAGGTGCTCGGCGACGAATTCGTAGCCGCCTTGCGCGATCCAGGTCGAGCGGAAATTGCCGCGGCAGGAATGCATGGTGATGGCCATGTCGGCCGGTTTGTCCTTGAGCGCGGCATTCGTCACGCGCGCGTAGATTTCCGGCAGTGCATCGGGATTATCGCCACGCGCTTTCGAACCTTCGCGCTCCTTCGGATCGCACAGCATCGCCCAGGCGGTGTCGTCGAGCTGGAGATAGCGGCAGCCGGCGTCGTAGAAGGCGCGGATCGCCTTCTGCCAGGCTTTGCCGACGTCGTCGAAGAACACATCGAGATCCGGGTAGGCATCCGTGCTGACCATCGCCCGGCCCTGCCGGAAGTGGAAAGTCGACGGCGCCGGAATTGTCATCTTCGGCACGACGCTGCAATTCGCCTTCAGGAACTTGAAATGCTCGAGATGCGGATGGCCGGCGAAATCGACCTTGCGATTGATCTTGACCGCCTCGCTCTTGGTCTCGACGCCGTGGAATTTGATCGGCGGCGCGGCGACGAAGTCGACGCCCTGCAGACCGCGGAAGAAATCGAAATGCCACCAGGAGCGGCGGAACTCGCCGTCGGTGGCCAGTTGCAGACCGATTTCTTCCTGCTTCTTGACGACCTTGATGATTTCGCGGTCTTCGACTTCCTTCAGCGCCCCGGCGTCGATCGTGCCGGCCGCGAATTTTGCCCGCGCCTCCTTGAGAACCGCGGGGCGCAACAGACTGCCGACATGATCGGCGCGAAATGGCGGCGACGTGCGTTGGGGCATTGTGTTTCGCTTCCCTGATTCACCCGCCGAATTGTTTCCGGCCTTGCTTCCTTATCCCTCCCCTGAAAGGGGAGGGTCGATTGCGGCATAAGCGCGTTCACGCGCGTCTTCGACGCGCTATGCAATCGGGGTGGGGTCATCGTGCCGTATCGCGCTAATCCCCCACCCGGCTCGCTCACGCTCGCCACCCTCCCCCTGCGGGGGAGGGATAAGCGTAGCGATCAACCCCAGACATCCTTCGAGATCGCGACGATCTCCCTGAGCTTGGCCCACTGCTCATCCTCGGCCAGCACGTTGCCTTCCTCGGTCGAGGCAAAGCCGCACTGCGGCGACAGAGCGAGTTGCTCCAGCGCGACGAACTTCTCGGCTTCCTTGATGCGCTTCTTGATGTCGGCGATCGGCTCGAGCGCGCCGACCTTCGAGCTTACGAGGCCGAGCACGACGATCTTTTTGCCTTTCGGCAGGAAGCGCAGCGGCTCGAAACCGCCGGCGCGGTCGGTGTCGTATTCGAGGAAGTAGCCGTCGTAGTTGCACTTGGCCAACATGCTTTCGGCCACCGGCTCATAGCCGCCGGACGAGATGAAGGTCGAGCGGAAGTTGCCGCGACAGACATGCGTGGTGATGACCATGTCGGCGGGCTTGGCCTCAAGCGCCTTGTTGATGCACTTGGTATAGGTGTTCTGAAGGTGATCGACGTCGAGACCGCGCTCGCGCGCCTTCTTCAGCTCAACCTCGGAGCAGAGATAGGCCCAGGCTGTGTCGTCGAACTGCAGATAGCGGCAGCCGGCGGCGTAGAACGCCTTGATCGCGTCCTGATAGGCGATGGCAAGATCGTCGAAGATCGCGTCGCGGTTCGGATAGGCGGACGCCGCGACCGAGCCCGGCTCAAGACGGAAGTGCATGACCGTCGGCGACGGAATGCACATTTTCGGCGTCTTGGTGGCGTGCTTCTTCAGGAACGTGAAGTGCTCCAGCATCGGATGGTTTTTCGAGAAGCCGATCTTGCCGGTGACCTTCAGCACCTTCATCTGGGTCTGCATGCCCTGGAACTGGATACCGTGGTCGGCCTTCACCACATCGACGCCGTCCAGCATGCCGTAGAAATCGTAATGCCAGAACGAGCGGCGGTACTCGCCGTCGGTGATGGCTTCCAGGCCGACGTCTTCCTGTTTCTTGATGACCTTGACGATCTCGGCGTCCTCTACCGCCTTGAGTTGAGCGTCGGTGATCTCGCCCTTCTCGTGTTTGGCGCGCGCGTCGTGAATGTCCTTGGTGCGCAGAATGCTGCCGACCTGATCGGCGCGGAAGGGCGGGGTGGTTCTTTGGGACATCGTTTCCTCCGTAGGCAGTCCCGCCGTCGCGGCGGGTCTAATTTGCAAGGGCGCTTGACGTTCGCCCGACGGCCGTGCGGCCGCCGAGGTCAGGCGCTGTTGGGACGTGCCATAGCACGGCTCGGGCTTTGCGTCGCGCTGGCCGCATCGCATGCATAGCATGCGGTTTCAACGACCCCACCGAAGGAAAAATAATGCGGCGCGATATCGCCGATATCCCGCTCCCCCGCTGCGGCGGCCAGCGCATCGATCATGCGGTCCGGCCCGACCGACCCGGTCGTGATCTGGCCGACGAGGCCGGCGCCGACGCCGGACACCAGCCCGCGCAACGAGGCGGCGACGCCGCAGCGTTTGGCATAGCGCAACAGAGCCGGCACGCTGGTCGGGCCGGCTATGCCGACCTTGACCGGTACTGCGATGCCCGAGCCGCGCAACTGCCGCAGCCAGGTCAGGACCCGCTCGGGCGAAAACGAAAACTGACTCACGATGTGGACGCGCAGGCCCTGCGCTGTGGCGCTGGCGATTTTCTCGTCGAGGGCAGCTTCGAGACGGCCGGGCGGAATGCGGGAGTGGCCTTCCGGATAGGCGGCGATGCCGATCGCCTCGAAGCCAATGTCGCGCAGACCGCCCTTCTGGATCACGGCGAGCGCATCGGCGAACGGGCCCGCGGTCTCGATATCGCCGCCGACCAGCAGCAGCTGACGCATATCGGCCTCGCCGCGCAGGCCTTTCAGCAGATCGCTCAAATGGCCGGTGCTGGTCATTCGCCGCGCCGCGATATGGGCGACCGGATCGAGCCCGGCCTGGCGCAGCCTGGCCGCGGTCGCCACCAATTCGGCGGAATCCACGCTCGGCACGGCCGACAGATAGACCGCCGTGCCCTTCGGCAGGACGCCGGCAATCGCCGCGATATCGGCATCGCTCGGCCGCGTGGCCTCGAGCGAGAACGATGCGACGAAAGCCGACGTCATGCGTTTACTCCCGCCGGCGCGAGATCACGAAAGATTCGTCATAGAACCACAGGCCGCCGTGCTTCTGCAGCGCGTCGCGCGTTGCATCGATAAAACGCCGGTCGCTGTTGACGTCGGACAGCCGGTCGTCCTCGACCTGCGCCACATAGACCGCCGCGTTCCACGCCGCCATCAATGTGGACGTCCCGATCGATGAGGACACTTCGGACGGCAATGTGTGCATCTCGTATTTGAACAGCGAACGCTGGTCGGAATAAGCGTTGAAGTTCAGGTCGCGCGCCGCCGATCCCAGTTCGTGCTTGGTTTCCTTGAGCAAATCGTGGCGGCTGTGCGTGAACGGATTGTCCTCCGGCCACACTTTATGGATGATCTCCATCGCCGGGTCATGACCGTAGGATTGGATTGCGATCATGCGTCCGCCCGGTCCCAATGCCTTTGCCAAAGGCGCCAGCACGCGCTTGGCTTTGAATTCGAGCGAGGCGCGGGCGCGATAAGGCTGCGAGGCGATGACCAGATCGTAATCGGCGCTGGTGCCGCCCGGCTTCGGGATGACCTGATCGAGCAGGAAGCGGTGATCGTTGCGGTAGATCACCAGAACGACAGGACGTTCATAGACAGGGTTGCCGCTCTTCGGCGAGACCTTGGCTTTCCAGCTTTCGGCCAGGAACGGTTCGAGCGCGGTGATCTGCTCCTCGAACGTATGAGCGGTCGTGCCGTCCATCGCCAGCTCTTTCCACACCATGCTGGTCGCCGCCTGCAACGACTTGGCAGCGAGCCACGGCGCTTCGGAATAGGCAAGATTGGTCAGCACGATCACCGTCGACGGATGCTCGACGAAACGGTCGGCCATTTTGTGCAAGGTGAGACGAACGTCCTCGAGGCTGATTTCCTTGCCGACGATATAGTGCGGCATGGTCGGAAACTTGTCGTGCATCGAGCGCATCACGCGGGTCAGCACGCTGCCGTCGCCGACGCCGGCGTCGAACACGCGCACCGCCGGCGGACGCGGGTGAATGTTGGCGAGTTCGAGACTGACGCGCTGAGCGACTTCCCATTTCTCGCTGCAGGTATTCACGAACAGCAGATATTTCTGGCGGTTGTCGAAGAAGCGGAAATTGCGTTGCGGATCGTCATCCGTCTGATTCGTGGCCATTGGCGGCGCCTGCGGTTTAATGATGGGAAGCACTTGCGCGGATGGCGCGTCGAACAGCACGCGACGGCGCGCCGGGGCGTCATCGTCGCTTTGCGACATGAAGGCGCGAATGCGCTCCAGCGTGTCGGTGGTAATGCGGCCGCCATTGCGCAGGCGGCTGGCGAGCTTGCCGTCGTTGACAGCGCGGCGGCCGAATGTCGATTCGGCCAGACCGCGCTGACGGCAGAATTCGCTGATCTCCTGGAGAATGACCTCGTTCATGACATTTCCTCGCGCTTTTATGGTGGCTCTGAAGGCCTTTGCGCCCGCATAGCGAACCAAGCGGAGGTAAGCCCGTCAACCACAAAATCATATGGATAAAGTTGGGCAGGAGATGTGGGCAAGACCCACTGCGCTAATTGTCAATGAATACTATATTTTTCGTTCTCAGGAAATCCGAGTGCCTCCTGTCGGTGCCAAATTGTGGGCAGCAATGACGATTATAGGTGGGCAAATGTGGGCAACAAAAAACGGCCGGCGTTTCCGCCGGCCGCCTTCATTTCGCGATCAAAAAACTTGGCGCTAGATATCGAAGAACACGGTCTCGTCGCCGCCCTGCACCCGGATATCGAAGCGGTACTGGTTATCGGCGCCCGGCTGCTTGTGGGCAATGAGGGTACCGCGGCGGTCGGCGGGCACCATGGTCAGGATCGGATCGCTGGCGTTGGCCGGCTCGTCATCGAAATAAAGCCGCGTATAGATCTGCCGCAACATGCCGCGCGAGAAAATGCAGACCACAATGTGCGGCGCCTGCGGCTTGCCGCCCGGTCCGGCGACGGAGCCGGGCTTGATGGTGTCGAAGGCATAGACGCCGGCCTTGTCGGTGGCGGAGCGGCCGAAGCCCTTGAATTGCGTATTCGGCAGCGGCCGGTTGTCGCGCCCATGGGCGTAACGACCCTGGGCATCGGCCTGCCAGATTTCGATCATGCAGTCGTTGATCGGCAGGCCGTCGCCATCGCGCACGGTGCCTTCGATGTGAATGCGGGTGCCTGAGGCGTCCGGCGTCACCAGATTGGATTCGACGGTGTTCTTCCAGCTGTAACTGCCGTTCGGATCCCATTCGCAACGGCCATTGGGCGTGAGGCCATAGGCGAAGAACGGACCGACGGTTTGTGAGGGCGTGATTTCAGACATTTTTTCTCTTTCCTTTGCGCACGATCTTATCCGAAAACCGGTTCCCACTATTCGGGATCGTGCGTCTGGCCCTTAATGTTCGTCGTTGTCGAGCGGGGTCGCTTCGCGGCCGCGCAGCACGATATCGAAGCGGAAGGCCAGTGCCCAATCCGGCACGGTGTTTTCCAGATCGAAGGTCGAGATCATGCGCGCCCGTGCCTTCTCGTCGGTAACCGAATTGAAGATCGGGTCGTAGGGGAAAAGATAGTCGCCGGGGAAATACATCTGGGTGACGAGGCGCGACAGGAACGAGTGGCCGAACACCGAGAAGTGGATGTGGTTCGGCCGCCAGGCGTTGGGGTGGTTGCCCCACGGGTAAGCGCCCGGCTTCACGGTGATGAATTTGTAATAGCCTTTGGCGTCGGTGACGGTGCGGCCAGCGCCGGTGAAGTTCGGGTCGAGCGGCGCCGGATGCTGATCGACGTTATGGACGTAACGGCCGCAGGCATTGGCCTGCCACAGCTCGACCAGCGCATTCGGAACCGGGCGCTTGTCCTCGTCGAGGACATGGCCATGCACGATGATGCGCTCGCCGAGCGGCTCACCCTTGTGCTGCTTGGTCAGGTCGTTGTCGTTTTCCTGGATCGCGTCGTGGCCGTAAACCGGGCCGGTCAGTTCCGACAAAGTATGCGGCACGATCATCAGCGGCTTCGACGGCGAACGCTTGATCGTGCTCTTATAGCCCGGGCTTAAATGCTTGGGATAAGCCTCGAGGCTTTGCTTGGGATAGATCAGCGACATTCTCGTTTATCCTTTTTATTGAACGCGTTCGAGTGCGAGCGACACACCCTGTCCGACACCGACGCACAAAGTGGCGAGCGCCAGCCTGCCGCCTCTTTCTTCCAAACCATGCACCGCCGTCAGCGCCAGCCGCGCACCCGACATGCCGAGCGGATGACCGAGAGCGATGGCGCCGCCATGCGGGTTGACGTGTTCCGCATCGTCGGCGAGCCCAAGCTGGCGCAGACAAGCTAACGATTGCGACGCGAAAGCCTCGTTGATCTCGATCAAATCATAGTCGCCGATCCTGTGTCCAAGCCGCGCCATCAGCTTGAGCGTCGCCGGCACCGGGCCGATGCCCATGATGCGGGGCGGCACCGCCGCCGATGCCATGCCGAGAATACGCGCGCGCGGCGTCAGGCCATGGGCTTTCACCGCGGCTTCCGAGGCGACGACAATCGCCGCGGCGCCGTCATTGACGCCAGAAGCATTGCCCGCCGTCACCGTGCCGGGCTCGCGGAACGGCGTCTTGAGCTTGGCGAGCTGCTCCAGCGTCGTGTCGGGACGCGGATGTTCGTCGGCATCGACCTTGACCGTTTCACCTTTGCGTCCGGGAATCTCGACCGCGACGATCTCCTTGGCAAAATAGCCGGAAGCGATCGCCTTGCCGGCGCGCTGTTGCGAGCGAATGGCGAAGGCGTCCTGATCGGCGCGCGATATCTGGAAATCCGCCGCCACGTTCTCGCCGGTCTCCGGCATGGCGTCGACGCCGTATTGCTTCTTCATCAGCGGATTGACGAAGCGCCAGCCGATGGTGGTATCGAATATTTCAGCGTGGCGCGAAAAGGCTTCCTGCGCCTTGCCCTGGACGAAGGGCGCCCGCGTCATCGACTCGACGCCGCCGGCAATGGCGAATTCCATCTCGCCGGAGCGGATGGCGCGGGCGGCGGTGCCGACCGCCTCCAGACCCGAGGCGCACAGCCGGTTCAAGGTCACGCCGGGAACGCTCTGCGGCAGGCCCGCCAGCAGCAGCGCCATGCGCGCGACATTGCGATTGTCCTCGCCAGCCTGATTGGCGCAGCCGTAAAAAACTTCTTCGAGCTTCTCCCAATCGGCCTTGGGATTGCGCGCCATCAAGGCCTTGATCGGCACGGCGGCGAGATCGTCGGTCCGCACCTTGGCGAGCGAACCGCCAAAGCGACCGATCGGCGTGCGAACAGCGTCGCAGAGAAATACATCACGCATGCTTCGTTCCTTTGTCCCGCCTACGCCGCCGCGTGAGCACGGTTGGTGCGCGCGTGCAGTTCGCGCAGCACGTCGAGTTCCTTGGCTGTCGGCGCCGGTGTTTCGTCAACTTTGGCGGCGAATTTGACCGGCCAGCCGGTGTTTTCCTGGATTTGCTCGCGGGTCACCCCGGGATGGATCGAGACGACAATCATCTCCTTGGTCTGCGGATCGGGCGCGAAGACGGCGAGATCGGTGATCAGCTTGGTCGGACCCTTGGTCTTGACGCCGAGCTTCTGACGCGAGTCTCCGCCGGAGACATGGCCGATCGAGGTGACGAAATCGAGCTTCTCGACGAAGGAGCGCTTGCCCTGCGCCATGATGATGAAGATTTCGCCGCACGACGTGGCGATCTCCGGCGCGCCGCCGCCGCCGGGCAGGCGCACTTTCGGCTTGTCGTAAGGGCCGACCACCGTGGTGTTGAGATTGGCGAACTTGTCGATCTGCGCGCCGCCGAGAAAGCCGACCTTGATGCGGCCGCCTTGCAGCCAATAGCGGAACATTTCCGGCACGGACACGGTGGTCAGCGCGGTGTCGCACAATTCGCCATCGCCGATCGACAGAGGCAGTACGGTCGGTTTGGTGGCGAGCGTGCCGGATTCATAGATCAGTGTAATTTCGGGCGCATGCGTCAGGCGCGCCAGATTGCAGGCAGCGGACGGCTGGCCGATGCCGACGAAACATATGTCGTCGTTCTTGAGCAGGCGCGCCGCGGCGATGGTCATCATTTCGGTCGGCTTGTAATCGGCCATTGTCGTCACTCCGCCGCCGCTTTGTGCTTGCGCGCATATTGCGCGAAGGCATCGGGACCTTTGTCCAGAACGTTTGTCTTCATCCAGGCATGGAAACTGTCGCGGTCCTTGGCGATGTCGTCCCACGCTTTATAGAAGCTGTTGTTGCGCGGGTAATAGCCCTGCGCATAGGACGGGAAAGCGCCGCCTGGAACCATGGCGACATGACCGACGGTCCAGTGCGGCAGCACCACCGCGTTCAGGCTGCGTTCGGGCAATTCGTCGACGATTTCCTCGACCGTCACCACCGAACGCTTCGAGGCGAGCACCGCCTCCTTCTGCACGCCGAGCACGCCCTCGATCATCACATTGCCCGCCCGGTCGGCGCGCTGGGCATGGATCACCGCGACATCCGGCCGGTGGGACGGAATGGCGGCGAGTTCCTCGCCGGTGAATGGGCAGGTGACCCGTTTGATCTTGGCGTTCACTTTGGGCAGGTCGCCGCCGATATAGCCGCGGAAAATCGCGCAAGGCAGCCCCGACGCGCCGGCCTCATAGGCATTGGCCATAGCCGCGTGCGAGTGTTCTTCGATCTCGAGTTTGTGCGGCCAGCCGTTTTCTACCGCATCGCGGAATCGGTGCAGCGAGCCCACGCCCGGATTGCCGCCCCAGGAGAAAACCAGCTTTTTGACGCAGCCCATCCCGATCATCTGGTCATAGACCAGATCCGGCGTCATGCGCACCAGCGTCAGGTCTTTGCGGCCCTGCCGGATGATTTCGTGGCAGGCAGCGTGCGGAATAAGATGCGTGAAGCCTTCCAACGCGACTGTATCGCCGTCATGAACGGCGCCGGCGATGGCTTCGGAAAGAGACGTAATACGCGCCATAAAATTGGGTTCCCGGTTGCGGGTCCGTATTTACGGCGGGCCACCGACAGGGTCAAATGGCGAAATTGCCTGGCCGGCACGAAGGTGGGGACCCCAACGAATGACCGCCATGCCGGGAACGCGGCCAATATTCCAAATTCATGCCGAACTGGCCACCGCCGTCGAACTGGGCCGCACGCCTTATGGCGAGCGGCGCATCATCGATATTCTCGGTGGTACCGTGGAGGGACCGCGGCTGAAGGGGCGCATTCTCCGGGGCGGGGCCGATTGGCAGATCGTGCGCGACGATGGCGTCATCGATGTAACGGCGCGCTACACCTTCGAAACCGACAAAGGCGCACGCATTCTGGTATCGAGCGAGGGGCTGCGGCACGGTCCGCCCGACGTCCTGGAAAGTCTCGCCCGGGGCGACAAGGTCGATCCATCGCTCTACTATTTCCGCACCGTGATGCGGTTCGAGACTTCCGACCCCGCGGTCGCCTGGCTCAACCGCATTCTGGCCCTGGCGCGCGGCCAACGCGAAGCCCGCGCCGTGCGGTTGGACGTCTACGAAGTCCTCTAGAAATCGCCCACGGTTGCCGCGCCGCAGCATCGCCAAATGCCGATTGTTGTCCTCGACAACAATCTTGACCGTGCGGCGCAGCGGTGACAACCTCCCCGTGCGGCGGCAAGAAAACAGGACCACGCCGCACGTCCGCAGGGAGGACATCATGCTGAAATCCGCGAAGCTCGCGTTTCTGCTGGCCTTGTGTTCGGCGCCGGCATCGGCCCAGACAAGCAACACCATCCGCATCGGCGTCATGAACGACATGTCGAGCGTCTATTCCGATTTCCAGGGCCCCGGCTCGGTCGTCGCGGCGCAGATGGCGGCGGAGGACTTCGCCAAGACATCGAAGCGCAAGGTCGAGATCATCAACGCCGACCACCAGAACAAGCCCGATATCGGCGCCGGCATCGCCAAGCGCTGGTTCGACATCGATGGCGTCGACATGATCGTCGATCTACCGAATTCGGCCGTGGCGCTGGCGGTGTCGGACATCGCCCGCGAAAAGAACAAGGTGGTGATCGGCTCCGGTGCCGGCACCGCGCTGCTGACCGGCGCCAAGTGTTCGCCTAATTTCGTGCACTGGACCTACGACACCTGGTCTTTCGGCCACGGCACGGCCAAGGGTCTGCTGGCCCAAGGCGCCAAGACATTCTTCTTTATCACGGCGGACTACGCCTTCGGCCAGGACCTCGAAAAGCAGGCGACCGACGAAATCAATGCTAGCGGCGGCAAGGTACTCGGCGCCGTGCGTCTGCCACTCGGCGTCAATGACTTCTCCTCGGCGCTGTTGCAGGCGCAGGCCTCGAAGGCCGACGTGATCCTGCTCGCCAATGCCGGCGGCGACACCGTCAACACCATCAAGCAGGCCAATGACTTCAAGATCGGCGCCAATCAGAAAGTCGTGGCGCTGATTTTCGATTTGCAGAGCGTTCCTGCGATCGGTCTGCAAACCGCGCAAGGTCTGGGCGCCATCAACGCCTGGTACTGGGACGAAAACGAAGGCACGCGCGCCTTCGCCAAGCGCTACGCCGCGCTGCATCCGAAAAAGATGTACCCCAATCACATGCAGGCCGGCGTCTACTCCGCCACCTTGCATTACCTCAAGTCCGTCGACAAAGCCGGCGGCGCGACCGATGGCAAGGCTGTGGTCGACGCGATGAAGGCCACGCCGTCCGACGAGCCAGTCTATGGCAAAGTAACGATCCGGCCGGACGGCCGCGCCATCCACCCGCTTGTTCTGCTGCAGGTGAAAGCGCCGACGGAATCGAAAGGCGACTGGGATCTGTTCAAGATCGTGGGCACGATTCCCGCCGACAAGGCGTTCCGTCCGCTGGCTGATGGCGGTTGTCCGCTGGTGAAATAGACAAAGCGGCGCTACCGGCCGGCGGTTGCGCCTGAGCTTTGTCAGCGACATGATCAAACGGCCGCCGCCTTTTGAGGCGACGGCCCGCAGGAGAATGAGCCCGTGACTTCGAGACCGACATCCGCTGCCAGCGCAGAATTGTTGAGCATTACGCTGCCCGCGTCGCTGCGCGCCGAACGGCGCGGCAAGGTCGCCGTCCTGACGCTGGCGCGGCCGCACAAGCGCAACGCACTCGACGACATCACCATCCTCGGCATCGAGACGTTTTTCACCTCGCTGCCCGACGACATCGCCGCGGCGCTGGTCCATGGCGAGGGCGAGCATTTTTCCGCCGGGCTCGACCTGAGTGAATTGCAAGAGCGTGACATCCGGCAGGGCATTTCACATTCCAGCCTATGGCATCGCGTGTTCGACAAGATCCAGTTCGGCAAGGTGCCGGTGGTTTGCGTGTTGCATGGCGCGGTGGTCGGCGGCGGACTTGAACTGGCGGCGGCCACGCATGTGCGCGTCGCCGAGCGCTCGACCTATTACGGCCTGCCCGAGGGCAGTCGCGGCATCTATGTCGGCGGCGGCGGTTCGGTACGGTTGCCGCGCCTGATCGGCGTCGCGCGCATGATGGACATGATGCTGACCGGCCGCACCTATTCGGCGGAAGACGGCCAGGCGATGGGGCTGTCGACCTATCTGACAGAGCCGGGCGAGGGCTTCGCCAAAGGTCTGGCGCTGGCGGAGCGCATTGCCGGCAACACCGCGCTGACCAATTTCGCCATCACCCATGTGCTGCCGCGCATCGCCGAAATCGATCTAGGCAGCGGCTACGCGGTGGAGGCGTTGATTTCGTCGATCGCACAGGCCGATGCCGAAGCGAAAAGCCGACTTGCCGCCTTCCTCGAGGGCCGCGCCGGCAAGGTGACCCGGCCAGAGTGACCATGCGCGAGGAAACGCTTTAATGCTGGGTTCGGCCACCAAGGCGCAACCAAATGCCGCGCCGCTGCGCCCGGTTCGGCTGGGCGCGTTCGACAGCCTGCTCGACCGGCGCGCCGACGGCACGATCTACATGGCGGCCGCGCAGGCGCTTGCGCGCTATCACGCCACAATCAGCGAGCCGCTCGACATATGGGCGAAGGCCGCGCCTGACCGCGTGTTCCTGGCGCAGCGCGACACGCAGGATAAATGGCGAACCCTCACCTATGCGCAGACACTTGATGCGGTGAAACGCATCGGCGCGTCGCTGCTGCGACGCGGCCTGTCGGCCGAACGACCGATTGTCATTCTCTCCGGCAACAGCATCGAACACGCGCTGCTGGCGCTCGCCGCGATGGTTGTCGGCATTCCCTATGCGCCGGTGTCGCCGGCCTATTCGCTGATGTCGAGCGACTTCGGCAAGCTGCGCATGATCATAGATCTGCTCACGCCCGGCATGGTGTTCGCCGCCGACGGCGGGCCATTCGCGAGCGCGCTCTGCGCCACCGTGCCGGACGACATCGAACTGGTGGTGGCGCAGAATCCGCTTGGCGATCGGGCAACGACGATGTTCGCCGATCTGATCGGCGCGGAAGACGAGGCCGGCGTGGCCGCCGCGCAGGCGAAGGTGACGCCGGACACGATTGCGAAATTCCTGTTCACCTCCGGTTCGACCGGAACGCCGAAAGCGGTGATCAACACGCACCGCATGCTGTGCGCGAATCAAGCGATGATTACCTCCGGTTTTGCTTTCGTGCAGGACGAGCCGCCGGTCGTTGTCGACTGGCTGCCGTGGAGCCACACCTTCGGCAGCAACCACAATTTCAACCTGGTGCTGATGAACGGCGGCTCGCTTTATATCGATGACGGCAACCCGACGCCGCCGGGCGTGCCGAAAACCGCGCGAAACCTGCGCGACATCGCGCCGACGATCTATTTCAACGTACCGAAAGGCTACGAGGCGCTGGTGCCGCACTTCCGCGCCGACGAAACCTTGTGCAAGAACTTTTTCAGCCGGCTGAAGGTGCTGTTCTATGCCGGCGCCAGCCTCAACCAGACCACCTGGGATGATCTGACCGAGCTATCCGTTCAGGCCACAGGCGAGCGCGTTATTTTCCTGTCGTCGCTCGGCTCGACCGAGACCGCGCCATCGGCTTTGGCCTGCACCTTCGATGCCGACCGCGCCGGCAATATCGGCGTGCCGTTTCCCGGCGTCGAACTCAAACTGGTGCCGAACGAAGGCAAACTGGAAGCACGGCTGCGCGGGCCGCTGATTACGCCCGGCTATTGGCGGCAGGAGCAGCATACGCGCGACGCCTTCGATTCCGAGGGTTTCTACAAGATCGGCGATGCGCTGAAATTCGCCGACGCCAACAATCCCGGCAAAGGCCTGCTGTTCGACGGCCGCCTCGCCGAGGATTTCAAATTGACCTCCGGCACCTGGGTCAGCGTCGGTCCGCTGCGGGCGCGGTTTGTCGATTATTTCGCGCCCTATGTACGCGATGCCGTTTTTGCCGGCGCCGACTGCGACGACGTCGCCGCGCTTATTTTTCCCGACATCGAGGCGTGCCGCAAACTGGCCGGCCTTGCCGCCGACCTGCCTGCCGCCGCTGTCGTCGAGACGCCCGCGGTGCGCGCCAAATTCGAGCAATTGCTCGACGCCTTCGCGAGCGGCCAAGGATCGTCGATGCGGGTCATGCGGGCGATCCTGATGGCCGAACCGCCATCGCTCGACAAGGCCGAGATGACCGACAAAGGCTCGATCAATCAGCGCGCCGTGCTCAAAAGCCGCGCCGCGCTTGTCGAACAGCTTTATGCCGAACCCACCCCCGGCGCCGTGATTGCGATTTCCGAATGAACGCCGAACCCGCCCGCACCGTCCCCACCCAAGTGCCGCCGCTGCGGCAGGTCACGCTTGGACCGCAGGATGTGATCGTCGACAAGCGCGCCGATGGCTGCCTGTTGCTGCGCTCGCCGCAACCGCTCGGGCCCTATCCTGCGAAAATCACCGAACGGCTGGTGCATTGGGCAAAAGCTGCGCCCGACCGCGTCCTGTTCGCGCAACGCGATAAATCCAGCGGCTGGCGCACGGTGACCTACGCGCAGGCGCTGCGGCAGGCGCGCGAAATCGGCGAGGCGCTGCTCGCACGCAATTTGTCGGCCGAGCGGCCGATTGCGATCCTGTCCGGCAACGACATCGAACACGCGCTGTTGGGGCTCGGCGCGCTCTATGCCGGCATTCCCTATGCGCCGATCTCGCCGGCCTACTCGCTGGTCTCCAACGATCTGGCGCGGCTGCGCGCGATCTTCGAGTTGATCACGCCGGGGCTGGTATTCGCCGCCGACGGCGCGGCCTTCTCGCGTGCGATTCAAACGGTCGTGCCGGCCGATGTCGAGGTGGTCGTGGCGCGCCACCCGACGCCGGGCCGTTCGACAACTTTATTCGATGCACTCCACGCCACGCCAACCCCCGCGATCGAAGCCGCGCATGACGCCGTCGGGCCGGACACGATCGCCAAATTCCTGTTCACCTCGGGTTCGACCGGCGTGCCGAAATGCGTCATCAACACGCAACGCATGTGGTGCGCCAACCAGGTGATGCTGCGGCAGGCGCTTGCCTTTCTCGCCGAGGAGCCGCCGGTGATTCTCGATTGGGCGCCGTGGCATCATACCGCCGGCGGCAATCACGATGTCGGGTTGGTGCTGTTCAACGGCGGCACGTTCTATATCGACGAAGGCAAACCGATGCCGGGCGCGATCGATGAAACCGTGCGCAATCTGCGCGAGATCGCGCCGACCTGGTATTTCAACGTGCCCAAGGGTTTCGAGGCGCTGCTGCCTTTTCTGCGCAGCGACGCCGCCCTGCGCGAGACATTTTTCAGCCGCATGAAAATGTTGTGGTTTGCCGGCGCGGCACTGGCGCAGCATGTGTTCGAGGAAATACAGGATCTGGCGGTGCAGGCTTGCGGCGAACGCATTCTGTTTTCGACCGGCTTCGGCTCGACCGAGACCGCGCCCTTCGCGCTGGCGCGCACCTGGCCGACCGCGAATGCGGCGAATATGGGCCTGCCCGGCGCCGGCATGGAATTGAAGCTGGTGCCGAACGCCGACAAACTTGAAGCCAGGGTGCGCGGCCCCAACATCACGCCCGGCTATTGGCGGCAGCCGGACTACACGGCCGCCGCTTTCGACGACGAGGGGTTCTACAAGCTCGGCGACTGCTTCAAGTTCGCCGATCCGGACGATCCAAAACAGGGCCTCCTGTTCGACGGCCGCATCGCCGAGAATTTCAAGCTCGCCACCGGCACCTGGGTCCACGTCGGCCCGCTGCGCGCACAGTTCATCGACGCCTGCGCGCCTTATGTGCGCGATGTCGTCATTGCCGGCGAAGGCCGCGACGACGTCGCCGTGCTGGTGTTTCCCAATGTTGACGCCTGCCGCGCGCTATGTTCGGGACTGCCCGCAGACGCCCCGTCCGACATCGTTCTCAATGACGCCCGCGTGCGCGCGCAATTCGCCGCGCTGCTGGAAACGATGGCGCGCGGCAGTACTGGCTCCTCAACCAAAATCTGCCGCGCGCTGCTGATGGCCGAGCCGCCATCGCTCGACAAGGCCGAGATGACCGACAAGGGCTCGATCAACCAGCGCGCGGTTCTGACGAATCGCGCCGCTTTGGTCGAGGAAGTTTATGGCAGCGCGCCGTCGCCGCGCGTGATCAGGATCAAGGAGTAGCGTTGTGTCGACAGAAGGACAGAATGGATTGGTCGCTACCTTCAGCGACGCCTGGTTGATCGACGGCGCCCGCACGCCCTTCGCCGATTACAACGGCGCGCTGGCGTCCGTGTCACCGATCGATCTCGGCATCAAGGCGGCGCGCGCGGCATTTGAAAAGACTGGCGCGTCGCCCGAAGACGTCGGCACGGTGATCGCCGGCAACATGGCGCAGGCGAGCTTCGACGCCTACATGCTGCCGCGCCATATCGGGCTTTATTCCGGCGTACCGCAGGCAACGCCCGCGCATATGGTGCAGCGGGTCTGCGGCACCGGCATCGAAGTGCTGGCGCAGGCTTCCGACGCCGTCTCGCTGCAGCGCGCCGAGCTGGCGCTGTGCGTCGGCACCGAAAGCATGAGCCGCAACCCGGTTGCGTCCTATACGAGCCGCGGCGGTTTCCGCATGGGCCAGGTCGAGTTCAAGGATTTCCTCTGGGAGGCGCTGCTCGATCCGTCTTGCGGCATCGGCATGGGCGATACCGCGGAAAATCTGGCGCGGCAGTATCAGATCACGCGGCCGGAGGTCGATGCCTACGCGGCGCGTTCGTTTGCCCGCGCTGCGAAGGCGCAACAAAGCGGGTTCCTCGCCGGCGAGATCGTGCCGGTTGCCACCGAGCAATTCGCCATCGACGGACTGAAGGATCGCGGCATCCGCATCAAGGAAGAGATGGCCGCCGACAGCCACATCCGCGTCTCGACCGAAGAACAACTTGCCAAGATCAAGCCGGCCTTCGGCGGCGTGCAGACCGGCGGCAATTCATCGGCCATCGTCGATGGCGCGGCGGCGATCCTGGTCGGCAGCGCCGACTATGCGCGCCGGCTCGGCAAGGTGCCGCTAGCGCGCATCGTTGCCAGCGCCGCCGTCGGCGTGCGGCCGGACGTCATGGGCATCGGGCCGGTCCCGGCGATCAACGCCGTGCTGCGACGCGCCGGGTTGACGCTGGGCGACATCGGCCGCTTCGAGATCAACGAGGCCTTCGGCGCCCAGGTCATGGCCTGCGCGCGCGAACTCGAACTCGACGAGGACAGGCTGAACGTCAATGGCGGCGCGATTGCCATCGGCCACCCGCTGGGGGCCACCGGCATCCGCCTCACCTTGACCTTGGCGCGCGAACTCAAACGCGCGAACCTGCGCTATGGCATTGCCTCCGCCTGCATCGGCGGCGGCCAGGGCATTGCCATGCTGATTGAAAATCCGGTGTATAGCGCCTGATCGCGCACAAAGAAGGAACCCAAAACGATGGAACTCAAAGGACAGGCGGCCATCGTGACCGGCGGCGCATCGGGCCTGGGGGCCGCGACCGCGCGCGCGCTGGCGGCGGCCGGCGCCAAAGTGGCGGTGTTCGATATCAACGAAGCCGGCGCCGCGAGCGTCGCCAAGGACATAGGCGGCGTCGGCGTCGCCTGCGATGTCGCCTCGGCCGACGGCGCCAAGGCGGGCATTGAAAAGGCCAAGGCGGCGCACGGCGCGGCGCGCATTCTGGTCAATTGCGCCGGCGTCGGCCCGGCCAAGCGCATTGTCGGCCGCGACGGCCCGATGCCGCTGGAGGACTTCGAGCGCGTCATCCGCATCAACCTGATCGGCACTTTCAACATGATGCGGCTGGTCGCGGCCGACATGCAGACCGTCGCGCCCTTCGCCGATGGCGAACGTGGCGTGATCGTATCGACCGCCTCGGTCGCCGCTTTCGAGGGCCAGATCGGCCAGGCGGCTTACGCGTCGTCCAAAGGCGGCGTTGCCGCGCTGACCATGCCGGCGGCGCGCGAACTGTCGCAATTCGGCATCCGCGTGCTGGCGATCGCGCCGGGCATTTTCGCCACGCCGATGCTGACCGCGCTGCCGCAGGAAACTCAAGATTCGCTCGGCGCCTCGGTGCCATTTCCCAAACGCCTGGGGCGGCCGAGCGAATACGCCGCGCTGGTGCTGCACTGCGTGCATAACGGCTATCTCAACGGCGAAGTGATCCGCCTCGACGGCGCGCTGCGCATGGCGCCGCGGTAGTTCGCAAAATGGCGACGCACAGCAATACCCGCATGGTGCGGATCGAATGGGGCGACTGCGACCCGGCCGGCATCATTTTCTTTCCGAACTATTTCCGCATCTTCGATCACTCGACGGCGATGCTGTTCGAGACCGTGCTCGGCATGACCAAATTCGAAATGTTCAAGCGACTGGAATTCACCGGCTGGCCGCTGGTGCGCACGCAGGCGAAATTCATCAAGCCGACGCGCTTCGGCGACGACGTCAGCGTCGTCAGCACGATCGTCTTCGGCCGTTCGAGTTTCGAGGTCGAGCATAAGCTCAGCCTTGATGGCGAGCTTTGCGCGGAGTGTTCGGAAAAGCGGGTCTGGACCGTGCGCGACGCCGACGGGCGTCTGAAATCGCATCCTGTGCCGGACGCGGTGCTGGAAAGGTTCAAGGCGTAGCTGCCGGGTTCCTGTCGTCCCCGCCTTCGCGGGGACGACATTCATCTCTAATTGAACCCAGCGGCGAGCTTCTTCAATATTTCGATGAACCGCTCGCGGTTCTTCAGGCCGATGATCTTGTCGAGGTTGCGTTCGTGCCGACGCGCGCACCGCATCATGGTCGTCAGGGTCTTCTTGCCGTCGCGGGTCACGTTCAGGCAATAGGCGCGGCGGTCGTGGTTGAGCCGCTTGCGCTCGACCAGCCCACGCCGCACCAGGTCCTCGATCACCGGGGTCAGGCTCGATTTGTCGCGGCCGGCGGCCTGACTCAACTCCGTCTGGCTGATGCCCGGATTGCGCGCGATCAAGGTCAGCGTTGCAAACCGGCCCGGACTTTCGCCAATTTCCTTAGACTGGCGCGAGAAAGCCTGGAAGGCCGACTCCTGCGCCATGCGCAGATTGAAGCCCACCCAGGTCGCCAGCGGACCGAAACTGATCGATTCGACGCTCGATACCCCGTTCTTGCCGCGCCGCACACGGCTGCCGCCTTTACCGTTCTTCAAGCCCACGTCGTCGCTCCCAACGCTTCGTTTTTTGCCCGCCGCCCACGGCGGTCAAGTTTATAGTTTGATATCAAACCATATACTTCCCTTTACAAGCGCGACAACATGCGGCTGAATAATAAAAAAGTTGGCTTTGTAACCAACGTATCAACCGAGGGAGAAAACGATGAAAATCCGTATCGCCGCCGCGCTCGCTTTTGCCGGCCTGCTCGGCGCAACCACCGCCGGCTTTGCCCAGGACAAGACGTTCGAGCTCAAGCTGTCGCATTGGGTGCCGCCGTCACACCCGCTGCAGAAGGCGCTTGAGGAATGGGGCGCATCGGTCGAGAAGGATTCCGGCGGGACCATCAAGTCCAAGGTCTATCCGGCCCAGCAGCTCGGCAAGGCCTTCGACCATTACGACATGGCGCGCGACGGCATCGCCGACCTCACTTACATCAATCCCGGCTATCAGCCCGGCCGCTTTCCGATCATCGGCGCCGGCGAACTGCCGTTTCTGATCGCCAACGGCAAGACCGGCTCCCAGGCACTCGACGCCTGGTACCGCAAATATGCCGACAAGGAGATGAAGGACGTCAAGTTCTGCCTCGCCTTCGTGCACGATCCGGGCACGTTCCATTCCAAGGCCAAGAAGATCGTGGTACCGGCCGATATCAAGGGGATGAAGATCCGCCCGGCGCACGCCACCATGGCGACCTTCGTCACCCAGCTCGGCGGCACCAATGTGCAGTCCAGCGCGCCGGAAGTGCGCGACATTATCGAGAAGGGCGTCGCCGACGCGGTGACCTTCCCGTGGGGCTCGATCCCGCTGTTCGGCATCGACAAGGTGACCAAGTATCACATGGAAGTGCCGCTCTACGTCACCACCTTCGCCTTCGTCTTCAACAAGGACAAATACGCCCAGATGTCGGCGGCGCAAAAGAAAGTGATCGACAATCACTGCACCAACGATTGGTCGCTGAAAGTGGCGTCGAACTGGGCCGATTTCGAGCACGCCGGCATCGGCAAGCTCAAGGCCGATCCGGCGCATGAGGTCTACACCATCACACCGGCGCAACTGATGGAATGGAAGACCGCGGCGCAGCCTCTGGAAAAATCCTGGGCCGACAATGTCAAGAAGGCCGGCGGCAATCCGGACGCCGCCATGACCGAATTGAAAGCCGAACTGGCCAAGTTCAAAGCGGCCTATTAAGCGCGACAAATGGCCGGCAACCAACTCCGTTCATTCCCGCGAAAGCGAGAATCCAGGGTTCCTATCCAAGACTCTTTATTGTGGCCCTGGGTCCCCGCATTCGCGGGGACGAACGGATGTAAGGTGAGTTAAAACGCGTGACGACACGGCTGCCACCCAATCTCATGGATCGCTTCATCGATTCGATCGAGTGGATCGCAGCGCTGTTCATCGGCATCGTCGCCGCCGACGTGTTCATCACGGTGATGCTGCGATACTTCTTCAACATCGCCGTCCCCGACGCCTATGATTTTGGCCAGCAATTGCTTGGCATCCTGATCTTCTGGGGCATCGCCGCGACCTCGTATCGCGGCACCCACATTACCGTCGATCTGGTCTGGGCCAATGTCGGACCCCGCTGGCAGCGCGCCATCGACGTATTTGCCACTCTGGTTCTTTTGTTCGTGGTGTCGGTGCAGACCTATACCCTGTTCGACAAGGTCATCAGCACGCGCGACGCCAATCTTCAGACATTCGATCTGCGGCTGCCGGTCTGGCCATTCTTTCTGGTCGCGTGGATCGGCGACGCCGCCGCGGTGCTGCTGATCGCCGTGCGCACCTATCGGCTGATCTTCCGTCCGGATTTGATCGCGGCCAATCAAAATATCATCAAGCCGGTCGAATGAGCAACTTCACATGAGCACCGATGCCGTCGCCATTATCGGGTTCGTTTCGCTCTTCGTCCTGATGCTGCTGCGCGTGCCGATCGGCATGGCGATGGGCCTCGTCGGCGTCGGCGGCTTCGCCTATCTATCCGGCAGCGGTCCGGCGCTCAAGATCGTCGGCCATACCACCATGCGGACGGTGACCGATTTCAATTTCGCGGTCATTCCGCTGTTCCTGCTGATGGGCTCCTTCGCCACCACATCGGGCATGAGTCGCGAACTGTTCCGCGCCGCCAACGGCTTTGTCGGCCATCTACGCGGCGGCCTGGGCATCGCCACCATCGCGGCCTGCGGCGGCTTCGCCGCCATCTGCGGCTCGTCGGTCGCCACCGCCGCGACGTTCTCGCGTGTCGCCTATCCGGAAATGCGCAGCTATGGCTATCCGCAAAGCTTCGCCACCGGCGTGATCGCCGCGGGCGGCACGCTCGGCATCATGATCCCGCCGTCGACCGTCTTCGCCGTCTATGGCCTGATCACCGAGCAGGATGTCGGCAAGCTGTTCGTCGCAGGCATTGTCCCGGGCATTCTCGCCGTGCTGATGTACATGGCGACCATAAGCATCATCGGCGCGATGCGGCCGGGCTTTCTGCCCACCGGCGTGCGCAGTTCCTGGCGGGAGCGGATCGAGGGTCTGCGCGACGTCTGGGCGACGATCCTGCTGTTCGCTTTCGTCATCGGCGGCATTTATGGCGGCATGTTCACGGCCACCGAGGCGGCCGGCATGGGCGCCGGCGGCGCTTTCCTGATCGGCATCGCACGCGGCCGGCTGTCGCGTGCCGATATCCTGCGCTCGCTGCTGGAAGCAACCCGCACCACCGCGGCGGTCTTCACGGTGCTGATTGGCGCGCTGCTGTTCGGCTATTTTCTGACCATCACCCAGACGCCGCAGAAAGTTTCGGAATTCCTCGGCTCGCTTGGCCTCGGTGCCTACGGCATCCTCGGCATCATCATGCTGATGTATCTGGTGCTCGGTTGTCTCATGGACGCGCTGGCGATGATCATCCTGACCATCCCGATCATCTTCCCGGTCATCGTCGCGCTCGGATTCAATCCGATCTGGTTCGGCGTCATCGTCGTGATGACCGTCGAACTCGGGCTGATCCACCCGCCGGTCGGGATGAACATATTCGTCATCAAGAGCGTGGTCGACGACGTCAAGATATCGACCATCTTTTACGGCGTGCTGCCGTTCATCGTCACCGATCTGCTTCGGCTCGCCATCCTGATCGCCTTTCCCATTCTGGCGCTCTGGCTGCCCTCGCACATGTAGCCTTCACGACCGACCCGGTTTTTTTGTTACGGTAGATAGGATTCCCGCGTGTACACAGCAGGTACGGCTTTTCTCGAGGCTCTCAAGGAGGCCGGCGTCTCCTATATTTTCGCCAATCTCGGCAGCGACCATCCGGCCATCGTCGAATCGGTCGCCGAGGGCAAGGCCAGCGCGCGCGGTTTCCCGGCGATGCTGACCTGTCCGAACGAGATGGTGGCGCTCTCCGCCGCGCATGGCTACGCCCAGGTCACGGGGCAAGCGCAGGCCGTCATCGTGCATGTCGAATGCGGCACCCAGGCGCTCGGCGGCGCCGTGCATAACGCGCTGCGCGGTCGCGTGCCGGTTTTGATCTTCGCCGGCGCCACGCCCTATACGCAGGAAGGAGAATTGAAGGGGTCGCGCAACGAATGGATCCAGTGGATCCAGGACATTGCCGATCAGCGCGGCATCGTCCGCAACTATGTCAAATTCGACTACGAATTCCGCACCGGCCGCAACATCAAGCAGGTGACTCACCGCGCCATGCAACTGGCCAGGAGCGAACCCAAGGGTCCGGTCTATCTGGTCGGCGCGCGCGAAGTAATGGAAGAGGATGTCACGCCGGTCGCCATCGACATGGCCGAATGGCCGGCGATCGCGCCGCTGCCGCTGCGAGCCAACGATGCCGGCGAACTGGCGCAAGCGCTCAACGGCGCCAAGCGCCCGCTGGTGGTGACCAGCGCGGTCGGCCGCAATCCGGCCGCCGTCGGCGAACTGGTGAAATTATGCCATCGCCTCGGCATCGCCGTGCTCGAGCAATCGCCGGTCAGTATGAATTATCCGGCCGAGGATTCTCTCTATATGGGCAATCGCTGGAGCGAGCCGTACCAGGAGCCGGTGCTCGCGGAAGCCGATGTCGTGCTGGTGCTGGACTCGGACGCGCCCTGGGTGCCGTCGGTCAGCAAACCGTCGGCCGGCGCGAAAATATTCCATATCGACGTCGATCCGCTCAAACTCGACATTCCGCTCTGGTACTTCAAGGCGCAACGCGTGTTCCAGGCCGACTGCGCCACGGCGCTGACGCAGGTGAATGCCGCGCTCGACGGCATGACCGTCGACGCCGGCAAGGTAAAGGAACGCCAGGCGCATTACGGCAAGATGCACGACGCCCTCGCCGCGCAATGGCTCAAGCGCGAACAGCCGAATGGCGCGATGATCACGCCGGAATATTTCACCGCCTGTCTGCGCAAGCATATCGACGACAAAACCATCATCCTGTCCGAGACGATCACCAATTACCCGACTATCGCCAATCATCTGCGGCCGTCGCGGCCCGGATCGTATTTCCTCAGCGGCGGTTCGTCGCTCGGCTGGCATGGCGGCGCCGCCATCGGCGCCAAGCTGGCGCACCCGGACAAGACGGTCATCGCGCTGTCCGGCGATGGCTCTTACATGTTCTCGGTGCCGTCTTCGGTGCACTGGATGGCGCGCAAATACGAAACGCCGTTCCTGCAGGTGATCTACAACAATGGCGGCTGGCGTTCGCCTAAGATGTCGACTCTGGCGGTGCATCCCGATGGCTATGCCAGCCGCGCTAATGCGATCGGCGTCGAATTCGATCCGGCGCCCGATCACGCCGCTATCGCCGCCGCCGCCGGCGGAGCCTTTGCCCGAAAGCTGGAACGCCCGGAAGAAGTCGAAGCGGCCATCGCCGAAGCGCTACGCGTTGTGCGCGAGGAGAAGCGCTGCGCGGTGCTCGATGTTCGAGTACCGCATCTTTAAGGCCCGACATGAGACTTTGAGCCGCAGTCCGGCGGCGAGAGGATAACTGTAGAGTGGATGAAATTTTGGGGAGGATGAAATGAACGTATCGCTTCTGATCAACGGCGCCGACGTGGCCGCGATCGACAACAAGACATTCGACCGTCTCGACCCGTTCACCGGCAGCGTCGCCAGCACATCGCCGGCCGGCAAGGTCGCCGACGTCAACGCTGCCTGTGCCGCCGCCGCCGCTGCGTTTCCGGCCTGGTCGGAAACCGGACCCAATGAACGCCGCAAGCTGCTGCTGAAGGCGGCCGACTTGCTGGAGGCGAAGACGCCCGAGTTCATCAAGCTGACCATGGAAGAAACCGGCGCAACCGGGCCGTGGTCCGGCTTCAACGTGATGTTCGCCGCCAAGATTCTGCGCGAAGCGGCCTGCATGACCACGATGATTCACGGCGAGGTCATCCCGTCCGATAAGCCGGGTTGCTTTTCGATGGCGATCCGCCAGCCGGCCGGCGTCTGCGTCGGCATGGCGCCGTGGAACGCGCCGGTCATTCTCGGCGTGCGCTCGGTGGCGATGCCGCTGGCCTGCGGCAACACCGTGGTGATGAAGGCGTCGGAAACCTGCCCCGCCACGCACATGCTGATCGGCAAGGTGTTGCAGGAGGCGGGCATTCCGAAAGGCGTCATAAATGTCGTGACGCATTCGCGCGAGGACGCGCCGCAGGTGGTCGAGGCGCTGATCGCACATCCGGCGGTGCGCCGCATCAATTTCACCGGCTCCAGCCATGTCGGCCGCATCGTCGCGCAGATCGCGGCGAAGTATCTCAAGCCTGTGCTGCTCGAACTCGGCGGCAAGGCGCCGCTGCTGGTGCTTGACGACGCCAATATCGACGAAGCGGTGAACGGCGCGGCCTTCGGCGCCTTCATGCACATGGGCCAGATCTGCATGTCGACCGAGCGTATCGTCGTCGACAACAAGATCGCCGACGACTTCGTCGGCAAGCTCGCCGCCAAGGCGAACGGCCTGCCCTTCGGCGACCCGCGCGGCAAGGTCGTGCTCGGCTCGCTGGTGAGCGAAAATGCGGCCAACCGCATGCAGGAGTTGCTCGACGACGCCGTAGCCAAGGGCGCGAAGCTCGTCGCTGGCGGCAAGCGCAACGGCACCGCTTGGTCGGCGACGCTGCTCGACCACGTCAACCCGCAGATGAAAATCTACCGCGAGGAATCGTTCGGCCCGGTCAAGAGCATCATCCGCGTCGACGGCGACGACGAAGCCGTCAGCATCGCCAACGACACCGAATACGGGTTGTCCTCGGCAGTGTTCAGCCAGAACATCCAGCGCGCCATGGCGGTTGCCAAGCGCATCCAGTCCGGTATTTGCCACATCAACGGCCCGACGGTGAACGACGAGCCGCAGATGCCGTTCGGCGGCACCAAGGATTCCGGCTATGGCCGTTTCGGCGGCGTCGGCGCCATCGCCGAATTCACCGAACTGCGCTGGGTCACCATCGAAAGCCACCAGCACTACCCGTTCTGAGCGAAAGCCTATTGGCGCCGCCCTTACGGGCGCTCGCCCACACGCAGATCAGGCTCGCCGCGCCCGCATGGCACGGCGAGCCTTTGCTTGTAAGGCCTACCCCTGTCGAGTAGAACACGCCGGAAATTCAGCATCCGACGCTCGAATGGCGCGGATTTATGGTCCGGGGACGAAACAAATGAACGCGACACCGACGCCCGGGCCCCGGCCAGCCATTGCCGCCGAGGCATTTCTCCGCGCGCTCGCCGACCACGGCGTCGATTACATGTTCGCCAATCCCGGCACCGACTTTCCGCCCGTCGTCGAAGCCTTCAGCCGCGCCAAGAAGACCAACGCCAAGGTACCGATGCCGGTGCTGGTGCCGCACGAAAATCTGGCGGTCGCGATGGCGCATGGCGCCTATCTGATGAACGGCCGGCCGCAGGCTGTGATGGTACACGTCAATGTCGGCACCGCCAACACGATCAACAACCTCACCAACCTGTCGCGCGACCGCGTGCCGCTCATTCTCGCCGCCGGCCGCACGCCGATCACCGAGAAGGGCACGTTCGGTTCGCGCTCGCGGCCGATCCACTGGGCGCAGGAAATGTTCGACCAGGCCGGCATGGTGCGCGAACTGGTGAAATGGGATTACGAACTGAGAACGCCGGGTCAGGTCGGCGACGTCGTCGCGCGCTCGGTCGAGGTGGCGATGGCGCATCCGCGCGGACCGATCTATCTGGTGCTGCCGCGCGAGCCTTTGTCGGCGCCGGTGATGGAGCCGATCGCGCCGATCAAGCCGCGCACGGCGGCGCCGCGCGCACATCCCGATCCGAAGACGATTGCAACGTTGGCCGAGTGGATCGCCGCCGCCGAACGGCCGCTGATCATAACCTCGGTCCTGCCGTCGGACGCGGTGCGGACATTGAGCGCGCTCGCGGAAAAGTGCGCCATTCCCGTCATCACGCATAACCCGCGCAGCGTCTGCCTGCCGTCGAGCCATCCGATGCATTTCGGCTACGAACCGGGCGCGTTGCTGGCCGATGCCGACCTGGTGATCTCGCTCGAATCCGACGTGCCGTGGATTCCGCATCTGCAACACCCGCCGGCTGGCGCCCGCATCGTCCATATCGGCGAGGATCCGTTCTTCGTGCGCTACCCGATGCGCTCGTTTCCGAGCGATCTCGCCGTGCAGGCCGGCGTCGTCAATGCTCTCGAGGCGCTGGAGAACGCCGTCGGATCGCGCCTGCAAATGGCCGAAGCGCGCATCTCGGCGCGGCGCACCCGGCTGGCCGAGCGCATGCGGACGCGGCGCGCACAATTGGCGAAAGATTCGGTTGTCGGCGAGCGCATCTCGCCGGCCTACCTGTCGCGCGCCATCTACGAGGCGGTCGGCGAGGAAGCCGTCATCTTCAATGAATACCCGCTGCGCGCCGATCATTGCCCGCGCGAGAAGCCGGGCACTTTGTTCGCGCTTGGACCGGCCGGCGGCCTCGGCTGGGGGCTGGGAGCCGCGCTCGGCGCCAAGCTCGCCGCGCCCGACAAATTGATCGTCGCCACGCTCGGCGACGGCGCCTACATGTTCTCCAATCCCACCGTCGGCCACTGGGTCTCGCAGAAGCACAACCTGCCGATCCTCACCATCGTCTTCAACAACAGCCGTTACGGCGCGGTGCGCAATTCGACGCTGGCGATGTTCAAGGACGGCGTTTCCGGCGAAACCGACGGCCGCGAGCTGGCCGACCTCGATCCGGCGCCGCCCTATGACGAAATGGCGAAGGCGCAAGGCGCACACGCCGAGCGCGTGGAAAAGCCGGCCGATCTGCCCGGCGCACTGGCCCGCGCGCGCGACGCTGTCATGAACGACAAGCGCCAGGCGCTGCTCAACGTCATTACGCCCTATTAAACGCTAGCCGGGTCGCATTCGGCACGATAACAAGACGCAAGTTCCAGTCACGGAGAGTTCCATGCGCATCGACGCCTATACCCATTTCATGCCGAGCCGGATTTTCCAGCTGCTGGTCGACAGCGGCTATCCCGACATCGGCAAGCGCATGCGCGAAGTGCCCTGCATCCACGATCTCGATGCGCGCCGCAAAGTGATCGATACGTTTCCCGACTACGCGCAGATCATTTCCTACGCCATGCCGCCGCTGGAAGTCTTCGCCAAAGGTGACGGCGCCAAGGTCGAGGAGTATGCTCGGCTGATCAACGATGAACTGGCCGATATTTGCGCCAAGGACAGCGACCATTTCCCCGGCTGGGTGGCGCAGGGCGCGCTCGGTGCGCCCGATGCCGGCGTCGCCGAAGCCACGCGCGCGATCAAGAACGACGCGCTCGGCGTGCAGATCTACACCAATGTCGCCGGCGTGCCGCTTGACGATCCGAAGTTCGAGCCATTCTTCGCCGCGATGGAAAAACTCAACAAGCCGATCTGGCTGCATCCGGCGCGCAACGCCGGCATTCCGGATTACGCCAGCGAGAAGACCTCGAAGTTCGAAATCTGGTGGGCCTTCGGCTGGTCTTACGAGACCGGCGCGGCGATGGCGCGGCTGGTGTTCTCGCGGCTGATGGACAAATATCCGAACATCAAGATCATTACCCATCATTTCGGCGGTATCGTGCCGATGCTGGAAGGCCGCATCGGCCCCGGCTGGGATCAGCTCGGCTCGCGCACATCGGGCGAAGACCTCACGGTGCTGCTGAAGCAGCTCAAGAAGCGCCCGCTCGACTACTTCAAGCACTCGTTCTACACCGACACCGCCACGTTCTCGTCGGAAGCCGGAATGACGATGGGTTTATCCTTCTATGACCACGACAAGATCGTGTTCGCCTCGGACTGCCCGTTCGATCCCGAAAAGGGCACGATGTATACGCGCGATGCCATCCGTTTCCTCGAGGCCGCCAATATCTCCAAGGCCGAAAGAGAAGCGATCGCGCACGGCAACCTCGAGCGCATCACCGGCACGAAGCTGGTTAAATAAGAAGAGATAATGCCAGACAGTCTACCCGTTGTTATCGCCGGCGCAGGGCCGACCGGCCTGATGTGCGCGCTTGCCTTGCGCAAGCAAGGAATCCCTGTCGTTCTGTGTGAAGCGGAGCCGGCGCTGACGCATGACCTGCGCGCCGGCTCGTTTCATCCGCCGACTTTGGAGATGATGGCGCCCTACGGCATCACCGCCAAGATGCACGAGACCGGCCTGAAGGTGCAGCGCTGGCAGATCCGCAACCGGCCCGGCGATCTGGTTGCCGAGTTCGATCTCGATTTGCTCAAGGATATCACGCCCTATCCTTACCGTTTGCATCTCGAACAGCATCGGCTGACGCCGATCCAGCTCGATATCCTCAAGCGCAACAAGGACGTCGAGATCAACTTCGGCCACACGCTCAAAAGCTTCACGCAGGATGCCGATGGCGTCACCGTGACCTTCGGTACCGGCGGCGCGGACCGCACGATCAAAGCGTCATGGCTGATCGGCGCCGACGGCGGCCGCAGCGCGGTGCGCAAGGGGCTCGACGTCGAGTTCGAGGGCTTCACATGGCCGGAGCTGTTCGTGGTGGTGAGCACGCCCTACGATTTCGCGCAGCACGGCTTTGCGTTCAATTGCTACATCGCCGACCCGGTCGAATGGGGCGCGCTGTTCAAGGTGCCGGACGACGGCGCTCCCGGTCTTTGGCGGCTGGCCTACCCGGTCAATCCGGAAGAAAGCGAAGAGGCATTGCTGTCGCCGGATCGCATCGAGTCGGCGCTGCAGCGGCTCGTGCCGAAGGCCGGCCCTTATGAGGTTCGCTACAAGAGCACTTACCGGGTGCATCAGCGCGTCGCGTCGTCGTTCCGCGCCGGTCGTGTGCTGCTCGCCGGCGATGCCGCCCATCTCAACAATCCGCTCGGCGGCTTTGGCCTCAACAGCGGCATCCATGACGCCATCAACCTCAGCGACAAGCTGGCACGGCACTGGCATGGAGAGAGCGAGGCCTTGCTCGACCTTTATTCGCGGCAGCGGCGCGCCGCCACCATCGAGCAGGTGCAGGCCATGTCTATCCGCAACAAGCAGACCATGGAAGAACGCGATCCGGCCGTACAGCGGGCGCGGCTCGAGGAATTGGTGGCGATTGCCGCCGATCCGGTCAAAGCGCGCGAGCATTTGCTCAATACATCGATGATTTCAGGGCTCAAAAGGGCAAACGAGGTAACGTAAACCTCAATTTGTCATGGCCGGGCTTGTCCCGGCCATCCCGCTTAGGAACGCTCGGTGCCCGTCTAAGCGGGATGCGCGAGTCAAGCCCGCGCATGACACAGTGTGTGTAGCCGCTCCTGCGGATGGAATTGCCCCCAACCCATCTGCTAACCTCTCCCCATGTCCCTGATCCACCCTATCGGCCTCGACGAACCCGAGTCCCCTCCCGAAAGCGGCGGGCCGACGCCGACCCATGACGGCAACGGCAAGCTGTCGCCGATGCTCGAGCAGTACATCGAGATCAAGACCGCCAATCCGGACTCGCTGCTGTTCTACCGGATGGGCGATTTCTACGAGTTGTTCTTCGAGGACGCCGAGGTGGCGAGCCGCGCGCTCGGCATCGTGCTGACCAAGCGCGGCAAGCATCAGGGCCAGGACATCCCGATGTGCGGCGTGCCGGTGGTGCGCTCGGACGAATATCTGCACCGGCTGATCGCGCTCGGCCACCGCGTCGCCGTGTGCGAACAACTTGAGGACCCGGCCGAGGCGAAGAAGCGCGGCTCAAAGAGCGTGGTGCGGCGCGACGTCGTCCGTCTGGTCACACCCGGCACACTGACCGAAGACACTTTGCTCGACGCCAGGCGCAACAATTATCTCCTCGCCATTGCCCGCGCGCGGCTGTCGTCGGTGGACAGCGAAGCGCGCTTTGGGCTGGCCTGGATCGACATTTCCACCGGCGAATTTCGGATCACCGAATGCGACCGGTTGATGCTCTCGGCCGAGATCGCAAGGCTGGAACCAAGCGAGATTCTTGTCTCCGACGCGCTCTATGCCGACGCCGAACTGGTGCCGATGTGGCGCGAACTGCCGGCGGTGACGCCTTTGACTCGCGACGTGTTCGATGGCGCCACCGCCGAGCGGCGGCTGACGTCGTTTTTCGCGGTAGCGACCAGTGAGGCTTTCGGTCTTCTGACGCGGCTAGAGCTGACCGCCGCCGCGGCCTGCGTCACTTATGTCGAGCGCACGCAGATCGGCCAGCGCCCGCCGCTTTCGCCGCCGTTGCGCGAAGCGGCCTCGGCGACCATGGCCATCGATCAGGCGACGCGCGGCAATCTCGAACTGATGCGCACATTGTCGGGCGAGCGGCGCGGTTCGCTGCTCGACTGCATCGACCGCACCGTGACCTCGGCCGGCTCGCGCCTGCTGGCGCAGCGGCTGGCGGCGCCGCTGACCGACGTCAAGGCGATTGCCCAGCGCCTCGATGCGGTCGCCTGCTTCGTCGACGATGTCGCGGCGCGCGCCGAGACCCGGTCGCGCTTGCAGGCGGCGCCCGATCTGGCGCGGGCTTTGTCGCGCATCGCCTTGCAGCGCGGCGGCCCACGTGACCTCGCCGCCATTCGCGACGGCGTCGTCGCGGCGAGCGAACTGGCAAGTACGCTCGGTAAACTGAAGGACGTCCCGGCGGAAATCGCCGAAGCTCTGGCGCTGTGCCGCAAGCCGGACGCGACGCTCGCCGCCGAGCTGGCGCGGGCGCTGGCCGATGAGCTGCCGCTGATCAAGCGCGACGGCGGCTTCGTGCGTGAAGGCTATGACGCGGCGCTCGACGAGACCCGCGCGTTGCGGGACGAATCGCGCCGCGTCGTCGCCGCCTTGCAGGCGCGCTATGCCGACGAGACCGGGGTCAAAGGTCTGAAAATCCGCCACAACAATGTGCTCGGCTATTTCGTCGAAGTGACCGCGCAGCACGCCGACAAACTCACCGCTCCGCCGCTCAACGCGACTTTCATCCATCGCCAGTCCCTGGCCGGCCAAGTGCGCTTCACCTCGACCGAACTCGGCGAACTCGAGGCGAAGATCGCCAGTGCTGCCGATCGCTCGCTCGGACTCGAGCTTGAGATTTTCGAGAAGCTCGCATCCGCTGTCATCGCGCAAGGCGAGGCGATCAAGCAATGCGCCGAGGCGCTGGCGCGGCTCGATGCCGCCGCCGCGCTGGGCGCGCTTGCCGCCGAACGAAATTACGCGCGGCCGCTGATCGACGAGTCGCTCGCCTTTGCCATCGAAGGCGGACGTCATCCGGTGGTCGAGCAGGCGCTGGCGCGCGACGGCACGCCGTTCGTCGCCAATGACAGCGATCTTTCTCCCCCGCCCGAGATGTACGCCGGCCGCATCTGGCTGATTACCGGCCCGAACATGGCCGGCAAGTCGACCTTCCTGCGGCAGAACGCGCTGATCGCCATCATGGCGCAAATGGGCTCTTTCGTGCCGGCGAAGTCGGCGCATATCGGCGTCGTCGACCGGCTGTTCTCGCGCGTCGGCGCCGCGGACGATCTGGCGCGCGGCCGCTCGACCTTCATGGTCGAGATGGTCGAGACCGCGGCGATCCTCAATCAGGCCGGCGCGCGTTCGCTGGTCATTCTCGACGAAATCGGCCGTGGCACCGCCACCTTCGACGGCCTGTCGATCGCCTGGGCCACCGTCGAGCATCTGCACGACGTCAATAAATGCCGCTCGCTGTTCGCGACGCATTTTCACGAACTGACCGCGCTGTCGGCGCGGCTCAACCGGTTGCACAATGTCACCGTGAAAGTGAAAGAGTGGAAGGGCGACGTCGTCTTCCTGCACGAAGTCGCGCCGGGCGCCGCCGACCGCTCCTACGGCATTCAGGTCGCCAAGCTTGCCGGCCTGCCGTCGAACGTGATCGAGCGTGCGAAGCTGGTGCTGGCCAAGCTCGAGCAGGAAGACCGCGCCGCGCCGAAAGGCTTCGAGGATCTCCCGCTCTTCGCCACGCCCTACAAGGCGACGCCGGCGGTACCGGATGCCGCGAATGAATTGCTAGTGGCCGCCGTTGCCGCGCTCAATCCCGACGAGATGTCGCCGCGCGAGGCGATGGAAGCGATCTATACGCTGAAGGCGAAGCTGGCCGAAAAGCCGTAGCCGTCACGCCTGCGCTGTGCGCCGCGTTTTCCAGACCCACAGCGCGCCATTCCAAGAAATGCCGATGGCAAGGCCCACGCCATAGGACCACCAGACGCCAATCTGTTCGGCAAGGTGATGCACGGCATAAAGGCTGAGGAACAGACCAACCAAAGGCGCCTGTACATGCGCGGCGACGCTAGCCGCGGCGCTGCCACCGAGCCGCGTGTGCAAAATGATAAAGAACGAACTCATCGCCACCGGAAAGAAAGCGAAAACGCCAGAGAAATACGAGCCGATCGACGAACTAAGGCCTGTGACGATAAGAACACAGAGCGTCACCACGCCGGCGCGCCAGGCGACATCACGCGCCGTCAGATCGACATGCGGCTTGACCTTGCCGTCGCCGAGGAAGCGCCGCGCGGCAAGAATAGTGATGCAAAAGACGGCGATGTCGAAGACCAGCGCCGTGTTCGCGGTCCAGCCGATCAGCCGCGAACCGAGCGCGCCGGCAAACCAGACGGCCATTGCGCCGCCGAGGCTCATCAGCAATCCGTACCGCTGCGCCAGCGCCGCGTAGGTCAGCGCATAAACGGCGCAGACGGCGTCAACCACCATGCTGCCGATCATGCTCTGTGCGATGAAGGCAGGCGTATGGTCCATTGCCAGAATAATGAGGGCCGCGCCGCCGGCGGTCGGCAATGAGGCGATCAACGCGCCGATGAAGGGTCCGCTGCGCTCGACGACGATGGACGCCGCCACCGTGATGCTGACGGTGATGACGATTTTCAGCGCCAGCGAGTACCAGAAATTCGGATCGGCGATCAGTTCGCTCATGACGCAACAAGGCGGCGGCGCGCGAAGAACACCAGCAGATTGCAGCCGACCGATACGGCGAGCGTCAAGCTCAAAGCAAGCGCTGCGCCAAGCGGATCGGCGGCGAGATTAAGGGTGATGCAGGCAATGCCGAAGCCGCCAAGCCCGATCACCGCGTTCGCCATCACCGCCGCGGTCGCCGGGCCGCCGACGCGGCGGTGCAAGATCAGAATTATGCTGGTCAATACAATCGGGAATACAGCCAGATTGCCGCTGGCGGTCGGGCCGATGTGATAGCTCAACGTCACCACAATGCCGACCAGCAGTGCCACCATGGCGGCGCGCATGAGCAAATCGTGCCAGCGCGCCTTCACCTGCGGCGAGCGAACATGCCGCAGCGTGGCCGACAGCCACAGCGACACCGCGAGTACCGCGACATTGAAGACGATCGCGGCCGGCAACGTCCAGGGCACGAAACTTGTCAGCCAGTTCAGCACGATCCAGATGGCGAAGGCCCCGGACAGACTGACGGCCAGCGACCGCTTCTGCGCCAGCAATGCGTAAGTGAGCGCGAACACGATGTTGATGCCGTTGGTCACCAGGCTGCCGAGCGCGCTGACGCCGACAAAATGCGCGCCGTGATCGATGGCGAGAAAGATGTAGATCGGCCCGGCGCTGATCGGCAGCGTCGCCACCAGCCCGCCGACCAGCGGACCGGCACGTTCGGCGGTGATCGTCGCCGCCAGCAGAAAGGCGGCGGTGACGGCCATGCGGATTATTAAAGTGAGTATGAAATATTGGTCGGGGGACATTTGCTTTTCTTATCCCTCCCCCGGAGGGGGAGGGTGGCCGCGCCCTTGCGCGGCCGGGTGGGGAATGCCGGCGTGGACTGACCCCACCCGGCGTCTCGCTTCGCTCGCCGCCACCCTCCCCTTTCAGGGGAGGGATCAAGAGGTCTGCGTGAGCACGACGCGGCCGATCACCTTTCCGGCGCGCAAATCGTTGAGCGCGTCGTTGACCTCGTCGAGCGAGCGCTCCCGCAACGGCACCGGCGGCGCGCCGGTGCGGCTGACCAATTCCAGCAATTCCTTCATCTCCGGCAGCGAGCCGACATAGGAGCCCTGTATGGTCATCGCCCGCATCGGAAAGAACGGCGTCGATACGGTGACGTCGCCGCCGAACAGGCCGACGATGATGATCTTGCCGCCCTTCACCACCAGCGAGTCGATGGCGAGCTTCACGGTGTCGGACGAGCCGACGAAATCGATGATCGACCAGGCGCCGCCATTGGTCGCCGCCTGGATCTGCTGCGCGGCGTCGGTAGCGCGGCCGTCGATCGCGGCAATGGCGCCGGCCTTCAGCGCCGCTTCGCGCTTGGCCGGGTCTATATCGACCATGACGACGCTCTTGCCGCCCATGGCGCGATGCAGCGCAATCGCCATCAACCCAAGTCCGCCGGCGCCCATGATGACGACCGGTTCGTCCTTGATCGCCGGCCCGACTTTCTTCAGCGCGCTGAAGGCGGTGATGCCCGAACAGGCCAAGGGTGCCGCCTGCACCGGCGTCAACGCGCCGATGTCGAACAGATGGCGCGGATGTGGCACCATGACGTGGCTGGCATAGCCGCCATCGGTGAAGACACCGAGATTGCGCGGGGTCTTGCACAGGTTCTCCTCGCCGCGCTTGCACACCATGCACTCGCCGCAACCGATCCAGGGATTGGCGAGCCGGATGTCGCCGACCTTGACGCCCTTCGCGTCCGGGCCGATCGCGACCACTTCGCCGACATTTTCATGACCCATGGTCAGGGGCAGCTTGATGCCGCGCTCGAGCAACTGGAGCCGCTTGCCGCCGCCCAATTCGTAATAGCCGTCCCAGATGTGCAAATCGCTGTGGCAGACGCCGGCGGCCTGGACCTTGAGCAGGACCTCTGTGCCGGCCGGCTGCGGGGTTGGCTTTTCGTTGAGTTGCAGCGGCTCGCCGCAACGGCAGACTTGAAACATACGCATAGCGCGAAGGCCCCCCGGGACTGTATGTGCTTGAGCCGACCATAACGCGCCGCCCGGCCTGCCACCACTGCTGCCCGGCGGGAACTGCCATGCCGCGCTTTCGGGCATTTTTTCGCAGCGCACACCGAATGGCATCGTTGGCCGGTCCCAAAAGTGAACTTACGCCTTGGGACATGTCGCATCGGAGGTGACTTAATGGCCGGCCTCCGCTATCCCGGTAGCCCCATGGTCTCCCCCGTCATCGAGCGCGATTCGCCCAAAGCCGCCCCGGCCCCTGCCCGGGCGCCGGCGGAATTGATCGATACCAGGGCAATCGTCGCCGACCTCGAAAAGCTCGCCAGGACCAAGCGCGGCAACGACGTCGAGCTACGCGCGGCGCTGGCGCAGCGCCTCAAGGCCGCGCTGATCGAGGGCCGCGCCAAGGCGGAAAAGCTGCTGCTCAAGGATCGTCATGGCCGCCGCTGCGCCGAGCGGCTGTGCCAGATGGAAGACGAGATCATCCGCATCCTGTTCGAGTTCGTGCGCAAGCATCTCTATCCGTCGGAGAATCCTTCCGAGACCGAGCACATGGCGGTGGTCGCCACCGGCGGCTACGGGCGCGGATTGCAGGCACCGGGCTCCGACATCGATCTGCTGTTTCTCCTGCCCTACAAGCAGACCGCCTGGGGCGAGTCAGTCGCCGAAGCCATCCTTTATGCGCTGTGGGACACCGGACTGAAGGTCGGCCACGCCACGCGCTCGGTCGATGAATGCATTCGCCAGGCCAAAGGCGACATGACCATCCGCACTGCCATTCTCGAAGCGCGCTTTCTGCTCGGCGACAAGAAGCTGTTCGACGAACTGGTGACGCGATTCGATCAGGACGTGGTGCGCGGTACTGGTAATGAATTCGTCGCCGCCAAGCTCGGCGAGCGCGAGGACCGTCACCGCCGCGGCGGGCAGTCGCGCTATCTGGTCGAGCCGAACGTCAAGGACGGCAAGGGCGGCTTGCGCGACCTGCACACATTGTTCTGGATCGCAAAGTACGTCTATCGCGTGCGCGAGCCGGACGAACTGATCAAGCGCGGCGTATTCGACAAGCATGAATACGTACTGTTCCGCCGCTGCGAGGACTTTCTGTGGTCAGTGCGCTGCCATTTGCATTTCGTCACAGGCCGGGCCGAGGAGCGTCTGTCTTTCGACATCCAGCGCGAGATCGCGGTACGCCTTGGCTACACCGAGCATCCCGGCCAGCAGGATGTCGAGCGCTTCATGAAGCACTACTTCCTCAACGCCAAGGATGTCGGCGACCTCACGGCAATCGTCTGCGCGGAACTGGAAGAAAGCGAAGCTAAGACGGTGCCGGTGCTGTCGCGCGTCATGGCCAAGCTGCGTCCGGTCAAGCGCAAGGCGATCGCCGGCACCGAGGACTTCATTGCCGAGAACAACCGCATCCGCATCGTCAACGGCAGCGTTTTCAGGCGCGATCCGGTCAACCTGATCCGCATTTTCGATCTGGCGCAGAAGCATAATTTTGCCCTGCACCCGGACGCGATGCGGGCGATGACGCGCTCGCTGAAACTGATCGACGCCAAGCTGCGCGACAACGAGGAAGCCAACGCGCTGTTCCTCGACATCGTCACATCCAAGAACGACCCGGAGACCGTGTTGCGGCGCATGAACGAAGCCGGCGTGCTCGGCCGTTTTGTGCCGGCCTTCGGCAAGGTCGTGGCGATGATGCAATTCAACATGTATCACCACTACACGGTGGATGAGCATCTGCTGCGCTGCATCGGCGTTCTGACCGAGATCGAGCGCGGCACCAACAAGGAAACCTCGCTCGCTAATGAGCTGATCCACAAGATCACGCCGGCAAGCCGCAAGATATTGTTCGTGACGATGTTCCTGCACGATATTGCCAAGGGCCGGCCGGAGGATCATTCGATCGCCGGCGCGCGCATCGCGCGGCGCTTCTGTCCGAGACTCGGCTTTTCCGCCGCCGACACCGATACGATCGCCTGGCTGATCGAGCAGCATCTGGTGATGTCGAGCGTCGCGCAATCGCGCGACCTGTCCGACCGCAAGACCATCGAGAATTTCGCCGCGGTCGTGCAATCGGTCGAGCGACTCAAGCTCTTGACCATTCTCACCACTGCCGATATCCGCGCCGTCGGCCCCGGCGTCTGGAACGGCTGGAAGGCGCAACTGATCCGCACCTTGTATTTCGAGACCGAGCCGATGCTGACCGGCGGCTTCTCCGAGGTCAACCGCGCGCAGCGCGTTGCCGCAGCCCAGAACGAATTCCGTGCCGCCATGAAGACGTCGGATTGGCCACCGGAGCGGATCGAAGCCTATATCGCGCGTCTCTACCCCGCCTATTGGCTCAAGGTCGATCTCGACCACAAGGTCGAACACGCGCAATTCGTGCGTACCGCCGAGGACGACGAGAAGAACCTCGCCACGGCGATCCGCTTCGATGCCGCGCGCGCTGTGATCGAACTGACCGTGCTGGCGCCCGATCATCCGTGGCTGCTGTCGATCATTGCCGGCGCCTGTTCGGTGGCCGGCGGCAACATCGTCGATGCCCAGATCTACACCACCACCGACGGGCGCGCGCTCGACACCATTTCGCTGTCGCGCGAATTCGAGCGCACCGAGGACGAGGAGCGGCGCGGCAGCCGCATCGCCGACTCGATCCAGAAAGCGCTGCGCGGCGAATTGCGGCTACCCGATGTGGTTGCCAAGCGCGTCGCACCCAAAGGCCGCATCAAGGCCTTCGCGCTGGAGCCGTCGGTCGCCATCAACAACCAGTGGTCCCATCGTTACACGATGGTGGAAGTCACCGGGCTCGACCGAACCGGCCTGCTTTACGAACTGACCGCGACTTTGTCGAAACTCAATCTCAACATTGCCTCGGCTCATGTCGCCACGTTCGGCGAACGTGTGGTCGATGTGTTCTATGTGACCGACCTGATGGGCGCGCAGATCACCTCGCCGACCCGCCAGGCCGCCATCAAGCGCGCTCTGATTGCGCTGTTCGCCAAGCCGGAAAAGCCCGGCCGGGCCGCCTGACGGCCGGGAAATCGGCTGCGCCGCCCGGCTTGCGCCTGACGACTCAGCGGCAATCTGCCTATAATAGTTCCATGTTCGCACGATCGGGTCGCCCGGCTACCGTTCTGATCGCTTGTCTTGCGCTATTGGGTTCGGCCGCAACCGCGCAGGCCGACGCGCGCCTCAACGCGCACTTTGCGATCACGATGGTTGGTGTCTCGATCGGCCAGATGTCCTGGACGATCGATCTCAATCCCGGCAGCTACACCACGTCGGCCAACGGCAAGGCCAGCGGTGCGCTCAGCGTACTGGTCAACGGCGAAGGCCGGGTGGCGACGCGCGGCGTCGTCGAGACCGACCGGCTGCGGCCGACATTTTTCTCGTCCAATGTGACAGAAGATGGCGAGGTCGCCGGTCTGCAGATGACATTCGAGAACGGCAACGTGAAGACTTTGCGTCTCGATACGCCGCCGAAGAAAGACGACCGTATCCCGGTCACGGAAGCCGACCGCCGCGGCGTCACCGACCCGCTGACGGCCATGCTGGTCGTCGCGCCGCCCGGCGAGAAATCGGTGCTGGTGCCGGCCGATTGCGACCGCGTGCTGCCGATTTTCGACGGCCAGCGCCGCTACGATCTGGCGCTGTCGTTCAAACGTCTCGATCGCATGAAGATCGACATCGGCTATGCCGGACCGGTGCTGGTCTGCGCCGTCATGCTCAAGCCGATTGCCGGCTATCGTTCCGACAGCATGCTGGTGAAATATGTCGGCGGCCAGCGCGACATGGAAATCTGGTTCGCGCCGATTGTCGGCAGCAATGTGATCGCGCCGGCGCGGCTGGTGATGCCGACCTTGATCGGCACGCTGGAGATCGCCGCCGACCGCTTCGAGGTGACGGCGAGCAAGTCCACGGTTCCGGCGGTAACGCCGGGAGCCCCTTTGCCACCGCCCATCGCGAGCGATGCGCCGAATTAATCGGGCTGCCGTTAGGAGACGGATTCGGCGTCGACATCTTCTTTCGCTTCGTCGGCCGTCGCGGTTTTCGCGGCTTTTTTCTTGGCGGCCTTCTTTTTCGCAGCCGGGGGCGTCTCGGCGGCCAATTTGGCTTCGGCTTCGTCGCGCGCCAGCCTCAGGGCACGCAAACGCTCGGTCTTTTCGCGCATCTGGCGGAGTCCCGCCTCATACTCGACCATGGCCTTCTGGCCTTCGACCGCTTGCAGCGCTTTTTTCTTTTGGCGCGCTTCGGCACTTTCCGGAGTGCGGGAATCTGTCGCCATTGGATGAACTCCTCTGCAAATCGAGCAAAACGCGGCTTGAAAGATCAATAAATCGCAGTATTCCGCCGGCGATCAGACGAATTGGATAATGTTACTTGCCGACATATAGGCATTGCGGCCCGCTACCGCTAGGTGCATCGGGCCAAATATGGCGCTAATTCCTATGGTTAGCGGCCAGCCGCTCGGCAGGCCGGCCGGTCGCGGCGGCGTAGGCGTCAATCGGCAGCGGCCGCCCGGTCAGATAGCCTTGCACGTCGTCGCAGCCCTCCCGTTCAAGGAAAAGCCGCTGGCTCTCGGTTTCGACGCCTTCGGCCAGCACAGGAACGTCGAGACTGTGGCCGAGCGTGATGATCGCGCACACGATCGCCATCGAGTGATGATTCCGCTCGAGATCGCCGATGAAGCTGCGGTCGATCTTGATCTTGTCGAAACCGAACGAGTGCAAATAGGACAAGGAAGAGTAGCCCTTGCCGAAGTCGTCCATGGCGATGCTGACGCCGAGCGATTTCAGCTTGCGCAAGATCGCGATCGCGCGCTGAAAGTCGTCGATCAATACGCCTTCGGTGATTTCCAGCTCTAGCCGGTGCGGGGCCAGACCCGTCTCCAGCAGGACCATGTGAACCTGAGCGGCCAAATCGCCGGCATGGAACTGAACCGGCGAGATATTGACCGCGACCTTGAGCGGGGCCGGCCAGGAGGCCGCTTCGCGGCAAGCCTCGCGCAGAATCCATTCGCCGAGAGGACCAATCAGTCCGGTCTCCTCGGCGATCGAAATGAAACTGCCCGGCGGCACCAGGCCGCGCTTGGGACATTGCCAGCGCACCAGCGATTCAAAGCCGGTGATCTCGCCCGTCGCGACCTTCAATTGCGGCTGGTAGTGCAGGAAGAATTCGTCGCGGGCGATAGCGCCTTGCAAATCCGCCTGGAGATCACGGCGTTCGTGCAATTGCGCGCCGAGCCTGGCGTCGAACAGGCGCAACGATCCGCGCGCTTCCCCCTTGGCCCGGTAAAGCGCAGCGTCGGCATTGGCAATCAAGGTCGTGGCGCTGTCGCCATCGGCCGGATAGACCGCACCGCCGATGGTCAGGCCGATTTGCATTTGTTGCCCGTCAATATCAAACGCGGGCTTGAACGCCGCCAGCAAGCGCTCGCCCAGCGCCAAAGCGCCTTCCGGCTGCGCATTCTGCGTCAGCACGAGCGTGAACTCGTCGCCGCCGACACGGGCGAGAAACTGACCGCCGGCCGCCGCGTGAAGCCGCCGCGCGGCATCGCGCAGCAAGCGATCTCCGACCAGATGGCCATAAATGTCGTTGGCTTCCTTGAAGCGATCCAGATCGACACACAGGATGGCAAATTGCTCGCCGCTCGCGGCGGCGTTGGCCAGGGTCGTGTCGAGATATTCGACGAAGGTCGCCCGGTTCGGCAGATCGGTCAGTGAATCGTTATGCGCCAGATAGGCGATGCGCTGTTGCGCCTGGCGGCGCTCGGTGACGTCGTCGAGCACGGTGAGCAGATACTGCGGCTTGCCGTCGCCGTCCCTGATCACGGTCTTTTTGCCAGTCACCAGCCTCGCGCCCTTGCGCAACGTTCGAATGGCGTGCTCTTGCACCTCGACCACCTGGCTCGATTGCATCGCTTCGGTGTCGGCATTAAGAATGAGCGCAGCGCGATCCGGCGGATACAATTGATCGACGGTCTTGCCGATAAGATTGTCACGCACGTCGCCGGTCAAATCCTCGTAGGCGCGGTTGAACAGGAAAAACCGCGCGTTTTGCGCGTTGGCGCCGACGCCGGAAACGTCGCGTACCACGATCGGCAAGGGCACATGTTCGACGACCGCGTCGAGAAATTTCTTGGTGCGGCTGAGTTCGTCGGCCGCATGCTTGGCCTCGGTGATATCGTACACGACGGTAATGCGCGCCGCCTGTCCGTTATAGGTCAGGACCCTGGAGTAGACTTCGACATCGATCTCGGCGCCGTCGGCCTTGCGATGCTTGCCGACGCGGGCATCCAACTGGATATCGGGCAAGGCCCGCAGGTATTCGGCGAACGCCGCCCGCTCTTCCGGCGCGCGCAGATCGGGGATCGTCATCGCCATGAATTGTTCGCGGCTGTAGCCGTAACGCGCGAGAACGGCGTCGTTGACAGCCAGGAATCTCAGGCTGTGGCGATCCATCACCCACATCGGCATCGGGCTGCTCTCGAACAACAGCCGGAACGATTCTTCGCGGCGCTTGGCGTCGGTGACGTCTTCGTGCGTGGATACCCAACCGCCACCCGGCATGGATTGATGGACGACCGCGATGTAGCGACCGTCATGGAGACGATTGACGATCTGGTAATCGTCGCCCTGGCCGACTTTGCTCAGGCGATCCTCGACATAGGCTTCCAGTTCGTCCGGCGCGCATACAGCCTGCGCCCAATATTTCAATATCGAACGCAGCGGCGTTCCCGGCTTGGACAGTTCGTCGGACAGTTTGTACAGCTCGGCATATTGCCTGTTGCAGACGATCAACCGCTGCTCTTTGTCGAACATGCAAAGGCCTTGCGGCATATTCGAAATGGCCGCGTCGAGATGCATCTTCTGATCTTCAATGATCCGCTTGGCGGCGACCTGCGCGGTTATGTCTTCGTGGGTGGTAATCCAGCCGCCGGCCGCCATCGGAGCGACGACAACGTGGCAAGAACGACCGTCGGGCCCGTCGAGGGTGATGCTTTTGGTCTTACCAGCGCCGATATCGGCGAGAAGGTCGCGGCGATAGGCGTCGATATCGAGTTGAAATGTGTGGATGCTCTGGCGCGCCCGCAGGATTTCACTGAACGTCCGGCCTGGCTGCATGAAATCGGCGCTCAACCCCGACAGTTCGAGATAGCGCTTGTTCCAGACCATGGCCCGCTCGGCCGCGTCGAACATGACGATACCCTGCGCCATGCTGTTGAGCGCGATGGCGCGTAGCCGCTCGCCATCTACGCTATTCGAAGAAGTGTTGCGCCCGGTCAGCCTGGCGATGAGAAATGCAATGGCGCCGATGGCCGGCAACGACAGCACGGTCACCGCCATAAGCACGCCCGGCGGAATCACGCCGATCGTGAACGCACCGGCCATCTCCGTGAGAAGCGTTTCCCCCATGCCGACTCCAGTCGACCAGACGCGTAAGGCGTCCGTTTATGTTCCTCCATCGGTAACGTGCAAAACATAACAATTGCCGAAACGTGGCGACGGCGGCGCGGATTCGCGGGGATTACGCTAAGGGATAGTTAAGAAAGACTAGCCGGGCAAAAAACGCCGGAATTGACATACTTTCTTGCCGAAAATCGAGCGAGCACCGGCAGGAACGCGCATTTTCGGTCAATCCCCGGCGTTGAGCGCACGACGCAGCCGCCGGATAATGACACCTCGGGCGCGATCGTCGGCGGCCGCCTCGATCCGTTCGTTAATGTCGAGCACGAGTTCCGACATGTCATTGTGCCAGTCGAGCGCGACCACCGCTTCCGGCGCCAGGCGACGGCGCTGCTTGCCATCGAGCAATGTGGGCGCCGCGGTCGTCAACTCGTAGATATCGTCGAGGACGGGACGAAAGACCTGGGCAGGCGGCACGATGCGTTCGCCGATCCGCTCGGCAAGCCCGGCTATGGACGGCTCCTCGCCATGCACCAGGAAGACGCCCCGCGCGATGGGCCGGCGCGACGCGATCCAGCGCGTCAGCTCGGGGCCATCGGCGTGCCCTGAATATTCGTCGAACGAGGCAATCCGCGCCGCCACCTTGATTTCATCGCCCTGAATTCGCACCGCCTTGGCGCCTTCCTCGAGAAAGCGCCCGAGCGTGCCCTGCGCCTGAAAGCCGGACAACAGAACCGTCGCGTTCTTGTGCCAGAGCCAGCGCTTGAGGTGATGCCGGATGCGGCCCGCGTCGCACATGCCGCTGCCGGCGATGATGATGTGAAAGCCGGTCAACCTCTCGATCGCCTTGCTTTCCGGCACCGTTTCGGTGAAGCGCAGATGCGGCGACGCCAGCACGCGCGCGACGTCGATGTCGGCATTGAGCGCCGATGCGTGTTGCCGGAACACTTCGGTGGCGCGAATGGCCAAGGGCGAATCGAGAAAGATCGGCGCCGCCGGGACATCGCCACGCTCCATCAGATCGACGAGATCGACGATTAATTCCTGTGTGCGTTCGACAGCGAAGGCCGGAATCAGCAGCGGCCCATCGACGGCGTGCGCGGCGCGCACCTGCTCGCCCAGATGCGCGCGCCGCGTCGCGTTCGCGATCGGTGGACGGTCGATATGGCCATAGGTCGATTCCGAAACGACATAGTCCAGTCCGGCCGGTGCGTCGGGCAACGGTTGCAACAGTTTGGCGTCAGGACCGACGTCGCCCGACATCAGCACCCGCAACGGCTGGCCGGATGCGCCCTGCCCGGCGAATTCGATTTCGATCGATGCCGAGCCGAGCAGATGGCCGGCGTTCCAATAGCGGGCACGAACGCCCGGCATGACGTCGACCCATTTGTCATAGTCGACCGGCTGAAATGCCGCGAGCGAAGCAAGGGCGTCGGTTTGCGTATAGATCGGGCTGACTTCGGCGCGGCCGCGCGCCGCATTGCGCCGGTTGAGCGCAGCGACCTCCGATTCCTGGATGCTGCCGGCGTCGGGCAACATATAGGAGCACAGATCGATCGTGCCGCGCGTCGCCAGGATAGAGCCACGGAAGCCGTCGGCAATCAGTTTCGGCAACAGGCCGCTGTGGTCGATATGCGCGTGCGTCAACAGCACCACGCGGATGTCCCCCGGATTGAAGGGAAAGGCGCCGTAGTTCAGCGCCTTCAATGTCTTTGGCCCCTGGAACATGCCGCAATCGACCAATAGACGGCCGGACGGCGTCTCGAACAGGTAACAGGAACCGGTTACGGTGCGCGCCGCACCACAGAATCGAATAGTCACGCTCATGACGCCGGTCCTTGTGTGTTCAATTGCGTGAGTTCCCTGCGCAATGCGTCGGCAAAAAGTGCGTCGAGTTCGATCGCATTGGTCGGATGCGGCACACTATGGGTCGAACGAACGGACCGAAGCCCGGCTGCCAGGAATGTGGCGATCATCTCCGACGGGAATAATGCGTGCGTCACGATGACGTCGACCGATTTCGCGGCGGCGTTCAGGAGCGCTTTGGTGCAGGCCAACACAGTGCCGCCTGACGAGACGATATCGTCGATGAGCACAACCGGGCGGCCGACGAATATTTTTGGGTCGGCAAATGTCATCTCGACGGAGCGATCGCCGTGGCGGATCTTGCGCGCAATTGCGAAACCGGCGCCGAGACGATGCGCGAGATCGCGCACCCACGGCTCGGATTCCGCGTCGGGACCGGCGATGATCGTGCCGGCGTCTATCTTGTCGACCATCAGAAAATCGGCAATGGCCGGCATGGCCGACAGATTTTCCGCCTCGATGCCGGGGAAGACATCCTTGATGTTCCTGGTGCGATGCAGATGAGCGTCGACTGTAATGACCCGATCGAACGCCTGCGCAATCAAACGGCCGACGACTTTCTGACTGATCGCCTCGCCCGCATGAAAGGCCGTATCCTGCCTCATGTAGCAAAGATAAGGCGCCACGAGCACGAGCCGTCTGGCGCCAGTACGCCGCAGGGCCTCGGCCGCGAACAGCAAAGCCAGCAGTTTATCGTTGGGCTGATCGAGCGTCGCATAAACGATCGTCGTTGCAGCCGCGGGGCCGATTGTGACCCGCAATTCGCCATCCGGAAAGCGATGAACGTCGATGGCGTGCGCGGCCAGGCCTAAACGGGCCGCCAGCCCCACGGCATCGCGGGCCGACGATGGCAGATACTGAAGGACGGGTAGGCTCACAATTCCGGTCCGCCGGCGGCCGAGCGCAAGCCGATGGCATAACCGCTGTTTGTCGCGGCCGAAGCGACCGCGAGATCGAATTGCGACTCGTCGAAGGCATGGATGCGATAGAGCGGCTCGCCTTGCACAACGCTGTCACCTATTTTCTTAAACAGCCTGATGCCCGCCCCCTTGTCGATCGGCGCCCCGGCGCTGCGCGCCAGCCGATTGAGGCAGAGGCAGTCGATGGCTTCGACGACGCCGTCGCGCGGCGCCTTGATATCCGCGGTCAAGGTACCGAGATCGGTACTGCATCCCGACGGGCCCTGCGCATCGATGATCTTGTGCATCTGCTTGAGCGCGGCGCCGCTGTCGAGCAGCTCGCGGGCACGGGCGTAGCCGGTGCCGCCGCGCAATTGCGGATCGCAATCGATGAGGTGCGCGGCCAGCCGCAGCGACTTCTCGCGCAGATCCCGCGGCGCATCGGGCTCGTTGCGCAATACCGCCATGACATCCTGGGCCTCCAGCACCGGACCGATGCCGTTGCCGATGGGCTGGCGGCCATCCGTGGTAATCACTTCGACCGCGATGCCGAAGTGGTCGCCGACGAACTCGAATAATTTGCGCAGCCGCATCGCATCCATCGCGGTGGCCAATTTCGCCGACGGACCGACCGGCAGGTCGATCAAGAGATGGGTAGCGCCGGCCGCGATCTTCTTCGACATGATCGAGGCCACCATCTGCTCGCGCGTATCGAGACTGAGCGGCCGTTCGACGGAAATAAGGATATCGTCGGCCGGCGAAAGGTTCACATGCCCGCCCCATACCAGACATCCGTTGCAGGTTTGCACGACCTGTTTCATCTCGTCGACGCCGAGATCGACGCGCGCCAGGACTTCCATGGTGTCGGCGGTTCCGGCCGGCGAAGTAATGGCGCGCGACGAGGTCTTCGGAATTGTTAGGCCGTGCGCCGCGACGATCGGCACCATGATCATCGACGTGCGATTGCCTGGGATACCGCCGATGCAATGCTTGTCGACAACGACGGACCGGTCCCAGGTCAATTGCGTGCCGGCTTGCGCCATTGCGTGCGACAGCGCCAGCAGTTCGTCGCTTGTCATGAAGCTCGCCGAGCCGACCAGAAAGGCGGCGATTTCCATGTCGGAATACCGGTAGTGGGTCACGTCGTCGATGATGGCGCCGATCTCAGACGCGGAGAACGAGCGGCCCTGGATCTTGGCGCGCACCGCATCAAGGCTGGCGGGCCGGGCCGCCGGCGCGACCGTCACCAGCGTCCCCGCTGATTCGGCAAAGCGCCGGAAGGCCGGCTCCGCCATGCCGATTTCATCGACACCGACCAGGCCGTCATCGGTCAGCAGCAATGTCGCCAGCAATGATTTGGCGCCTGTGCGCAATTCCACGCGGCTGAAGCCGCGAAACACCTCGGCCCGCAGCGCCTTCGAGCGGCTCGAGATCACCACGACATTCTCGCGGCCGGTATCGAGTTTGATCCGGCGAATTTTGAGTTGCGGACGCGAAGATCTGGCGACAGTCATCCGGCGGCTTCCTGGCAAAATCGTGGAAGAACCTAGCATTAGCAGG
>CANKBJ010000006.1 GCA_947479905.1 Bradyrhizobiaceae bacterium
TCGCTGGTCGAGCCGCTCGGCTATCTCGACGTCTATATGACGACGCTCGGCTATCGCATCGTGCCGACCATTGCGCGCGTGAAGCCCGGCTTCACGCTCACGCTCAACACCGGCGAGGTCGATGTCGCCTTCGAGGTGCCACTCGCCTTCCTGATGGATCAGGCCAATGTGCAGCGCCATTCGCGCGACTGGCAGGGCATGACTCGGCACTATTACGCGATTACGTTCGGCGAGCGTTATATCTGGGGCGTGACGGCGGGAATTTTGCGGAATCTGCACGACAGGATTTACACATGATCCGCCCGTTCCTCACCGAGATATCGCTGTTCGTCGCGCCGTTCGTTTTGTACGCGGTGTTTTTGTGGCTGACCAAGGCCGGTGTGATGGACGCGCAATCCTGGCCGCTGTCGCGCCTCGCCTGGCTGACCATGGCCGCGCTGGCGATGGTGGTCGGCAGCTTTGTGTTCTTCGCGCATTTCTCCGGCTCGAAGCCTGGCTCGGAATACGTGCCGGCGCATCTGGAGAACGGCAAGTTCGTGCCGGGGACGACCAAATGACCATGCCGGGCGCGACCGCGCGCAAGGTCGATATCGCCGCCTGGCCCTTCGCCACGGAGCTATCGCGTCTGCTCGACGTGCTCGACGGCGACGGCGAGGAAACGCGCGTGGTTGGTGGCGCGGTGCGCAATGCGCTCATCGGCATGCCGATCCATGAGATCGACGTCGCTACCACGGCGGTCCCTGAGGAAGTCGTGCGCCGCGTCAAGGCGGCCGGGTTCAAGGCGGTGCCGACCGGCATCGAGCATGGCACCGTCACCGTCGTCATCGACAAGCATCCGTTCGAGGTGACGACGTTGCGCACCGATGTCGAGACCTATGGCCGTCACGCCATGGTCGCCTTCGGTCGCGACTGGCAGGAAGACGCGGCGCGACGCGACTTCACCATCAACGCTTTGTCGGTGACGCGCGACGGCACGGTTTTCGACTACACCGGCGGGTTGGACGATCTGGCGGCGCGGCGCGTGCGCTTCATCGGCGATCCGCATAAGCGCATCGCCGAGGATTACCTGCGAATCTTGCGCTTCTTCCGCTTTCACGCCGCTTACGGGCCGGGCGGTCATCCCGATCCGCAAGGTCTTGCCGCCTGCATCGAAGGCCGCGACGGGCTCGACCAATTGTCGCGCGAGCGCCTGCGCATGGAGATGATGAAGCTTCTGGTCGCGCCGCATGCGGTGCCGACCTTGATCGTGATGGCCGACGCCGGGCTGGCGCTGCGAATTCTGGGAGGCGTCACCTATCTGGCTTCGTTTGAAAACATGGCCAAGGTCGAAGCATCTGTCGGCGCCAAAGCCTGTCCGGTGCGACGGCTCGGCGCGCTGGCCGTGTCGGTCGCCGAGGATTCTGAACGGCTGTGGCAAAGACTGCGGCTGACCAATAACGAGCATGCGCGGCTGGCGTCGATGGCCGAAGGCTGGCGGCGTCTGTCTCCGTCGATCGGCGAGGCGGGCGCGCGCGCCCTGATCTATCGGCTCGGCCCGGATGCCTTCACCGATCACGCGCTGCTTGGCTGGGCGCGCTCATGGGAGTCGGCCAACGATCCGTCCTGGATCGCGCTGGCGACCTTGCCGCAGCGCTTCACCGCGCCGGTGTTTCCGTTGAAGGCCGCCGACTTTATCAAGCGTGGCATTGCCAAAGGCCCGGCGCTAGGCGCGGCGTTGCGCGCGGCGGAAGCGGCATGGGTCGCGCAAGGCTTTCCCGATGTCGCAGATGCGCTCGATAAAATCGCGGACAGTGCCGCGACGGGCGGGTAAACATCCGGCATGGACCTTCTCTCGGGCTTTGCCGATATTTCGCTGGCGCAACTGCTGCTGGTCGCAATCGTCGCTTTGATTGCTTCGGTGATCGGCGGCGTTTCCGGCTATGGAAATGGCGCGCTGATGCCGCTGATACTGGTGCCGATGATCGGCGCGGCGCCGGTCGTGCCGATCATTGCGATTGCCGCGCTGTTCAATAATTTCGGCCGCGTTTCGGCGTTCTTCAAATATCTCGACCGGCGGCGCGCGCTCATCGGCGTCGTCGCCTCATTGCCGACCTGCGTGCTGGGCGCCTGGGGCTATACATTTCTCACTGGCAAAGGCGCGGCCCTGGTGATCGGCTTGATGCTGATCCTGAGCGTGCCGCTGCGCCGCCTCTTGAAGCACCATGCGATCCGCGTCGGCGATTGCGGCTTCGCAGTCGGCGCGGCCGGCTATGGCGTCGTCGTCGGCGGCACCGCCGGTTCGGGCGTCATCATGCTGTCGCTGCTGATGGCGGCGGGGCTGGAAGGCGCGGCGGTGGTCGCCACCGACGCCGCGATCTCGATCGTCGTCAGCGTGACCAAAGTGATGGTGTTCTGCTTTGCCGGCGCGCTGACCGCGCAGACTATTGCGCTGGCGCTGTTGATAGGCGTCATCGCCTTTCCCGGCGCGTTCCTGGCGCGGCTGTTCGTCGAGCGCATGCCCGTGCATGTCCACACCGCGATTCTCGACTTCATCGTGCTGCTCGGCGGCGCAATGATGATCGTCGCCGCGTTCAGGTAGCGCCGCCGGCTAAGGCCACTTCACCACGGGCGGCATCGACGACAGGATCGAGTCGACATTTCCGCCGGTGCGCAGGCCGAAGATCGTGCCTCGGTCGTACAGCAGGTTGAATTCGACATAGCGGCCGCGGCGCACGAGCTGCTCGTCGCGTTCTGCCTCGGTCCACGGCGTCGTGAAATTCCGCTCGACGATCTTCGGATAGATGTCCCGAAACGCGCGGCCGACGTCTTGCGTGAACGCGAATGTCTTGTCCCAGTCGCTCTCGAGATAGTCGTAGAAGATGCCGCCGATGCCGCGCGGCTCGTTGCGGTGCTTGAGGTGGAAATAGTCGTCGCACCACGTCTTGAACCTGCCGTAGTCAGCGATGTCCTTGTGCGCGTCGCATGGCGCCTGCATCGCCGCATGGAAGCCTAAAGTATCGGGGTCGGTTTGCGTGCGTCTGTTGTCGAGCACCGGCGTGAGGTCGGCGCCGCCGCCGAACCAGGCCTTCGAGGTGACGACGAAGCGCGTGTTCATATGCACTGCCGGGACGTGCGGATTGTGCGGATGTGCAATCAGTGAAATGCCCGACGCCCAGAAATTCGGATTGTCGGCTGCGCCGGGAATTTCGTTGCGGAATTCCGGCGCGAACTCGCCATGCACGGTCGAGCAATGCACGCCGACCTTTTCGAATACGCGCCCATGCATGATCGACATCACGCCGCCGCCGCCGGCGGCGCGTTGCCACGGCGTGCGCACGAAGCGGCCCGCGGGCCGGTCCGCCAACGGCGCGGAAGCGGGCAGGGCGTCCTCGATGGCCTCCAGACTCGCGCAGATATCGTCGCGCAAGGCCTCGAACCATGTCCGGGCGCGCTCTTTACGGGTATCGAGATTGGCTGCGGTCACGGCGTTTCTTCCAGGTCAGGTTGGCCGCCCGCTTACTCGCTATCAAGCTTTTCCGCCAGCCACACTTTGATAAGCGACTGATAGGGCACGTCACGCTTGTTGGCGGCAATCTTGATGCGGTCAAGCGTACCCAGCGGCAATCTCAGCGAGATCGAAGTCGTTGAAAGCTTGAGATTGGGGAAGCGCACGCGCTTGGCCTTGCTCCAATCGAGATAGTCGGTGGAGTCGTGCGTTTCCCAAAACTTTCGTTCCGCCGCTTCGTCCTTGAATTTGGGAATCGGCTTAAGCTTCTTGCTCATAGATGGCTCGCTCCTTCCGGTTCATATCGCGCGCGGAAATCACCCGAATTTTTCTGCCGCCGCCGCGCAATGTAAAACTGACGTGCAGTCTGCGTCTTTCGATGGTCTCGCCGAGCGCCTGAAAACGCACTTCCGCCTGGCTGTGTTTGATGTCGTCGGCCAGCAGCGGCTCTCCCGCAAAGACCTGCTCGGCCTCGGCCTGCGCCACCTCGTGCTTGTCGAGGTTCTTGACGCTGTTGCCATCGTCCCAGTCGAAGCCGTCAATGATGCTGAGGTCGAGCACTTCTGTATATTATAACAATATACAAGCCGTTCAAGGCCGTCACTCCGGAACCTGCCCCGTCTGCCGCAGCGCCTCGCCCATCACCATGGCGGCCGACACAGCAATATTGAGCGAGCGCAGCCCTGCGGCCACAGGGATGCGCAGGCGGACCTCGGCGGCGTCGTGAACGGCCTGCGGCACGCCGGCGCTCTCGCGGCCGAACAGGACGATCTGGTCGTCCCGATAGGCATGGTCGAGATAATTCTGCGCTCCGGCGGTGGTCATCAGCACCAGTTTGAGTCGTTCCTGACGGCGCCAGTCTTCAAAACTGGCAAAGTCGGCGTGACGCATAATGGTCACCCGGTCGAGGTAGTCCATTCCGGCCCGGCGGAAGGCCCGGTCGGTGACCGGAAAACCGGCCGGCTCGATGATGTGGGCCTCCACCCCCAGGCAGGCGCAAGTCCTCAGAATCGTTCCAGTATTCTGGGGGATATCGGGCTCATAGAGGGCAATCCGCATCATCTCGACCTAAATGGAATTGCTACAGGAGGGGGGCTAAACCGCTCTAGACGAATGATTTATGCACTGGGTGGCGTGCAGCGCGATATCCGGCTTGCGCTCGCACCGCAAGGGTGCCAATAGAACCCACCGAAAACGCAATCCTGCCTTCTTTAAGGGTTGCCGTGTCCGGTCCGCCCCGCGCCGTGGGATAATATCCTCGGTTCCAGCCGTGGGCGGTCGATCTAAGCCAGCCGGGGGAGAGGATTCAGACGTGACGACCGTGTCTTCTGCGGAGCACACGCGCCGCGATTTCCTTTACATCGCCACCGGCGCCGTCGCCGCTGTCGGTGGCGCCGCCGTTGCGGTGCCGCTGATCGCCCAAATGAACCCGGATGCCTCGACCATTGCCGCCGGCGCGCCGATCGACGTCGATCTGGCCCCGATTGCGGAAGGTCAAATCATCAAGGTGTTCTGGCGCTCCAAGCCCATCTTTATCTCGCATCGCTCCAAGAAGGAGATCGATGCGGCCAAGAACGTCCAGCTCTCGACGCTGCCGGACCCGGAGCCAGACTCGGCCCGCGTCAAGGCCGGCCACGAACAGTGGCTCGTCGTCGTCGGCATCTGCACCCATCTCGGCTGTATTCCGCTCGCCAAGCAGGGCGAATACGAGGGCTGGTTCTGCCCGTGTCACGGCTCGGCCTACGACACCGCCGGCCGTATCCGCAAAGGCCCAGCGCCGAAGAATCTGCTCCTGCCGCCGTACAAATTCGTCTCCGATACCAAGGTTCAGATCGGCTGACCGAAAAACGTCGCATTCAAGGTACGACCATGCACGGAAACTCGACCTACCAGCCGCAAAGCAAAATTGGGCAGTGGTTTGAAAAGCGGCTGCCGATCGGCGGTCTCATTCATTCGTCCTTCGTCGCTTACCCGACGCCCCGTAATCTCAATTACTGGTGGACCTTCGGCGGCATCCTCTCCTTCATGCTGGGCGTCCAGATCATCACCGGCATCGTGCTGGCGATGCATTACACGCCGCATGTCGATCTCGCCTTCAAGTCGGTCGAGACCATCATGCGCGACGTCAATTACGGCTGGCTGCTGCGCTATCTGCACTCGAACGGCGCGTCGATGTTCTTCATCGCCGTCTACATCCACATCTACCGCGGCATGTATTACGGCTCCTACAAGGAGCCGCGCGAGGTGCTCTGGATCCTTGGCGTCATCATCTACCTCTTGATGATGGCGACCGGCTTCCTCGGTTACACGTTGCCGTGGGGCCAGATGAGCTTCTGGGGCGCCACCGTCATCACCAACTTCTTCTCGGCCATTCCCGGCGTCGGCGAAACCGTCGTCACTTGGCTATGGGGCGGCTTCGCCGTCGGCAACCCGACGCTCAACCGCTTCTACTCGCTGCACTACCTGCTGCCCTTCGTCATCGCCGGCGTCGTGATCCTGCACGTCTGGGCGCTGCATGTGTCGGGCCAGAACAACCCGACCGGCATCGAGCCGAAGTCGGACAGGGACACTGTGCCGTTCACGCCCTACGCAACGTCGAAAGACGGCTTCGCGATGGTCGCGTTCTGCATCCTGTTCGCCTGGTTCGTGTTCTATCTGCCGAACTATCTCGGCCACGCCGACAATTTTATCGTTGCCAACCCGGCCGTGACGCCGGCGCATATCGTGCCGGAGTGGTACTACTTGCCTTTCTACGCGATCCTGCGCGCCGTCCCCGACAAATTGCTCGGCGTGCTTGCGATGTTTGGCTCGATCGCCATCCTGGCGTTCCTGCCATGGCTCGACACCTCGAAGGTCAAGTCGGCGCGCTATCGCCCGCTGTACAAGCAGTTCTTCTGGCTGTTCTTCGCGGTCTGCATCGGCCTCGGCTGGCTAGGGGCCAAGCCCGCGGAAGGCATCTACGTCGTGCTGTCGCGCATCCTGACCATTTACTACTTCGCGCACTTCATCGTCGTCTTGCCGCTGCTCGGCATATTCGAGAAGACCAGGCCTTTGCCGAATTCGATTTCGGAATCGGTTTTGGGCTCGAAAGCGTGAGCGGGAGAAAATTCATGACGACGCAACGTATCCTCATCGCTCTCACGCTGGCCGCCTCGCTCGGCGCCGCCGGTGCCGCCCGGGCGGCGGAGGGCACGCCGGTGCCGCCGGCTCAAAAGTGGTCGTTCGCCGGTCCGTTCGGCAAGTTCGATCAGGGCCAGTTGCAGCGCGGCTTCAAGATCTACAAGGAAGTCTGCGCTTCCTGCCATTCAATGAGCCTGGTCTCGTTCCGCAATCTCGCGGAAGCCGGCGGCCCGGGCTTCTCCGAGGCGCAGGCGGCGGCTGTCGCGGCCGAGTACAAGATCAAGGATCTCGACGACAAGGGCGAAGCGATCGAGCGCAATGGCCGTCCGGCCGACGCCTTCCCGGCGCCTTTCGCCAATGACCGCGCCGCCGCGGCCGCCAATGGCGGCGTGGCGCCGCCGGACTTTTCGACGCTGGCCAAAGCCCGCACCTATGAGCGCGGCTTTCCGTGGTTTGTGATCGACATCTTCACGCAGTACCAGGAGCAGGGCCCGGATTACATCTCCGCCCTGCTGCAAGGCTACAAGGAGCCGCCCAAGGACTTCGTCTTGCCGGCGGGCGGCAACTACAACGAATATTTCCCCGGCCATGTTATCGCCATGCCGCCGCCGTTGAGCGACGGACAGGTGACCTATGACGACGGCGCGCCGCAGATGCTCGCGCAATACGCCAAGGACGTGACGGCGTTCATGATGTGGGCGGCAGAACCGCATCTGGTCGCGCGCAAGCGCCTCGGCTTCCAGGTCATGATCTTCCTGATCGTGTTGTCGGGTCTGCTGTACTTCACCAAAAAGAAGGTGTGGTCGGCGGTGCATTAAGCGACGTTTGCATCACGCTAAACGCGAAGGGCCCCGTGATGGGGCCCTTTGTCGTTTAGAACATAATCATACGCGCGGCGGCGATGGCGTTGTTGCGATCCGGTTCGGCAAGCGCGCCTAACTGCTTCAGGATATTCTCATTCGGCAGCGTGAATATCTTCCAGCGTATGACACACGGTCGCGACAATCCGGCGCTGCTCAAGTCGTCGATGATGACGTCTTGTGCCCATCTTGAACGCGCCGCCGTCGTAATCATAGCGCAGACGGAATGACGGTTTCTTTCGTTGAATGTTCGATTCGAAAGGACAACCGAGGGGCGGCGTTTCTGTGCAGCCATGTCAACGAATGGGAACGGCACCATAACGATGGCGCCGAGGTCACAGATCACGGAATGCCTCTTCGTCCTCGGGTGAATTCCATTCGTCCGCGAGCAGGTCGCTCACAGCGGCCAGATAGGAATCGGCGGTCCGAATTTCACGAATTTCGACAATTTCGCCACGCCGAGATTGGAAGCGGTCCCAAATTTTTTTCATATTCCCAATCGGCTTAACAGCCTCTTGGGCCCGTCCGTCTTTCCCGACGCGCGTTTTTTCCCAGGCGCCGACAACCCCGGCCACCTCAAGTTCGATGACTTCTCCAGGCTTGAGTGACAGGATTCGGTCGCGCAGCAGCGCGCCGCCCTGGATGTGTTTCGCCCAAAGGCTGTTATCGCGAATCTCCACACTCGGCATATCTACCTCCGTCTTTAAAATATAGGCGGGGCGGGGGCGGGGTCAATAGGGGTTGGGGCGGGGCGGGGGGCTAAATTGGATTAGCCCTTGCTTTCAGGCATTTGGAGCTTTTCGCAGATGAACGGTCGTGGTCAAAGTGGCAAGGTAGGGCGCAATCAGGTGTGAGCTATGACCAAATCAGTCCTCGGCATCATCGGCGGTTCCGGCGTGTACGATCTGCCGGGTTTGCAGAATGTGCGCGAGCAGCGCATCGCCTCGCCCTGGGGCGAGCCCTCCGGCGCCCTGCGCATCGGCGATATCGAGGGCCTGCCGGTGGTCTTCCTGCCGCGCCATGACAAGGGGCACCGCCTGTCGCCCTCCGACATCAACTACCGCGCCAATATCGACATTTTGAAGCGCGCCGGCGTCACCGATCTGGTGTCGCTGTCGGCCTGCGGCTCGTTCAAGGAGGAGATGCCGCCCGGCACCTTCGTGCTGGTCGATCAGTTCGTCGATCGCACCCACAAGCGCGCGAGTTCGTTCTTCGGCAAGGGCCTGGTGGCGCATGTGTCGATGGCGCATCCGGTGTCGCCGCTGTTGCGCGGACATATCGCCAAGGCCGCGCGGGCCGAGGGCATCGAGCCGAAGATGGGCGGGACCTATGTCTGCATGGAGGGGCCGCAGTTCTCCACTTACGCCGAGAGCATGACCTACAAGACGCTGGGCTATTCGGTAATCGGCATGACCAACATGCCGGAAGCCAAGCTCGCCCGCGAAGCCGAGATTTGTTACGCCACTGTGGCCATGGTGACCGATTTCGACTGCTGGCATCCCGACCACGACGCCGTCACCGTGCAGGACATCATCAAGGTTCTTCTGGAAAACGCCGCGCGCGCGCAAAGCCTGGTGGCGCGGCTGGCGCGCGATCTTCCGCGTGAGCACGAGCCATGCCCTATCGGCTCCGACCGCGCGCTCGACACCGCGCTGATCACGCAGGCGGACGCGCGCGATCCTGAGCTGATCAAGAAGCTCGACGCGGTGGCGGGAAGGGTGCTGGGGCGGTAAAGTCGGCTTCGGGGCGACTGCGTCCAGCAGTGAGAAGGGGCTATGGCTGATCCTGTAATCCGTTTTGACGACGGCGCGGCTTACGAAAAATTCATGGGCATCTGGAGCCGCATGGCCGGTGACGTGTTCATCGACTGGCTTAACCCGGCCAAGGGCCTGAAATGGGTCGACGTCGGCTGCGGCAATGGCGCCTTCACCGAGAATATCGTCGAGCGATGCGCGCCCGCGGCGGTTGACGGGGTTGATCCCTCCGAAGGCCAGCTCGCTTTCGCCCGCACCCGGCCGGCCGGCAAACTCGCCAAATTCCAGCAAGGCGACGCTATGGCACTGCCGTTTGCAGACAGGACCTTCGATGCCGCCGTGATGGCGCTGGTGATTTTCTTCGTGCCTGAGCCTGCCAAAGGCGTCGCCGAACTGGCGCGGGTGACCAAGCCTGGCGGACTGGTCGCGACCTATGCCTGGGACATCATGGGCGGCGGCTTTCCGATGGAGCCGGTGCAGGCGGTGCTGCGCGAGATGGGTGAGAAGCCGGTCTTGCCGCCACAGGCGCCAGCCTCGCGCATAGAGGCGCTGCGCGATCTATGGAATGGCGCCGGGCTGGAAGCCGTTGAGACGCGGGAGATCACCGTGCAACGGGCATTCGCCGATTTCGACGAATTCTGGAAAATCGTCCTGCTCGGCAATAGCGTATCGCCGATTCTTGCCCGCATGACGCCGGCCGACGCCGAAACAGCTAAGGAAAGATCGCGGTCGCGCTTGCCGGCGGATTCGTCCGGGCGCATCACCTTCAGCGCCCGCGCTAATGCCATCAAAGGGCGTAAGCCCCAATGACCAGACGAGCCCCAAGGATTGAACTTTAGCCGATGACCCAAACATTAGCCGACAACGACCTGCGCGCGACGATCCGCTCGATCCCGGATTATCCCAAGCCCGGCATCATGTTCCGCGACATCACCACTTTGCTCGGCGACGCGCGTGCGTTCCGCCGCGCAGTTGACGAACTGGTGCAGCCCTGGGCCGGCATGAAGATCGACAAGGTCGCCGGCATCGAGGCACGCGGTTTCATTCTTGGCGGCGCGGTGGCGCACCAGGTGTCGGCCGGCTTCATTCCGATCCGCAAGAAGGGCAAGCTGCCGCACCAGACGGTGCGCATGGCTTACGCGCTCGAATACGGCACCGACGAAATGGAGATGCATGTCGATGCGGTGCGACATGGCGATCGCGTTGTTCTGGTCGATGACCTGATCGCCACCGGCGGCACCGCTGAAGGCGCGGTCAAACTATTGCGTCAGGTCGGTGCCGAAGTGCTGGCGGCGTGTTTTGTCATCGACCTGCCCGAACTCGGCGGCGCCGCCAAGTTGCGGGCGATGGACGTGCCGGTGCGCACGCTGATGAGTTTCGAGGGGCACTAGGATCGCCGATGCGGCAGTGCTGCTTCCAGGCAGCCAATTTTCCGATTGCAGCTGACGGGGAATTGTACAACCATAGCGTGCCCATAGGGGGGAGCTATGAATCCAGACACCGTTCGCCGCATGGGAATTGGTTGCGTAGGCGCGTTGACGCCGATCCTGATCAACGTCCTGATTGTCGATCTCCAGACCACTCTTTCGAATGTTACCTTGGTTTCCGCTGTCTTCTACCTCATCCGGGTGGCCGCCCTGTGCGGGGCAGCTTGCATAGTGGTTTTTCTCAACAGCGACGAAGTGCGGCCCGTCAAATTATTCCAGCTCGGCGTCGCCGCTCCGGCATTGTTGACCGGCATGATCAATGGTGCGGTGATAGCCAAAGGCAACGGTGCGCCGCCAGTGGCACCCCCGGCTGCACAGTCGATGTTGTATGACGGACCTGGTATCGAGCGAACGTCCTTCATGCCGTCTTTTATAACCGCGGCTTATGCGCAGGCCGTCACGCAAGACGTTGCGGTTGAAGATTGTACCAAGGCGAAGCAGAGCACGTTCACGCAGCAGGCGCTCAAAGGCCTGCTGGGTCTGCAGCCGGACAATCAGTGGTATGTCGTTGTTGGATCGAACCCGACGGCGCAAAGCGCGACCGGCGATGCCGCGTTGCTCAATCGGCGCTATGTTGGAAAATTCACGGCGAAGGTTTGCACTCCGGCCGGGAGCAGCGACGGTCGCTTTCGTGTCGTGATCGGCGACGGCATGTCCTATGACGGCGCGTCCAAGCTGCGTGCAGACGCCGTCGCCGCCGGACTTCCCGGAGATGCGTGGGTGTGGAATCCGCAGTTGGCGACGCGATAGGAAAGCCAGATTTAACTGCGCTAGCCCCACGGCCCTTTGCCGCCGGTCGGCGGTTCGCCCGGCAGGAACGGCTTGCCGCTGTTCGGCGCGGGCTCGCTCCAAGGGCCTTGGGCAGGCGGGTCTTGTGCCCAAGGTCCGTTAGCCGGCGGCGGCTCGATCTGGCCTTGCTCGGCAGGCGCTTCGATCGAAAGCGGACCCGTATCGTGACCGCCGGCATATTGCACCAAGGCCGCGACGCGCTTGTCGACCGACGGGTGCGTCGCAAAAATATCGGCGAAGCCCGAGCGCGGATTGTCGATGCACATTTCCATCACCGCCGAATTGGCGCTGGCCAGTTCGCCGCGATTCTCGATCTTTCGCAAGGCCGAGATCATGGCGTCCGGGTTCTTGGTCAGTTCGACCGCGCCTGAATCGGCGAGATATTCGCGCGAGCGCGACAGCGCGAAGCGGATGACAATCGACAACACCCAGGCAACCACGATCAGCGCGATGGCAATGGCGATGGCGATAAACGCGCCGCCGCCTTTCTTGTCGCTGCTGTTGCTCGAGCGCCGGCCATAGAAGGCATTCTGGAAAAACAGGCGGAAAACCATTTCGCCGAAGAACGAAATCACGCCGGCGATGACCACTGCGATCACCAGCAGGCGCACGTCGCCGTTGCGGATATGCGTCAGTTCGTGGCCGAGCACGGCTTCGAGTTCCTGATCGTTCAGCGCGTTCATCAGCCCGCGCGTCACAATGATGGAATACTGCTTTTCGTTGAGGCCGGTGGCGAAGGCGTTGAGCGCGTCATCGTCGGCGATGCGCAGCTTCGGCATGGCAATGCCGCGCGAGATGCAGAGGTTTTCCAGCAGATTATAAAGCCGAGGCTCCTCGGTGCGCGTCACTTCGGACGCGCCGGTAATGGCGTCGATCATCTTCTGATGGAATTTATAGGCGATCAGGATCCAGAGGACGGCGCCAATGGTGGCAAACGGCGCCGCCATGACGAAATCGTAGAGCGCCGCCTGGACGAGATAGTCGAGCGGCGCGTCGCCGACGCTCAAGGTCTCGGCCAACAGCGCGCCGGCAAACACCAACACATAGACAAGGAAGAACAGGCCGATCAGCAGCGCGACCGAGCGGCGCCTGTTCGACTGGATATGAGTGTAGAGACCGTAGGCGGCCATTGCGGTTCCTCATACCTCCCCCGAAGGGGGAGGTCGCTCGTCGCCGCAAAGCGACGACGAGCGGGTGGGGGATTACTCACGGCGGAGCATTGCAATAAACCCCACCCCGACCGCTTACGCGTTCGACCCTCCCCTTGCAGGGGAGGGATAAGATCAGAACTTCACGCTCGGCGCCTGCTCGAGTTGCGCGCGATTTTCGCCGACGTCGAAGAAGGTGCAGTGGCCAAAGCCGAAAATGCCGGCAAACAAGGCCGCCGGGAACTGCTCGATGCCGGTATTGTATTCCTGGACCGCGCTGTTGAAGAAGCGGCGCGAGGCGGCGAGCTTGTTTTCGATATCGGAAATCTCTGCCTGCAACTGCTGGAAGTTCTGGTTGGCCTTGAGGTCCGGATACGATTCCGACAGCGCGAACAATTGCCGCAGCGCGCCGGACAGCATGTTCTCGGCCGCCACCTTCTGCTCAACGCCGGGCGCGGCGATGGCCGCGTTGCGAGCATTGACGACGGCTTCCAGCGTGCCGCGCTCGTGCGCGGCGTAGCCCTTCACCGTTTCCACCAGATTGGGGATCAGGTCGGAGCGCTGTTTGAGCTGAACGTCGATGTCGGCGAAGGCCTGATTGGTCCGCTGCCGCATGGCGACGAGGCCGTTATAGACGCTGATCGCCCAGAGCACGATCACGACAATGACGCCGAGGACGACCCAGCCGGTGGTGGACATGACGAGCGCTCCTGAAAAAGGGACTGACGGAACTTGAGGCTTAAATAGGGGGTGGTGGCGAAGGGCAACAGGGTAGGGATAGCACGTTTTTTGAATAGTTCGCGCGCGGCGGCGGTCTCGCTAAGCCCCTGACGGCCAAGAAAAAAGGCCCCGAACCGGAGTTCGGGGCCTTTTCACCAGACGGCTATTCGGGGGGTAAGGGGGGAGCCGCCCGGCTGAAACGCTAGTACTCAACTAACATTGGCAGCCGGGTTTGGTTCCGCACCCCAGTAAGCAGTTTCAAATTATTTTTGGCCTTGGTTACGGCCTGTCTCAGCCCGCCTCGCGGAACCGGACGGCGGCTTCGAGATCGACCGACACCAGCTGCGACACGCCTCGCTCGGCCATGGTCACCCCGAACAACCTGTTCATACGAGCCATCGTAATGGGGTTGTGTGTGATGATGACGAAGCGGGTGTCGGTGGAACGGGTCATTTCGTCGAGCATGTCGCAGAAACGTTCGACGTTATGATCGTCGAGCGGCGCGTCGACTTCGTCCAGCACGCAGATCGGCGCCGGATTGGTCAAAAACACCGCGAAAATCAGAGCCAAAGCGGTCAGCGCCTGCTCGCCGCCCGACAGAAGCGACAGGGTCGCCGGCTTTTTGCCGGGGGGCTTGGCGAGGATTTCCAGGCCCGCCTCGAGCGGGTCGTCGCTTTCGATCAGCTGCAGTTCGGCGGTGCCGCCGTTGAACAGCTTGGTGAAAAGCTGCTGAAAGTGGCTGTTGACCTGCTGGAACGAGGCCAGCAGGCGCTCGCGCGCCTCGCGGTTGAGGCTCTGGATGCCAAGGCGAAGCTTCTTGATCGCTTCGACCAGGTCGTCACGCTCGGCGGTCAAGGAGGTGTGCTGGGTCTCGACCTCGACCAGTTCTTCCTCGGCCCGCAGATTGACCGCACCGAGACGTTCGCGCTCGCGGCGCAGGCGTTCCAAAGTCGCCTCGACATCGGCGAGTTCCGGCAGCGCCGCGTCGGGCTGGAGCTCGGCCAGTTCGGCAACGCCGGACGGCTCGATCTCGAGCATGTCGTGGATTTCGCGAGCGATGTCGGCGAGCCGCCGCTTGGCGCCTTCAAAGCGCTCCTCGGCACGGGCGAGTTCCTCGCGCGCGGTCGAGGCCGCTTCCAGCGCGGCGCGGGCATCGCGGTCGGCTTCGGCCAAGGCCGTTTCGGCTTCCTGCAAACGGTCGGCGGCTTCGCGGCGCTCGTTTTCGGCGATCTTCACTTCGTTGATCAACGCCTCGCGCCGGTCGGCGAAAATGGCGGGCGCGTTTTCCAACTCAGCCCGGTCATGCGTCGCTTCGGCGACGCGCTGCTCCAGCGTGGCCATCTGGCCGCGCGCGCCTTCCTGGCGCTGGACCCAGCCGGTCTTGTCGGTGCCGACCTGAATCAGGCGGCGGTCGGCGAGTTCCGCTTCGCGGGCGATGGCCTGCTGCTCGGCGCGTACCTCGGCGAGATGGGCGCGCTTTCGCGTGATATCGTCGCGCACGCCGGCTAGTTCGGTTTCGAGATCGGCGGCGGGCGCCAACGCGGTCAAGGCCTGTTCGGCTTGTGTGCGGGCTGCGGCGGTTTCGTCGCGGCTGGCGGTCAGGCGCGCCTGCGCTTCGGCGAGCGCGGAGAGGCGGGCGGCGTTGCGGTTGACCTCGCGTTCGGCGGCGTCATGCATGTCGCGCCCGACATTGGCTTCGCGCTGACGTTCGCGCGAAGCGTTACGCGCGGCGGTTTCGGCGAGGCCCGCGGCCTGCAAGGCCGATTGCGCCGCTTCGGCGAGGCCGCGCGCGGTCTCGGCCTCGGTGCGGGCGGTCTGCAGTTCGGCTTCGATATCGGCCAGACGCGCGCGTTCGGCGAGCCGGCGGGCGGCGCCGGTCGGCGCATGCGCGGCGGCGGCAAAACCATCCCAGCGCCAAAGGTCGCCTTCCGGCGACACCAGCCGCTGGCCGGGCTTCAACAGCGCGGCAAGACGCGAGCCGGCTTCCTTGTCGACGACGCCGATCTGATTGAGGCGGCGGGCCAGTTCCGCCGGCGCCTGCACATGCGACGACAGCGGCGACGCGCCGGACGGCAGCGACGGATCGCTCGGATCGATGGTCGAGCCGACCCAGCGCATCGGCGCCGACGGATCGATGGGCGCATCGAGATCGTCACCGAGCGCGGCGCCGAGCGCCTTCTCGTAGCCCTTCTCGACCGAGACATGATCCATGACCGGCGGCCACAGATTCTTGTTCTCGACCGCCAGCACCTTGGCCAGGGTCTTGGCTTCGGTTTCCAGCCGCTGCACGCGGCGTTCGGCTTCCGTCAACGGACTGCGCGTGGCTTCCAGCGCCTGTCGCGCCGCGGCATGCGCGGCTTCTGCGTCGATTGCCGCTTTTTCGGCGTCGGCGACCGACTGTTGCAGTTCATCGACGGCAGCCTTCAGCGTCGCCAGATCGGGACCGTCGGTCGCCTGCAAGGTGCCGACTTCGCGCGTGATTTCGGCCATCTCGGTTTCAAGCTTGGCGGCACGATCGTTGTGCTGGCGCACGGCATTGGACAACTGATTGCGCTGCGCGGTCAGGTCGGCGAGGCGCTTGGTCAGCTCCGAGAAAATCGCCTCGGCGGCGGTGAGTTGGCCGGCCGCTTCGGTGACACGGGCATCGACGCCGCTGCGCTTGCCGGCGCTGGCATGCGCCTCGGCGCGGATGCTTTCTTCCTCGGCGGTGAGGCGGGCGATGGCCGCTTCGGCGTCGGCGGCGAGTTTCTGCTCGCGCTCGCGGTCGGCAGCGAACTGCACCAGACGCAGGTCGAGTTCGGCAATGCGATCCTTGGCGCGGGTTTCCTCGCGGTCGAGTTCCTGCATTGCGACATTGAGACGATGCAGCGCGGCACCGGCGCGGGCCTCGGCTTCACGCAAGGGCGGCAACGTCGCCGACGTATTGGCCTGGCGCGTCGAGGCCTCGGCTTGCGCGCCGGTACGGGCGCCGACTTCACGCACCGCTTCGTCCTTGGCCTGTTCGGCGGCGGCGAGTTCGGCGGACGCGGCGGTCCAGCGCAAATGATAAAGCGTTGCTTCAGACTTGCGCACCTGCGCCGAGACAGTGCGGTAGCGGATCGCCTGACGCGCCTGCTTCTTCAGCGCTTCCATCTGGCCGGCGAGTTGGCCGATGACGTCCTCGATGCGCAGCAGATTGGCTTCGGCGGCTTTCAGACGCAGTTCGGCTTCATGGCGGCGGGCATGCAGGCCGGAGACGCCGGCGGCTTCTTCCAGCACGCGGCGGCGCTGTTCGGGCTTGGCCTGGATGATTTCGCCGATGCGGCCCTGATGCACCAGCGCCGGCGAGCGCGCGCCGGTCGAGGCGTCGGCGAACACCATCTGCACGTCGCGGGCGCGCACTTCGCGGCCGTTGATGCGATAGGCGGAGCCTTCCTCGCGCTCGATGCGGCGGGCGATTTCCAGCGTATCGGTATCGTTGAACAAAGCCGGCGCCGAACGCTCTTCATTGTCGATGGTGATCGCCACTTCGGCGTGGTTGCGCGCCGGCCGGCTGTTGTTGCCGGAGAAAATGACGTCGTCCATCGACGAAGCGCGCATGGATTTGTACGAGCTTTCGCCCATCACCCAGCGCAGCGCTTCGACCAGATTGGATTTGCCGCAGCCGTTCGGCCCGACCACGCCGGTCAGACCCGGCTCGATTTGAAAGTCGGTCGGTTCAACGAAGGATTTGAAACCGATCAGGCGGAGCCGCGTAAGCTTCATGCTTTAAGGCCTCAACCCGCGCAGGGTGAACGCCCGACGTTCCTGCTGGGGTTTGCATTGGACTAGCTACAATTCGTAAGCCCGAGGGCACTGCCCGGACGCTACATATAGGTGCCGCGTTCGCCGGGAGAATGAGTTTTCGTGTCCCGTTGAGCAACAGAGATGCGATCAAAAAGCCCGGTTTTCCAGACCTTTCGGCTGTGGATTAGCGAAAATTAGCCTTGCCGGACGCGCTATCGGTATCCCGGCGCGCCTGTAAGGCTAAATTGGCTTAAAAACCGGGCGACGTCAGCTTTTCAACAGGAGATCGATGTGCTTGGCCATGTCATCGATCGTCAGCGCGCCGGCGTACAGCGTGCCGTTGATAAAGAAAGAGGGCGTCGACTGCACCTTGAACTTGTCGGTGGCGCGGGTGCGCACGGCCTCGATGCCATCGAGCAGCTTCTGGTTCTGCAAGCAGGCTTCGAACGTTGCCTGGGTAAAACCGGCCTGTTTGGCCAGCGCCAGCAAAGGCGGCAGCGGCTTTTCGACCGCCCAGACGCGCTGCTGGCGGAACATGGTGTCGATCATGGTGAAATACTTGCCGGAGTCGGTCTCGCCGGCGCAGCGCGCCAGCATGAAGGCCGCGGCGGCCAGCTGATCGAGCGGGAATTCGCGGAAGATGAAGCGCACCTTGCCGGTATCGATGTAGCGCTTCTTTAATTCGGGGAACGTCGTCTCGGTGAAATGCGCGCAGTGCGGGCAGGTCATCGAGGCATATTCGATAACGGTCACAGTCGCCTTGGCGTCGCCCATAACCATGTCGGGTAGCGCGCCGGGCGCCATCAGTTCGACTTCGGAGACTTTCGCCTGCGCCAGCGCTTCTCCGGTGAAAGCCGGCAACGTCGCCAGGCCGAGGGCGGTGGCGAGCGCCAATGTGGCGGTGCTCTGGCAGAATTCACGGCGGGTGAGGCGCAAGGGAAATCTCCGTTCGATTAAGACGTCTGTCCGGTCTGGCTAGCTGGACAGGACAATTGTGGCAATGGCGGGCCGCCGTCACAAGGCAAAAGCTTCATTTTCGCTTGATCGACGCCCCCAGCCGGGCCAGCGCCTGACGCAGGGCCTCGTCCTCGACTTCCGGCATGGCTTCGGCAAGGCGGGCTGTAACGGCCGGATCGGGCGGGGCAGGCATCTTTTTCGGGCTTTGCCGGTGCAAAGGCGCCTGGCGCAAGGTAATGCGGCCGATTGCCTGCCAGCCGAAGAAGCGGTTCACCCGCTCCAGAATGACCGCCGACAGATGCTGGATTTCCAGCGCCATCGGGCCTTCAACCCGCAAAACCAAAGTCGCCGGTTCGCTCTGGTCGTCGTCGCCGGTGTCGTTCTTGACGCGCGGCCAGTTGATTTTCATCGGCTCGCTGTGGGCGGCGATTTCCTGGCCGACGATATCGGCCCAGCGGGCGATGATTTCTGTCGAGGCAAAGCCCTGCTCCTTCAGCACGCCGCCGAGCGTCGCGCCGAGGAACTCGGACAATGGCCGGGGAAAACCGCGGGCGGGCTTGCTCATTACTGTTTGCTCTGGGCATCGTTGAGACATGAACGTAGCAGTCCGCAAGCGCAGAAAGAATTCTCTTTCTTCACCTCCCCCGCTTGCGGGGGAGGTCGACGCGCGAAGCGCGGCGGGAGGGGGGTCTTTTGCTCAGAGTGAAGAAGAGTATGCCCCCTCCCTGACCCTCCCCCGCAGGCGGGGGAGGGGACGCACGGAGCGTGTCGCGACTCCATCGCCCGATCCGGCCGATCTTTTGGCCTGGTACGACCGCCACCGCCGCGCGCTGCCGTGGCGGGCGCGTGGCCGCGCCAAGGCCGATCCATATGCGGTGTGGCTGTCGGAAATCATGCTGCAGCAGACGACGGTGAAAACCGTCGGGCCGTATTACGCGAAATTTCTGGCGAAGTGGCCGACGGTCGATGCTTTGGCGAAAGCGCCGCTCGACGATGTGCTGCGCGCATGGGCCGGGCTTGGCTATTACGCGCGCGCCCGCAACCTGCATGCCTGCGCGCGCACTGTCGTTGAACGGCACAACGGAATATTCCCGGACAATATCGAGGCGTTGCGCGCGCTGCCCGGCATTGGCGACTACACCGCCGCCGCCGTCGGCTCGATAGCCTTCGATCTGCCGGCGGTTCCGGTCGATGGCAATGTCGAGCGTGTGGTGACGCGGCTTTATGCCGTTGACGAAGCCATGCCGGCGGCCAAGCCTGAGATCAAACGGCTGGCGGCATCGCTGTTGCCGCCGCACCGCTCCGGCGATTTCGCGCAAGCCTTCATGGACCTCGGCGCCACTATTTGTTCGCCGACGAAGCCGGCCTGCTCGCTATGTCCATGGAGCGAACCTTGCATCGCCCGCGTGCGCGGCGACCAGGAGACATTCCCGCGCAAGGCGCCGAAGCGCGAAGGCAAGCAGCGTTATGGCGCGGCCTTCGTCGCGCTGCGCGCCGATGGCCAAGGGAGCGTAGATGTGCTGCTGCGCCGGCGTCCGGAAAAAGGCCTGCTCGGCGCGATGACCGAAGTGCCGGGCAGCGACTGGGCGCACGACTTCGATAGAAAGTCGGCGCTTGATGCCGCGCCTTTCAAAGCCAAATGGCGCAAGCTCGCTGGCGATGTGACGCATGTGTTTACACATTTTCCGCTGCGGCTTACCGTTTACGTGGCTGACGTGCCGCGCGGCGAGGCGGCGCCAAAGGGCGCGCGCTGGGCCAAAGTGTCCGGGTTGGCCGGCGAGGCGCTGCCGACGTTGATGCGCAAAGTGCTGGCGCATGCGCTAGACTGACCGAGAAAAGCTATCCGGGGGAAATGTCCGATGTCTGAATCCGTTTCGTCCAGCGCTTGGACGCAGAGCCTGCGCTATCCCGATCCGTCGATCGCGGTGCTCGATCCGCATTTCCGCAAATATCATCTGCCGCTGTCGAGTGTGGATCGCCTTTATACCGGCACGCGCTGGGGCGAGGGCCCGGTCTGGATCGGCGACATGCGCTGCGTCATCTGGAGCGATATCCCCAACAACCGCATGCTGAAATGGGACGAGGAGAGCGGCGCCGTCAGTGTTTTCCGCAAGCCGTCGAACTACGGCAACGGCAATACCCGCGATCGCCAGGGCAGACTTGTCACCTGCGAGCATCTCGGCCGCGTCGTGCGCACCGAGATCGACGGCTCGATCACCGTGATCGCCGAGAAGTTCAACGGCAAAAGGCTCAATTCGCCGAACGACGTCGTGGTGAAGTCGGACGGGTCGATCTGGTTCACCGATCCGCAATTCGGTCTGCTCGGCCATTACGAAGGCGACCAGCGCGAGGCCGAGCTGCCGATGAACGTCTATCGCGTCGACGGCCAGAGCGGCGCGATGAGCGTGATCGCCGACGACATCAATGCGCCGAATGGGCTGGCGTTTTCGCCCGACGAGAAAAAGCTTTACATCGTCGAGTCGCGCGCCGAGCCGCGCACGATTTTGTCGTTCGATGTCGCGCCGTCGGGCGACAAGGTTTCAAATCGGAAGGTGCTGATCGACTCCGGCCCGCAGGGCACGCCGGACGGTTTCCGTGTCGATATCGACGGCAATCTGTGGTGCGGTTGGGGCATGTCGCCGGAGCTTGACGGCGTGCGCGTGTTCTCACCGCAAGGCGAGCCGATCGGCCACATCTCGTTGCCGGAACGCTGCGCCAATGTCTGTTTCGGCGGACGAAACCGCAACCGCCTGTTCATGGCGGCCGCGCATTCGCTTTACGCGCTCTACGTCAATACGCAGGGCGTGGCGGGAGGATGAGCACTTCCGTTCGTCCCCGCGAAGGCGGGGACCCAGTGCTTTGGCCAAGAACTGGATTCCCGCTTGCGCGGGAATGAGCGGAGAAAATATCAAATCGCCGGGATGCCCGCCGCGGCGACAAGGAAAGCGTTTTCCGCGCGCTCGGTGCGGTCGGGCTTGGGCAGTTTGCTCATCGCCGCCTTCTTGTTGATCTTCCGCTTGGCGATTGAACCCAGCTTCTTGTCGGTCGCCTTCTCCTCTTTGAGCGTCATGGCGAGGATCTTGGAAACGTCATTGCGGCCGATCAGTTTGGCCCAGGCGACCAAGGTTCCGTAGCGGGTGATTTCGTAATGCTCGACCGCCTGCGCCGCCGCGATCAGCGCGGCGTTGAGCACGGTCTTGTTCTCGATTTCGCCGGCAATCTCGCTGGCTTCTTCGAGAATGCCGTCGATCGCCGGGCACTTGGTGCCTTGCGGCACCGACTTGATCATCTTGAACACCCGGTCGAGCCGCTTGATGTGGCCGTCGGTCTGCTTGAGGTGCATCCGGAAGCCCTTCTTCAACTCGGCGTCGGAGGCTTTCGTGACCATGTCGGGCAGCGATTTTTTGATCTGGTGCTCGGCGTAATAGATGTCCTGCAGCGTATGCACGAACAACTCGTCGAAAGTGTCGATGTCGGATGAAAACCAACCCATGGCCGTAAATCTCCCTTTGGAACCTGAGCGGGTATAAAGCGCCGGGACCGCCTGAGTTCCCTTTGCCGGCAAAGACCGCTAAGAATTGCCCCGGATCGAAGTCTTAAAGGAGAGCCCTATGGCCATCGAACGTCACGACGTCGGCACCCGCATGAGCAAGTGCGTGGTGCATGGCAATACCGTCTATCTCGCCGGCATCGTCGCCAATGAGCCCAAGGGCAAGAGCGTCACCGAGCAGACCAAGGACATCCTCGCCCAGATCGACGGGTTTCTGAAAACCGCCGGCAGCGACAAGTCCAAGCTTCTGACCGCCAATATCTGGATCACCGATATGGCCAATTTCGCCGAAATGAACGCAGTCTGGGACGGCTGGGTCTCGCCCGGCAATACGCCGGCGCGCGCCACCGTCGAGGCCAAGCTCGCGACGCCCGACTACAAGGTTGAGATCATGGTGGTCGCGGCCAAGTAACGCGGCCAAGTAACGTTGAAAAAGCGGGCTGGGGGAAAAACGTTTATGCCATTCGACTTCAGCCCGCTGTTTCCACCCGGCACGCCGGCGCCGGCCATGCGCTGGACTGGCGCGCCGAAATATAATTTCACCGGCGGCAACAACGACCCCGACGCCGTGCCGCTCCAGGGTCTGATGCAGGCGGCGCAAACGGTGCTTGAGCGCGAAGGGCGGACGCTGGCGACCTATGGCCTGAAAAGCGGCCCGCAGGGCTACCGGCCGCTGCGCGAATTTCTCAGCACCAAGCTCAAACGCGATGCCGGGATGGATTGCAGTGCGGACGACATTCTCATTGTCTCCGGTTCGTTGCAGGCGCTCGATCTGGTCAACGCGGCGCTATTGACGCGCGGCGACACCGTCGTCGTCGAGCAGGACAATTATCAGGGCACGTTGACTCGCCTGCAAAAGCTTGGCGTCAACGCCGTCGGCATCCCGCTCGACAGCGGCGGCATGCGGATGGACGTGCTGGAGGAAGCGCTCGCGCAACTCAAGGCCCGCGGCATCAAGCCAAAATATATCTATACCATCCCGACCGTGCAGAATCCGACCGGCACCATTCTCGACGAGAGCCGCCGCGCCCGAATGCTCGAACTCGCCAACAAATATGGCGTGCCGATCTTCGAGGACGATTGTTACGCCGATCTGGTATGGAGCGGCGAGCGCCCGCGCTCGATATTTGCGATGAGTAAATCGGAAAACGTCATCCACATCGGCTCGTTCTCGAAATCGATCGCGCCGGCGTTGCGCGTCGGCTTCATCGTCGCGCCGTGGGGCATCATGTCGCGCATGCTGGCGCTGAAAACCGACGCCGGCTCGGGCTCGCTCGAACAGATGGTGCTGGCCGAATACTGCGCGCCGCATTTCGCCGATCACGTTCCGGCGTTGCGCACGAGCCTGCGCAAGAAGTTAGAGACCTTGATGGAAGCGCTCAACGAGCAGTTCGGCACCGCCGCCGAATTCGACGATCCAAAGGGAGGCATTTTTCTCTGGGTCAAGCTGCCGGACAATGTCGATACGTTGAAGCTGTATCAGTCGGCGCTCGCCGCCGGTGTCGCCATCAATCCAGGGCCGGAATGGTCGACCGACAAAGCGCACAGCATCAGCCGCATCCGGCTGTGCTTTGCCAGCCCGTCGCATGACGAAATCCGCGAGGGCATCGCCCTGTTGGCAGAAGTCTGCCGCAAGGAATTCGGCGTGCCCGAGCGCAGCGCCAATATCGAGCGCAAGGCTTGAGCGATGACGAACACCGGGCCCGGCATTCTGACGATCTGGAATGACGCGGCGCCCGGCCGCGATGCCGATTTCAATATCTGGTTTCAGGGCGAGCATCTGGAAGAACGCCTCGCCGTGCCCGGTTTTCTCTATGGCCGCCGCCATCAGGCGATCTCGGGTGCCTCGGGCTACTTCAATTTCTATCTGGTGGAATCGCCGGCCGTGCTGACGTCGCCGGCCTATATTGAGCGGCTGAACAATCCGACGCCGATGACCAGGATGATCATGGCGGATATATTCAAGAACATGAATCGCACGCTCTGCCATCGCACCCTGCGGCGCGGCGCGATGCGCGGCGCCTATGCTGTGACCGTGCGCTTCAATGACGCGCCCGATGAAAAGGCGCTGACCATTTTGCTCGATGAACTATTGTCCGACACCAACATCGCCAGTGGCGAAATCTGGACGGCGGTTGACGCGGCCGCCCAGCCGTTGACGCAGGAAGAAAAATTGCGCGGCGGCGACCGAAAGATCAAGGGCGCGCTGATGGTCGACACCTTGCGGCAAAGCGAGGCTGAGGTGCTCGGCGCGCGGCTGACGAAGCAGTTTCCGCAAGGCGAAGTCGGCGTCTTTCGCGTCTTGTGCCAGCTCGGACATGGAGAGGCGTTCGCTACATGACACAGCTTGAAAGCCTTGCCGAAAAAGTCGCCGCGCGTCTCATTGCGCGAAAGGAAACGATCGCGATTGCCGAGTCTTCAACCGGCGGGCTGATCGCCGCGGCCTTGCTGGCGGTGCCCGGCGCATCGGCCTATTTCATCGGCGGAGCGGTGGTCTACACCAAAGCGTCGCGTGCGGCTTTACTTGGTATTGGTGATGCCGAAATGACCGGTATGCGTCCATCGACCGAAGCCTACGCGCTGCTTTGCGCCCGCATGGTTCGGCACAAGATGGCGGCGACGTGGGCGTTAAGCGAAACAGGCGCGACCGGGCCGTCGGGCAATCGCTATGGCGATGCCGCCGGCCACACTTGCGTCGCGGTGGCCGGACCGCGTGAGATGGCCGCGACTTTGGAAACCGGCAGCGCCGAGCGCCGGGCGAATATGGATGCCTTTGCTCGGCGCGGGCTTGATCTGCTTTTGGAATCGTTGTCGGCGAAGACCTGAGCGCTAGGACGTCACGCGGCCAGTTGCCGCAGCTTGTCGATATTCAAAATTTTCAGCGAGCGCTCAGAATATTCGACCAGGCTGCCGTTGCGGAAGGCGTTGATGACTTTGCTCACATAGACGGTGGTGAGCCCGGTTGCGTCGGCAATATGCGTCTGGCGCAAAGGAAACTCGATGGCGCCGTCTTCGATCATGTCGGCCTTTTCCATGCGGCTCCAGATGTCGAGCATCAGCCGGGCAATTCGGCCGGTCGCGGTGCGGCGGCCGAGATCGGCAATCAGTTGATCGGCGCGGTTTCGTTCGTCGTTATAGGCCGACAATAGTTTATCGAATATCGGCGGCACCATTGTCATCGCCGCGCGCAGTTGCGCCAGGTCGAAGGTGCGATATGTGCCGCGGGTGATTGCGTCGATCGACAGATGCAGCTTTCGGTCGAATAGCAGCCGGCAGGTCACCAGTTCGCCCGGCACAATGAAGGACAATATCTGCCGCCGGCCATTCGATAGCTTCATGATGCTGGTCGCCCAGCCGTCGCAGATCACCGGAACACCGTCGAGTGTTTCGTTCTGGTGAAAAATTGTGCGCCGCGCCGCGAAGTTGGATTTCTTCTGCTGGATGGTGGTCTCGCCCGTGTAGGGGCGTTCCCACCCCATGTCGATCAACACGTTGCAGAGTCCCAAGCCGCGCATGATGCAGTGTGAACAGCCGGGCTTCTGGTCGGGCGGACACAGGGGGGCGGTCATTATCGAATTGCTACCAACACGAGCTTAGCAAGCCTTTGCGGATCGAGAATTGTGACTTCTTCTTTCGACAGGTCAATTACTCGATCGTCCCGCAAAATGCGAATCGCTTCTTCGACATCTTTGGGCGTCAGCCCGGTCGCGTCCGCGATCTCGATATTAGTTAACGGGAACGGATAGGCTTTGCCGCCTCTGCCGATGCCGCGCGCCGCCATGCGATCGACCAGACGGCCGATGAAGGCCGCGATGCGGGTCGCCGCGTCCGGCGCGGTCAGGTTGATCGATGTTGTGGCCATTTCCTCGACTTCGGCCGAGCACAGGGTTCCGAAGGCTTCGCAGACGTCCGGATTTTCGGAAAGTTCCCTTTTGATGCCGTCGCTGCCGAACTGACAGATGCGGGCATCGGTCGCGGCCTGTACCGAAAACGCCGATTGGCTGTTGAACAGCGCGAACGCCGAGAAAAGGTCGCCCGGCAGCAGCACGGACAGGATTTGCCGGCGACCGTCGGCGAAGCGATAGAAGCGATAGGCCCAGCCGCGACACAGCACGTAAGGGCCCGGAATGAATTGCGCGCCGCTTTCCTGGATGACGGAGTTCTTCTCGACATTGAAGAATATTTGCGGGATTTCGGTTTTCGGCGTCGGTGCGCCGTTGCCTACCCGGTCCGTCAGCGTGCTGCAGAAGCTCGATCCACGAACGTCGCAATCACGGCACGGCCAGGCCAGTTGCCGTTCAAGTTTCACCAAAGCACCTGGAAAATGTGTTGTTTGCGGTCGCAAAGTCATCCCATGTAAAGTCTTTGAGATTTGTCGGGAACCGGACTCACTAAACTATTTAGACAAACTGGTTTGTGCTTTTGCGAAAAGCAGCGCGGCCGGCGCGATACTACTCACGCGGGCAATGCGTTGAATGGCACGGAAAGATTTTATTTCTGGATTGAAGTTTGAAGCGGCCTATTCGGCCGCTTCCGACATTTCGGCGCGCATCTGCGCGCGCAAGGTATCGATCAGCGTGAGGCCCTTCGGCGTCTCGATGTGCCAGAAAGTCCAGCCGTTGCAGGCGTCCAACCCTTGCGCGACCGCGCCCATCCTGTGGATCGAGCCGACTGCCTCGCCGAGCGCAATGGCGCCGTCGGCGCGCACGATGGCCTTATAGCGCTTCTTGGAATCGGTGAGCCTGGCGCCGGGCGAAACCAGGCCGCGCTCGATCAGCGCGGAGAAGGCGACACGCGGCGCTTCGCGCGCGGTCATGAAGGGCGCGATCGACGGCGAAGGCACGACCTGCATGTCGTCGATGCGCTTTTTCGCGGCGCGGGCGTATTTTTCCTCGCGCTCGATGCCGATGAAGCGGCGGCCGAGGCGTTTGGCGACGGCGCCGGTGGTGCCGGTGCCGTTGAAAGGGTCGAGTACCAGATCGTCTGGCTTCGAGCTTGAGAGAATAACGCGGGCGAGCAGCGCTTCCGGCTTCTGCGTCGGATGCAGCTTCTTGCCGTCTTCGCCCTTCAGGCGTTCGCCGCCGGTGCATAGCGGGAAGGTCCAGTCGGAACGCACCTGGACGTCCTCATTGCCGGCCTTGAGCGCTTCGTAATTGAAGGTGTAGCCTTTGGCGTTGGCGTCGCGCGTGGCCCAGATCATGGTTTCGTGCGCGTTGGTGAAGCGGCGGCCGCGGAAATTCGGCATCGGATTTTTTTTGCGCCAGACCACGTCGTTGAGGATCCAGAACCCCATGTCCTGCATTATAGATCCGACGCGGAAGATATTGTGATAGGAGCCGATCACCCAGATCGTGCCGGCCGGCTTGAGCACGCGGCGGGTGGCCTTCAGCCATTCCTTGGTGAAGGCGTCATAGGCGGCGAAGGAGTCGAACTTGTCCCATTCGTCGGTGACCGCGTCGACATGCGAATCGTCCGGACGTTTGAGATCGTTGGCGAGCTGGAGGTTGTAAGGCGGGTCGGCGAACACCAGATCGACGGAATTGGCTGGCAGCTTTGCCATCTCGCTGACGCAGTCGCCAACGAGGATACGATGTGGTTGGGAGTTTTCTGAAACTCCACGGGGCGCCCGTGAGGGCGCCCCGCGACGCGACACTACCATGACTCGTTACTCTGACTCAGGCGACGCGGTCGGCAGACGCGGGACCTACAACCGACAGGCCTGCAATATGCGCACGCAAGGTGAAGAAACGGTTTATGTAGATGCCCCTGTTCAGTCGGCAAAATCTGCCTATTTAACGAGGGGTTAGCACTCGTTAACGGGAACGAAAAATCGCCCGATTGGACGCGGACGCAAAGCTACGCGATGATCGAAATGCTCGTATGGGAGACGGCCTAAATGCGTTGGGATGATTTTCGCCGCAGCGACAATGTCGAAGACGACCGCGACGGCGGCGGCGGCGGCGGATTTGGCGGCGGCGGTTTCGGCCTGCCGGTCGGCGGCGGTGGTCTCGGCATCGGCACCGTTGTCGTGCTCGGTATCATCGGCTGGGCGCTCGGCATCGATCCGAGCGTCTTGATTGGCGGCGCCGAGATGGTCAACAACACCCGAACGCAATATCAGCAGCCATACCAGCAACCCAATCAGCAGCCGACCGGCCGCACCACAAAGCCTTCCGATAAAATGGGCGATTTCGTCTCCGCAGTGCTCGGCAACACCGAGGACGTCTGGACCAAGGTTTTCCAGGAGAGCAACCAGCAATATCGCGCGCCGCGTCTGCGTTTATTTGACGGACAGGTGCAAAGCGGATGCGGCGGCGCCTCGGCGTCGTCGGGGCCTTTCTATTGCCCGAACGACCGCCGAATTTACATCGACACATCGTTCTTCCGCGAAATTGAAAACCGCTTCCGTGGCTGCAGTGGCAAGGCGTGCGAGTTCGCGCAGGCTTATGTGCTGGCGCATGAGGTCGGCCATCACGTCCAGAAGCAACTCGGCATTCTCGACAAGGCGCATCAGGCGCAGCAGTCTTCGGGAAATCGCGCGGCGGCCAACCGCATTCAGGTGCGGGTCGAATTGCAGGCCGACTGCTTTGCCGGTGTCTGGGCTAATCAATCGAACCAGCGCTGGAAGTCGGTCGAGCCGGGCGATGTCGAAGCCGCCTTGCAGACCGCGGCGGCGATCGGCGACGACACGCTGCAGCGGCGCGCCGGGCGTTCGGTGGTGCCGGACTCGTTCACGCATGGGTCGGCGGCGCAGCGGCAACGCTGGTTCGATGCCGGCTTCAAGAGCGGCAAAGTCTCGGCGTGCAATACGTTCGCGCAAAACGTTCAATTGTAAAAGGCGCGCAGTTGTAAGGAGCATCGCCATGCCCGGTCTCGACGAAACGCGCCAGTTCATCCCGCTCAAGATCGCGGTGCTGACCGTGTCCGACACACGGGAACTCGCCGACGACAAATCCGGCAACACGCTTGTCGAGCGCATTCGTGCCGCCGGTCACGTCGTGGCGGAACGCTCGATCGTCAAGGACGAGGTCAGCGAGATCCGCAAGAAGGTGAAGGCCTGGATCGACGACAAGTTCATCGACGTCGTCATCTCGACCGGCGGCACCGGCTTCACCGGCCGCGACGTCACGCCGGAAGCGGTCGAGCCCTTGTTCGAGAAGCGGATGGACGGCTTCTCGACATTGTTCACGATGGTCAGCTATCCAAAGATCGGGACGTCGGCGATCCAGACCCGCGCCACCGCCGGCGTCGCCAACGCGACCTACATCTTCTGCCTGCCGGGCTCGCCCGGCGCCTGCAAGGACGCCTGGGACGACATCCTCGTCCACCAACTCGACTATCGCTACCGGCCGTGCAATTTCGTGGAAATTCTGCCGAGGCTTGATGAGCACATGCGGCGGCCGAAAGCCAAAGGCGCGACGGCCTAATTTGTCGTCCTCGCGAAGGCGAGGACCCATACGCCGTGCCCTATCGATGCGTCCCGGAGTATGGGTCCCGGGCCTCGCGTGCGCTCGCCCGGGACGACAGTCTGCGATCCAATCGCACAAATGTTACAAATCCATATCCCAGAATTCCGCCACCACATCCTTGCCCCATGTGTGCCGCTTTTCGCTCGACGTCAGCGTGAAGCCGGCTTTCTGGTAGATGTGCCGCGCGGCGGTGAGGATGCTGTGCGTCCACAGCGTGATCTTCTTGTACCCGGCCTCGCGCGCGAACCGCACGCATTCGTCGGTCAGCCGCGCACCGAGACCGAGGCCGCGGCCTTTCGGATCGACCAGCAACAGGCGGATGCGCGCGGTATCGGGCGCAGCATCTTTCACCAGCATGACGCAGCCGACGTTCTCGCCGTTTACGTCGGCGATCCAGCAGCGCTCGCAAGACGGATCATTGTTGTTGACGAAGTCAGCGACGATCTGCGCGCACAGACCCTCGAACGGATCGCCCCAGCCGTATTCGTGCGCATAATTGACCGCGTGCGCGGCGACCATCCAGCCGAAGTCGCCATGTCTGGGCGCGCGCAAGGTGTAAGTCGCCGGAACAGGCGCGTCGCCCGCGAGCAGGGTCTCGATCGTTTGCATCGCGCCGACCAGTTGCGCCTGCCTGGCGGCATCGAGCTTTGCCAGCATCGCCGCGACGGTGTTCTGCGATCTCTTTTCCGCCGGCGCATAGACTTTGCGGCCTTGCGCGGTCAGCGCAAGGTGGCTTTGCCGTGCGTCGGTCTTCGACGTTTTTCGGCTGACCAGGCCTTTCTTCTCGAAATCGCGCAGCAGGCGCGACAGGTACCCGGCGTCGAGATCGAGCGTGCGGACAATGTCGCTGGCGGTCAGGTCGTCGCCTTTCGACAATTCGTACAGCACGCGCATTTCGCCGAGCGAGTAGGGGCTGTCGAGATAGTTTTTGCGCAGGACGCCGATCTGCCGCGTGTAGAAGCGGTTGAAGCGGCGCACCGAATCGATGCGGGCGGGGTCCGGGTGGTCGGCTTTCATGGCGCGCACAGCGTCGGCCAGATAGTTGACTAAGTCAAGTATATGATCTTGTCGTCCCCGCGCAGGCGGGGACCCATACTCTGCGGCGTGAGCTTGGGGCTAAGCCGAAGCTGTCCTTCGTCGTCTGCTCGTTTCCGTCGAAAGATCTGAGGTTATGGGTCCCCGCCCATAGGCAGAGCAAAGCGACGCCGTCCTACGGACGGCTATGGCGGGGACGACGGCTAACCGACCGTCCTCGCCGCCGCGCCCAGCATCGTTACCCGCCGCCGGCCGATTTTGCGCAGCATCGCCGCCTCGGGCTCGGACCCGTCGGGATGGCCGCCGAGAGAATCGTAAAACCGCCGCGCGATCAGCAGGCCCTGTTCCGGCCGCGCGCCGCCGCCGAGCATCACCCGCAGTAGCGCCAATACTTCCGACAGGCCGGGCCGCAACAGATCGGCGGCCCCGGGCGGGCGAAACACCGCGGCGCGGCCGGCGTCGTCGAGGCGGCTGGCGGCTTCCATGAAGCGCTCGCAGGCCGCGATCCAGCCCGGCTCGGGCACGCAGCCAGGACGCAGAAACATCAGCCATGGCGTGCGCGTGCCACGCGCCGTCTCGCGCAGCCGCGCGGCCAGCGGCGCTTCCATGCGGATAAACCGGCAGCCGGCGATGTCGGCGACCTGTTCGGTGTCGTCGCTCGAGCCAGCGTCGACCACCACCACCTCGCTGATCAAGCCGCTCATCGCGCCCGGCACGAGGGCGGCCAAGGTCGGCACCAGCAGGCGCTCCGATTCGTGGGTGGGAATGACGACGCTGAGCATGGAACTTCCGGCCTGTGGATGGGGTTGCCACCATATCATGTGGGAATTCAATTCCGTCCCACGAGATCGGGCATTTAGTGGACGAATTTGCGTTTTTCAAAAATTGTTCTTGTTATGTTCACTCTGGCTCACTAGGTTGGATCCATGGCTAGATCAACTTCAGCCTTGAAACGCCCGCTGGCGTCACCCGGTTTTGCCGACCGGGTAACGGAGCTGCCCTCCGCGCCGGCGGGTGTCGCAATTTCAGAGCGCGGCGTTCGCGTCGATGATGCCACCGGCCTGCTCGGCGTCGTCGTCGAGCATGAACGGCGCAAAGGCCGCGGCGCGCAGTCGAATGCCTCCGGCCGCTACGAGCCCTTGGCGCGCATTGCCTTCGATGATGGCTGGCGCTCGCTCGACGAACTGCCGCCGTTCAAGACCACGGTGCAGGCGGACGCCACCCGCAAGATCATCACCCGCAACGATTCCCCCGATATCGGCTTCGACCGCTCGATCAATCCCTATCGCGGCTGCGAGCACGGCTGCGTCTATTGCTTCGCGCGGCCGACGCACGCTTATCTTGGACTGTCGCCGGGCCTGGATTTCGAATCCAAGCTGTTCGTCAAGCCGGAAGCCGCCGAGCTTCTGGCAAAGGAACTGGCGTCGCCGAATTATTCGCCCAGGGTGATCGCCATCGGCACCAATACCGACCCGTATCAGCCGATCGAGCGGCGCTACAAGGTCATGCGCCGCATCCTCGAAGTGCTCGACCGCGCCGGCCATCCGGTTGGCATCGTCACCAAGTCGGCGCTGGTGCTGCGCGATCTCGATATTCTCGCCCGCATGGCCGAGCGCAATCTCGCCAAGGTCGCGCTGTCCGTGACCACGCTCGATCCGGAACTGGCGCGCAAGATGGAGCCGCGCGCGGCGGCGCCGCTGCGGCGGCTGGAAACCTTGCGCGCGCTCGCGCAGGCCGGCGTGCCGACCACGGTGATGGTCGCGCCGATCATTCCGGCGCTCAACGACAGCGAAATCCAACGCATCCTCGATCGCGCGCAGGCCGTTGGCGTCAGGGAAGCGGGCTACGTCATGTTGCGCCTGCCATTGGAAGTGCGCGATCTGTTCCGCGAATGGCTGGTGACGAATTATCCCGACCGGGCGCGGCATGTGTTCAAGCTGATCCGCGATATGCGCGACGGCAAGGATTACGACTCGGAGTGGGGCAAGCGCATGAAGGGCACCGGGCCCTATGCCTGGCTGATCGGCCGGCGTTTCGAGGTGGCCTGCGAAAGACTCGGCCTCAACAAAAAGAAACAGAAGCTGTCGACCGACCATTTCCGCCATCCCAAGCCGGATGACGCGCAATTGAGCCTGTTTGCCTCATGAGCGACCCGCAAGCCGTCCTGTCGCTGGTGACGCTCGGCGTTGCCGATTTGAATCGCTCGATCGCTTTTTACGAAGCGCTCGGTTTCCGGCGCAAGGCGCAGGCGGTCGAAGGCGTCGGCTTTTTCCTCGCCGGCGCCTGCGCTATTTCGGTCTTCCCATCCGAGGAGTTGGCCAAGGACGCCGGCATAGGCTTCAAAGATTTGTCGCCGGCCTTTCGCGGCGTGTCGCTGGCCTGGAATTGCCATTCCAAACCGGAGGTCGACGCGGCCATCGACCGCGCCTATCGCGCCGGCGCGACGATTCAGAAATCGGCCGTCGACACCTTCTGGGGCGGGTATTCCGGTTACTTCTTCGACCCCGATGGCCATCTCTGGGAGGTCGCGTTCAATCCCGATTTTCCGCTCACCGAAGACGGCCGGCTGACGTTGCCGGCCTAGTTTTTCAGCGCGCCCGCCGGCGAGCTATTTGATGGTGATGCCGAGCGCGCTGACCATCTTGCCCCACTTTGCCACTTCGGCCTTGAACATGGCGTCTGCTTGCGCCGGCGTGCCGGTCATCGGATCGAAGCCGATCGCGATAAGTTTTCCGCTGATGTCCGGCGACTTGATGGTGTCATTGATTGCTTCGTTGAGCGTCGCGACAATTTTCGGATCGGTCTTGGCCGGCGCGAAGACGCCGACCCAGGAAGCCGCGACGTAATTCGGATAACCTTGCTCGGCAAAAGTCGGCACATTCGGCACCACCCCGGCGCGGCTGTCGCCGGCGATCGCCAGGCCCTTGAGCTTGCCGGCGGCGATTTGCGCGGCCGCGCCGCCGCCCAATGTCGTCGCCCAGACGTCGATCTGGTTGCCGAGGACGGCATTCATCGCCGGCGCACCGCCCTGGAACGGGATATGCGTCGCGGAGATGTGCGCGAGTATCTTGAAGAAATATTCGGCCTCGATATGCGAGCCGCTGCCGACGCCGGCCGAGCCGAAATTGATCGGCGTGGCCTGCGCCGTCTTGATCAGGTCAGCGAGCGAGTTGGCCGGATTGCTCGGGCTTGTCACCAGCGCTTCCGGGCTCGAGGCGGCGATCGCCACGGTGGTCAGGTCGGTCGCCGCGAATTGCTTGGTTTCGCGCAAAGTCTCGTTGATGGCGATGGCCGTGGTCGTGACCAGCAACGTGTAGCCGTCGGGTGCGGCGTGAACGACCGCCGCGGCTGCGATATTGCCTCCCGCGCCGCCGCGATTTTCAACCACGACGTTCTGCCTCAGGCGCTCGCTCAAACCCTGGGCGATGAAGCGGGCCACTGTATCGGCGACGCCGCCCGGCGCGAAGGCGACAACCATTGTGATCTTGCTGGCTGGGTAAGCGTCTGCCGCGCGCAAGGGACTAGCGAGCGCAAGGAGAGCCGCCGTGGCCATTGCGACCCGGAAATGTGACCGAATGAGCATGTGCGTTTCCCCTGGTGACTGTTCTTGGTTATTCCGGGCGCAGTTTCCGCGCATGAACTCGACTAGTCCATCCCGTTCGCGGCGACAAGGAAGCAACGGCCGAACATCGCGCCGCTGCGGCGCGCGTGGCTGCGCCAATCCCCGGATTTCACATCGCAAAATGACAGCCGTTGACTTCGCCGGCGTTGCGGGCGACTGCTCGACGATGGTCAGGAAACCGCAAGCCGCCAAACGCCTGCCGCTAAAGGAGCCGGTTCTGCGCCCGACGTTCCGGCGCGAGCGGCGGGCGCTCAATGCCGGGATCTTCCCGGTCGCCGGCTGTGATGAGGCGGGCCGAGGACCGCTGGCCGGTCCGGTAGTCGCCGCCGCGGTGATCCTCGATCCCTCCCGCATTCCGCGCGGCCTCAACGATTCCAAGAAGCTCGACGCCGCGGCGCGCGAAGCTTTGTACGAGAAAATCTGCGCTACGGCGCAAGTGTCGGTCGCCTTCGGCGCGGTCGAGCGCATCGACCGCGATAATATCCTGCGCGCCTCGCTGTGGGCGCTGGCGCGGGCGGTCAAAGCGTTATCGGTGCGGCCGAAGCTGGTCTTCGTCGATGGCAACATGAAAATCGACTGCGGTTGCGACTGCGAAGCGGTGGTGTCGGGCGACGCCTTGGTGCTGTCGGTGGCGGCGGCCTCCATCGTCGCGAAGGTGACGCGCGACCGGCTGATGGCGCGCATCGCGCTGGCGCATCCCGGTTACGGCTTCGAGCGGCACATGGGTTACGGCGTGCCGGAACACTGCGCCGCGCTTGAGCGCCTTGGCCCGACGCCGCATCACCGCAAATCATTCGCCCCGGTTGCGGCCAAATATGCTGCCATGCAAGCCGAAATGGGGACGATCCCGGACGACGAGACTTTGGCCGCCGTGTTGCCACTTTAGCCGGCGTTCTCTATTCCCTTGTGATCCCTTCCCCATATGCGGGCAGGGCGGCGACAGCGGGCTAAATGCATCAAGTTTCCCTCATTATCGAAGCCTTGCGCGGCCGGCCGGTGCTGGTGTTCTGGGCTGCGGCTTTGACGCAAGGCCTGCTGTGGACGCTTGTCCCGGCCTTGTTTTACAGCGCCCCTCCCGGCGATGTGCCCCTTCTCCTGGCCATCGGTCATGAATTCGTGCTCGGCAGCTATCTCGGTCCGCCGCTGGCGTTCTGGCTGGGCGAGGTCGCCTTCCGGCTCGGCGGACTGATCGGCCTTTATGTTCTGGCGCAGGCCTGCATCGTCACCGCGTTATGGGCGGTGTTCACCCTCGGCCGTTCAATGGTCGGGACGCGCCACGCCGCGCTCGGCATCCTGCTGATGGTCGGCATCGCTTGCTTCACCGTGCCGTCGCCGGAATTCGGACCGGCGGTGCTGGCAGCGGCATTGTGGGCACCGGCGCTGCTGCATTACTGGCGCGCGGTCGGCCTGAACAAACGCGGCGCCTGGTTTCTGCTGGCGCTCGATCTCGGCCTGCTGCTTCTGACGACTTATGCCGGCGTCATCCTGCTGGCGCTGCTGATCGCGTTCACATTGGCGACCGCGCGCGGCCGCCGCGCGCTGACTTATGTCGAGCCGTGGCTTGCTCTGCTGCTGTTCGTCATCGTCGTCGCGCCGCATGCCGCCTGGCTCTACGCGATGCGCGACACGGTGTTGACCGCGTTCCATGAAAGCATCGTTGCCGGCGGCGGATTGGCGCCGGCGATAAATCTCGCCACGGTGCTGGTCGCAATTCATCTCGGCGTCGTGCTGCTCGTCCTGCTGGCCAGCGGCTTAAAGCGGCAGCGGCGCGAGCGCGCGCCGGAAATCGACCGGCCGCCGGCGGAGCAGCTGGCGCGCCGTTACATTTATTTTTTCGCGCTGGCGCCTTCGGCCTGCGCCATTGCTCTTAGCATTGCGGCCGGTACGCACTGGCCGCTCGGCGCGTTCGGTTCGCTGGCGCCTTTGGTATTGCTGTCGGGCCTGGCGGTCGTCGTCGCCGGCGGCGACCGCGTGCTGCTCTATCGCGAAAGGCTGGTGTCGTCGGTCTGGCTCGCCTTGCTGGTGGCACCGCCGCTGCTGGCGGCGCTCGGTCTTGTCGTCATGCCATGGGCCTTCGGCCGCGACCTGCGCGTCGCGCAGCCGGCGCAGGCCGAGGCGCACTTTCTCGCCGATAGTTATCAACGCCGCACCGGCAAGCCGCCGGCCATTGTCAGCGGCGACGAACGTCTGGCGCCGGCGATCGCGCTGATGACGCCGACCCGGCCGCGCGTTTTCTTTGCCTGGGCGCCGCAGCGCAGCCCGTGGATCAGCGTCGACGAGGCCGCCGCGCTCGGCGGCGTGCTGGTCTGGCCGGCGGAAGCGTCCGGCAAGCCGCCGGAGACGTTGACCATCCAGTTTCCGGCGATGGTGCCGGAATTCCCGCGCACTTTCGCGCGCGCGGTCGAGGGGCGGCTGCCGCCGGTCCGCCTCGGCTGGTCGGTGCTGCGGCCGGCGCAGTAATTTTTTTGCGCATGATCTTATCCGACCTTCCTTCGCCCGCCGAAGCGGGCTTCGCGAAGGCGGGAAACCGGTACCCACTTTTCGGGATCATGCGCGCTAGTGATAGCTCTCGCCTTCGCGCACCTTGCCGCGAAACAGCCAGTACACCAGAACGATATAGCCGAGCACGAAGGGCAACAGCAGCAGCGTGCCGACCAGCATGAATATCTGGCTCGACGGCGCCGCCGCCGTATCCCAGACCGTCAGCGTCGGCGGCACCAGATACGGGAAATTGGAAATCACCAGCCCGAGATAGCCGAGCATGAACAGCGCGATCGCGGCGAGGAAGGGCGGCGCGTCGCGTTCCTTTTTGATGCCGTACCAGCAGCCGAGGGCCACCAACGCCGTCACTGACGGCACCGGCCACAAATAATAGAAATTGGGCAGCGAGAACCAGCGCTCGGCGATGCGCGCTTCGGCGAGCGGCGTCCACAGGCTGACCGCCGCCATGAACACAAGAACGGCGACGAGAAAGACTTTCGATTGCCGGCGCGCCCGCACGGCGATCGCGCCTTCGGTCTTCATCACCAGCCAGGTAGCGCCGAGCAGTCCGTAACCGGCGATCAATGCGAGCCCGCATAATAGTCCGAACGGCGTCGCCCAGTCGTAAGGGCCGCCGGCATAGGCGCCGTTCTCGACCTTAATGCCCTGGATCATGCCGCCGAGGATCACGCCTTGCGCAAACGCGGCCAATGTCGAGCCGACGACAAAGGCCCAGCTCCAGCCGGATTTGCTGTGCGAGACGATGCGGAACTCGAACGCGACGCCGCGAAACACCAGAGCCACCAGCATGACGATCACCGGCAGATAGAATGCCGGCATGATTACCGCATAGGCGCGCGGGAAGGCAACGAAAAGCCCGGCGCCGCCGAGCACCAGCCAGGTTTCGTTGCCGTCCCAGAACGGCGCGATCGAGCGCATCATCTGGTCGCGTTCAGTTTCGTTGCGGGCGAAGGGAAACAGGATGCCGATGCCGAGGTCGAAGCCGTCCATCACGACATACATGGCGACGGCGACGCCGATGACACCGGCCCAGATCAGCGGCAGATACCATTCCATGATCAGATCCTCGGTGGCAGCATCACACCCTTATATCCGCTCCTAAACAATCCCTTGTCCGGCATCCTTGGTCGACGCGATGGGACTGATGCCGGCCGGCTCGCTCTTTTCTTTAACGGCGTCCGGTCCTAAGTCCGGCCCCTTGGCGATCAGCCGGTTCATGTAATAAATGCCGAACGAGAACACGATGCCATAAGCCACGATGAACAGCGCCAAAGTCCCGGCGATGGTCGCGCCCGGCACGGGCGAGGTGGCGTCGGCGGTGCGCATGACGCCATAGACGATCCACGGCTGACGGCCGCTTTCGGTCACCACCCAGCCGGCGATGACCGCGACGAAGCCGATCCACCAGCTGTGCGCCATTGCGCGCAAATACCAGCGTGTCTCGAACAGGCTGCCGCGCCACCAGAAAAAGGCGCCGAGCAGTGCCGCGCCGATCATGAAGAAACCGACCGCCAGCATGATGCGGAAGGCGAAAAAGACCGTCGTCACCGGCGGTCTGTCCTTCGCCGCGACGCTGAGCAGTCCGGGAAATAGTCCGTTCATTTTATGCGTGAGGATCAGCGACGCGCCTTTCGGGATCGACAATTCGTAACGATTGGTGCCGGCCTTCTCGTCCGGCCAGGCAAAGATATGAAAATCGGCGGGCTTGCTGCCTTCCCAATGCGCTTCCATCGCCGCGACCTTGATCGGTTGATGCTTGAGCGTATTGAGACCGTGCTGGTCGCCGATGACGAGTTGCAGCGGCGCCAGGATCGCGGCGAGGCCGATGCCCATGCGCAGCATGGTGCGGCCTTCGGCGATGTGACGCTCGGCGACGAGGAAGCGCGCGCCCACCGCGATCACCACGAAGGCCGTGGTCAGATAGGCGGCGTTGAGCATATGCGCGAAGCGGTAGGGGAAGCTCGGATTGAAGACGATGCGCAGCCAGTCGAGTGGGTAGGCGATGCCGTCTTTCCATTCGTGGCCGGCCGGCGTCTGCATCCAGCTGTTGGCCGCCAGAATCCAGAACGCCGAGATCATGGTGCCAATGGCAACGACGGTGGCCGACAACACATAAAGCCAGCGCGGCACCTTGCTGAAGCCGAACAGCAGGATGCCGAGGAACGTCGCTTCCAGAAAAAACGCCGTCAGCACCTCGTAGCCGAGCAGCGGCCCCAGCACATTGCCGGTCGCCACCGAGAAGCGGCTCCAGTTGGTGCCGAACTGGTAGGACAGCACGATGCCCGACACCACGCCCATCGCGAAGGACACCGCGAATATCTTGACCCAGAAGCGCATCAGAAGCTGGAAGCGCTCCTCGCCGCTTTTTAGCCAGAGCACGCCGAGCGTGGCGATATAGGCCGACAGGCCGATGGTGAAGCTTGGGAAGATAATGTGAAAAATGATGGTGAAGGCGAATTGCAGACGGGCCAATAGAACGGGGTCGAATTCCATGGATCTGCTCCGGCCCGTGCGTCTCTAATACGCCTGTATCATAGCCGACCGATAAGCCTTTGCGAGGCGGCCGGGTTCCCCTCGGCTGCGTTATATCGTAGCGGGGCTTTCGCATATATGGCGAAGGGTGCAGCATGGGCGCGCGCAAGAAAGGCGGGGATTCGGCATGAGCCTGTGGTCATCCTGGCAAATCTGGGCGGTGCTGTCGGCGCTGTTCGCGGCCCTGACCGCGATTTTCGCCAAGATCGGCATCGAGAACGTCAATTCCGATTTCGCCACCTTCATCCGCACCATTGTCATTCTTGTCACGCTCGCTTTCATCCTGCTCGCCACCGGGCAATTCCAGTCACCCGGCACGATCTCCGGGCGCACTTATTTCTTTCTGCTGCTGTCGGGCCTGGCGACCGGCGCGTCGTGGATCTGCTATTTCCGCGCGCTCAAGATCGGACAGGCGGCGCAAGTGGCGCCGATCGACAAATTGAGCGTCGTGCTGGTCGCCTTGTTCGGCGTCGCGTTTCTGGGTGAGCGCCTGAGCGCGCCGAACTGGTTCGGCGTCGCCCTCATCGCCGTCGGCGCGGTGCTGGTGGCGTATCGGTGACTACCGAGGCTAACGCACCGGCGCGCTCAGCTTGAGACCGAAATAACTCGGCAGTGCAGAATCGGATTTTCGCCCGAAAGTGGAATTGGACAGATTGGACTTCTCGCCGCTGTCGAAGCCGGTGCGCGGATTGACGTCCTTGCTGTGACTGGCTTTGAATTCCAGATCGTATTTGCCGAGATCGACCTTGTTGGGCAGCGCCGGCGGCGGCAAGGTCTTTGACGACTTGTCGACGATGAATTTGTTGCCGCCGGAACTGTGAATGCTGTCGGGAATTCTCAGCGCCTCGGCATCGAGCGTCGGCACGGCGCCTGCGGCGGCCGCCGTCCTCGCCTTTGACGGCGCCGCCTGCTGCGCATGGCTGGCCGCGGGCGCGCCGATCAGCATCGCCGCCAGCACGCATCGTACCATCCGCCGCGCCGCAAGCCTCATTCCGTCAGGGCCTTCTTCACTGCAAGGAAATCGCGCCAGGCAAATCGCTTTTGCAGCGGACTGCGCAGCAGGAAGGCCGGATGGAATGTCGGCATGGCGCGAATTTCCCGCTTGCCCGAGTTGAAGGTGAACCAGCGGCCCCGCGTCTTGGTGATACCGTCCTTGATGCCGAGCAAGGTCTGCGCCGACGGCCCGCCAAGACACACCAGAATATCCGGATCGACCAGTTCGATCTGGCGCAACACGAAGGGCAGGCAGATCTGCGTCTCCTGCGGCGTCGGCGTGCGGTTGCCGGGCGGCCGCCACGGCACGATGTTGGCGATATAGACGCTTGTGCGGTCGAAGCCGATCGCCGCCAGCATGCGGTCGAGCAGCTTGCCGGAGCGGCCGACGAAAGGCAGGCCCTCGATGTCCTCGTCGCGGCCGGGCGCTTCGCCGATCAGCATCAGCTTCGCCTTCGGATTGCCGTCGGCGAAAACCAACTGCGTCGCCGAACCCTTCAGCGCGCAGCCGTCGAATTTTTCCAGCAAGGCGCGCAGTTCGTCCAGCGTGCCTGCGCTTTTGGCGGCCTGCAGCGCCGCCATGACCGCCTCGTCGGTGGCTTGCGGCGCGGCCGCTTGGGAGATTGCCGGGCCGGGCGGTGTGAAATCGGGGCGCGCAGCGGCCGGCGACTCGGCCGCGCGCGCGGCCAGGACAGGTGCCGGCGCATCGGTGGCAGCAAAACGGTCGACCGGCTCCTCGCCGACCAGCGCGTCGGCGCCGGCTTCCAGATAGAAGTCGAGCAGTTGTCGGGGCTTATGGTCTTGTGCGGGCGTCATCTCGGATATCCTAGCACAGACCATATGCCGGCTGCGCAATTGCCCGGTCTGTGCAAAAGTGGGAAATCGAACGATTATAGGAACTCGGAGATTCTGATGACGGAACTGCCCGCCCGCGAGGCTATGGAATTCGACGTCGTCGTGGTCGGCGCCGGTCCCGCAGGGCTTGCCGCCGCCATCCGCCTCAAGCAGCTCAACGCCGACATTTCCGTGGTCGTGGTGGAAAAGGGCTCCGAGGTCGGCGCGCACATTCTTTCCGGCGCGGTGATCGATCCGGTCGGCCTCGACAAACTGCTGCCGGAATGGCGCTCCGAGGACACGCCGATCAAGACGCTGGTTACCGACGACCGCTTTTATTTCCTCGGCAAGAGCAGCGGCATTCGCCTGCCGAATTTCCTGATGCCGCCGCTGATGAGCAATCACGGCAATTACATCGTCTCACTCGGCAATGTCTGCCGCTGGCTGGCGACGAAGGCCGAGGCGCTCGGCGTTGAAATCTACCCGGGCTTTGCCGCCTCGGAAGTTCTTTACAATGAAGCAGGCGCCGTGCGCGGCATCGCGACAGGCGACATGGGCATCGGCAAGAACGGCGAACCGAACGCCGGCTTTACCCGCGGGATGGAGCTACACGCCAAATATACTTTGTTCGCCGAAGGCGCGCGCGGCAATCTCGGCAAGCAGTTGATCGGCAAATTCGGATTGGCGGAAGGGCGCGAGCCGCAGAAGTTCGGCCTCGGCCTGAAGGAGCTGTGGCAGATCGATCCGGCCAAACATAAAAAGGGACTGGTGCAGCATTCGTTCGGCTGGCCGCTGGACGGTTCGACCGGCGGCGGCTCGTTCCTCTATCACCTCGACGACAATCTGGTGTCGGTCGGCTTCGTGCTGCATCTCAATTACAAGAATCCTTATCTGTCGCCGTTCGAGGAATTCCAGCGCTTCAAGACGCATCAGCTGGTGCGCGACACGTTCGCCGGGGCAAAGCGTCTCGCCTATGGCGCGCGCGCTTTGACCGAAGGCGGCTACCAGTCGGTCCCGAAACTCGTATTCCCCGGCGGCGCGCTGATCGGCTGCGACGCCGGCTTCATGAACGTGCCGCGCATCAAGGGCTCGCATAACGCGATGCTGTCCGGCATGTTTGCCGCGGAAGCGGCCTCGGCCGCGCTCGCCGCGTCGCGCATGAACGATACGCTCGACGATTACGAGGCGGCATGGAAGGCTTCGCCGATCGGCAAGGATCTGTGGCGCGTGCGCAATGCCAAGCCGCTGTGGTCGAAGTTCGGCACGCTCATCGGTATCGCGCTCGGCGGTTTCGACATGTGGACCAGCACCTTCGGCTTCTCGCTGTTCGGCACGCAAAAACATGGCAAGCCGGATTACGCTTCGCTCAAGCCGGCGGCGGAATGCACGCCGATCGCCTATCCGAAGCCCGACGGCAAGATCACCTTCGATCGTTTGTCGTCGGTGTTCCTGTCGAATACCAATCACGAGGAAGACCAGCCGCCGCATCTGAAAGTTGCCGACATGGCGTTGCAGAAGTCGTCCGAGCACGACGTCTATGCCGGTCCCTCGGCGCGCTATTGCCCGGCCGGCGTCTATGAGTGGATAGAGGAGGCGGGGAACCCGAAATTCGTCATCAACGCGCAGAACTGCGTCCACTGCAAAACCTGCGACATCAAGGACCCGAATCAGAACATCACCTGGGTGCCGCCGGAGGGCTCGGGCGGGCCGAACTATTCGGGGATGTGATTTCCGGGCGCCGAACCCGGCCACGTTCCTGCCACATCAAGGCTTTCAAGCTGTTTCTTGAGACGCCAGCGCCGGCCGTTCTTGCGGGAGCGGCGCAAAAAGGCCATTCTGGATCAAACCTTGGCGGTTCGCACGATCGACGTGCCCCGCTTCATTGGAGCATCGCCCGTGACCTCTTCGAGCTTGTTCCGGTGCCTTGCCGCAGGCACTGCGTTTGCCGCTTTTTTAATCGCGGCGCCGGCGTCCTCGACCGCGCAAGCCTCGAAAGAGCGCGGACCGACCGCGCAGGAACTGTCCGGGCTGACCGCATCTGGCAGCTATCTCGCCGCCCGCCACGCCGGTCAGCAGCGCGACGCCATCGCGGCGGCGGCTTACTACCGCAACGCGCTGCGGCGCGATCCGAAAAACGGCGAACTGCTAGACCGCGCATTTTTGTCATATCTGGTCGGCGGCAATATCGACGAAGCGGTGAAATTCGCCGAAACGGTGGCGCAGGCCGACAAATCCGAGCGCGTTGCCCGGCTGGTGCTTGGCGTCAACGGCATCAAGCTGGCCAAATATCCCGCCGCCCGCAAGGATCTGGCGCTGTCGATCCGCGGTCCGATCACCGACCTGACCGCGACATTGCTCACCGCCTGGAGCCTCGCCGGTGGCGGCGACAGCAAAGGCGCCATCGCCGCCATCGACCGGCTCACCGGTCCGGACTGGTATGCTATCTTCAAGGATCTGCATGCCGGCATGATCTATGAGTCCGCCGGCAACAAGGTCGAGGCCGGCAAACGCTTCGAGCGTGCCTACAAGCTCGACTCGTCGGCGCTGCGCGTCGTCGAGGCCTATGGCAGCTGGCTGTCGCGCAACCGTCCGCCGGCCGAGGCGCTCGCCGTGTTCGAGGCCTTCGACAAGGTTCTGCCGCGCCACCCGCTGGTGACGCAGGCAATGGACAAACTGAAAGCCGGCGAGAAATTGCCGCCGCTGGTCTCCGGCATCCAGGCCGGCGCGGCGGAAGCGCTGTACGGCCTCGGCGCCTCGCTCGGCCGCCGCGGCGGCGAGGACCTCGGCCTGGTCTATCTGCAACTGTCGCTGCATCTGGTGCCCAACCATGCGCTGGCGCTGCTGTCGCTTGCCGATCTCTATGAATCGCTGAAGAAGCCCGAGATGGCGATCGCGGTCTATGAGCGCGTGCCGGCCAGTTCGCCGCTGCATCGTAACGCCGCGATCCAGATGGCGTCCGATCTCGACGCGCTCGATCGCGGCGATGAGGCGGAGAAGCAGCTTGCCGCCATCATCGCGCAGGATCCGAAAGACAGCGAAGCCATCATGGCGCTCGGCAACGTCCAGCGCGGGCACAAGAAGTTCGCCGAATGCGCCGAGTCCTACAGCAAAGGCATCGCGCTGATCGCCAAGCCCGACAAGTCGAACTGGGTCAGCTTCTATTTCCGCGGCATCTGCTATGAACGCTCGAAACAGTGGGCCAAGGCGGAAGCCGATCTGAAACTGGCGCTCGAACTCTCGCCCGATCAGCCGCACGTCCTCAATTATCTCGGCTATTCGTGGATCGATCAGGGCATCAACCTCGACGAAGGCATGGCCATGATCAAGAAGGCCGTGCAGCAGCGTCCCGACGACGGCTATATCGTCGATTCACTCGGCTGGGCTTACTATCGGCTCGGCAATTACGCCGACGCCACCGCGCAGCTCGAACGCGCCATCGGCCTCAAGCCGGAAGATCCGACCATCAACGACCATCTCGGCGATGCCTACTGGCGCGTCGGCCGCACGCTGGAAGCCAATTTCCAGTGGGCGCATGCGCGCGACCTCAAGCCGGATCCGGAAGAACTGCCGAAGATTCTGGAAAAGCTTGAGAAGGGCCTGCCGGACGACACCACGTCGACGGCCAAGGCCGGCGACAAGCCGGCAACGAAACCCAATGGCGGTTAAGTGACGACTGCCATCGTCGAGCAGGCGCGCGCCAAGATCAACCTGACCCTGCGCGTTAACGGCCGCCGCGCCGACGGCTATCACGACCTGGAAAGCATGGTCGTGTTCGCCGATCTTGCCGACACACTTTCCTTCGAGCCGGCTGACGAGACCACGCTCGGCGTCACCGGTCCTTATGCGGCGGCAAGCGGCGCCACCGCCGACAATCTGGTGCTCAAAACCTATCGCGCTTTGGCGGCGAATGTCGCCGGATTGAAAGGCGGGCGCTTCGTTCTCGACAAGCAATTGCCGGTGGCGGCCGGAATCGGCGGCGGCTCGGCGGACGCGGCGGCGGCCTTGCGCCATCTCGCGCGCGTCAACGGCATCGCGTTCGACGATGCGCGGCTCATGCTGGCGGCCTTGCGCACCGGCGCCGACGTGCCGGTGTGCCTCGCTTCGCGCGCCTGCATCATGACCGGCGTCGGCGAGCGTCTGTCTCCGCCGCTGCGCTTGCCGGCGCTTCATGCCGTACTGGTCAATCCGGGGGTGCCTTTGGCGACGCGCGACGTCTTCGCGGCGTACAAGGGGGGCAGTCAGGAGCACGCGCTGTCGCCGCAGGCGGTGCCGCACGAATTCGCCGCGCTGATCGACTATCTCGGCGCGCACGGCAACGATCTCACCGATGCGGCGATTATCCGCGCCCCGGCGGTGGCCGATGTGCTTGCCGCATTGCGCGCTTCACCCGGTGCGCGGCTGGCGCGCATGTCCGGCTCAGGCTCGACCTGTTTCGCGCTGTTTGCGACCGCGGACGAAGCCAAAACGGCGGCCTCGCATCTTGCCGGAGCGTATCGGCCGTGGTGGGTGGCGCCGGTGGTTTTAGGCCCGCGCACTTGAAATTGCCAGCATTGCGCGTAAATGTCCGGCACGGCCTGAACAGGAGATCGATATGAACGTTCGCTGGTTGATGCTGGGGATTGCCGGACTGGGACTGGCGCTTGGCACGATCGCCGCCGATCCCGCTCAGGCGCGCGCGCGGCACAAGGTGCCAGCTGGATGCGTCGTCAACCGGCCGCTGCCGTTTTCATGGGAGCGGTTCTTCTCCAACGGCCCGCCGCGGCCGAATGGCTGTGCGCCGGCGGTGATCGAACACGGCGTCTATATCGGTCAGGACCCCGACCCGAATATCCGCGCCCAGCTTCGCCGCGATCCCCGCACCGGATTTGTCGAATACTAAGTTAATCCGGTTGGATACCCGCGCCCTCGACGACCGCGCGCCAGCGCGCAATGTCGGTCAGCACGAAGTCGTTGAATTCCTTACCGCCCATGACGACAGCGTCGCCGCCGCCGTTTCGGATCTTGCTTTGCAACGCCGGTTCGGCGGCAGCTTTTGTTGCCGCAGCCGCGAGTTGCGCGACGATCGCCGGCGGCGTCGCGGCGGGCGCGAACAGCCCGGTCCACATCGCGGCGGCGTAGCCGGGGACGCCGGCTTCCGCCACGGTCGGCACACCGGGCGCCATGCTGCTGCGCTGCGGGCTGGTAATCGCCAATGCGCGCACCGTGCCGGCATTCATCTGCGGCAACGCAGTTGTGATCGGCGAGAACATAGCATCGATGCGGCCGCCCATCACATCGGTGATCGATTCAAGCGAGCCTTTGTAGAAGATCGTCTGGACTTTGATGCCGGCCTTCTGTTGCAGCATCTCGACCGCGAGATGCGTGCCGGTGCCCTTGCCGGTCGCCGCGATATTGATCTTGCCTGGATTGGCCTTGGCGTAATCGATCAGTTCCTTGACATTCTTTGCCGGAAAATCCGGCCGCACGATCAGGATGAAGGGCGTCGAGGCGATCATTGCAACGGGCCGGAAATCCTTCACGACGTCGAACGGCAATGATTTGAACAGAGCCGGGTTCATCGTATTAGCGTTGGTCGCCAGCAGCAGCGTGTAGCCATCGCCGCTCGCCGTGGCGACAGCCGTGCTGGCGATATTGGTGCTGGCGCCCGGCCGGTTTTCGACCACGAAAGTCGTGCCGAGCGATTTCTCCAGTTCGTTCGCCATCCAGCGGGCCGTGAGATCGGTAAAGGAACCCGCAGGCATGCCGACGACGATATGCACCGGCTTGTTCGGATAGGCATTCTGCGCCGCCACCGGCTGCGCGAGCGAAGGCGCCGACAACAGCAAAACCGTGGCGGCGAGTGTACGCGCCGAAGCGCCGAACCTCGATAGCGTCATGACATTTACTCCCGATTATGTTTCTTGTTCCGGCGATTGGCCGCCGTTTTATAGCTTGCGGTCGTTCAGCCCGATCGACGCATAAATCTCGTTGATGTGCGCTTTCACGCTCTCCGGCGTGTCGTCTTTTTCCGGCGCCTTCTGCCAGCCGGCCTTAAGGCGGGCATATTCGGAAATCTCGTCGTCCTGCTGCGACGTCGGGCCGCAGACGCCATAGGCGCCGACCAGTTCATTGCCCATGAAGATCGGCGCGCAGCCGCCGGACACATAGACCTTGCCGCCGGTGATGACAGATGCGTTGATCATGAGCTGCGGGTTGCGCTCCTGGAACCATTTCTGGATGACCTTGCCGTCGGGAAAGCGCGGGCTGACCGCGCGGAACGCGCAGCAGGTGAACGCCTTGGCAATGGCGAAGTCGGGCAGGATAAAGCCGGCGCCGTCCATGCGTTCGAGAGCGATCACGTGCCCTTCCGGTCCGACGACCGCCGAACAGACGCTGACGCCTATTTCATTGGATTTTTCAACGACGGCGTCGAAGAACCGACGGCAGTCGGCGAGGCGCAGCCTGCTCATGGCACGTTTCCCTTGAATGTTTTTTATTCGCCCGGCGAATGTCGGGCGCGGCTTGGCTACAGCCTACAACGCAAACGCAGCGCGGAGTCATGACGATGCTGCATAGTATCAATGAGCGCGCGCGATGCAGAACGCCACGGTCTCTTCCAGCGCGGTCTTGATGTCGGAGGCCGGCACCAGCGCCAGCGCATCGGTGGCGATCGCACCGTAGTGCCGCGCGCGCCCGACCGTATCCTCAATGGCGTGATGCTTGGCCATCAGGCCCATCGCGGTGTCGAGATCGCCGTCATTGACCTCGCCCTTGCCGAGCGTCCGGTTCCAGAAGGCGCGCTCAGAATCCGAACCGCGCCGGAACGACAGCACCACCGGCAGCGTGATCTTGCCCTCGCGAAAGTCGTCGCCGACATTCTTGCCGAGCTTGGCCGACTTGCCGCCGTAATCGAGCGCGTCGTCGACAAGCTGGAAGGCGATGCCGAGATTCATGCCGTAGGAGCGGCAGGCGGCGATTTCCGACTTGTCCTTGCCGGCTAGCACCGGGCCGACTTCGCAGGCGGCGGCGAACAGCTCCGCCGTCTTGGCGCGGATCACCGCCAGGTATTCATCCTCGTTGGTCGCGGTGTTCTTAGCGGCGCCAAGCTGCATCACCTCGCCTTCGGCGATGACGGCGGCGGCGGACGAGAGAATATCGAGCGCTTGCAGGGAGCCGACTTCGACCATCATCTTGAAGGCTTGGCCGAGCAGGAAGTCGCCGACCAGGACGCTGGCTTCGTTGCCCCACAGCATGCGCGCCGCCTGTTTGCCGCGCCTCATGTCGCTCTGGTCGACGACGTCGTCATGCAACAGCGTCGCGGTGTGCAGGAATTCCACCGCCGCCGACAGCTTGATGTGGCCGTCGCCGCTGTAGCCGGACAGCCGCGCCATCGCCAAGGTCAGCATCGGCCGCAGTCTCTTGCCACCCGACGAAATCAGGTGACTGGCCACTTCCGGGATCATGGTAACGTCGGAGCCGGTGCGCGCCAGGATCGCGGTATTGACGCGCTCCATGTCGGGGGCGACCAGTTTGGTCAGCCGCTCGATCGAGGCGGGATGCGGACTTTCAAAGGGTACGACGACGGCCAAAACGCCTCTCCTCACGCCTAAGGGACAAACCGAGCATAGAAACGCTATGATGAGCCGGCAAGTGACTTGCCGGCTGAAAACAAATGACGTGTTGCCGCGCCGGCGACTTGATGTAAGAGCAAAGGCTCGCCGGAAACGCAACCCAAGGATGCGGGTTCCGGATAGAGCGAGGGGATCGCGTGGCTAAGAGAACGAAAAAGCTGGCAACTGGGACGGACGCCGGTGACGGCGGGCCCTACAGAATTGCCGTCCTGATCCCTTGCTACAATGAGGAGGTCGCCGTCGCCACGGTGGTGCGGGACTTTCGCGCCGCTTTGCCGGAAGCGACCATCTTCGTCTTCGACAACAATTCGAGCGACAATACCGCCGCCGTGGCGCGCGCCGCCGGCGCCGAGGTGTTCGAGGAGCGCCGCCAGGGCAAGGGCTTCGTGGTCCGGCGCATGTTCACCGACGTCGAAGCCGACATCTACGTGCTGGTCGACGGCGACGCGACCTATGACGCGCCCAGCGCGCGGCGCATGATCGATCGCCTGCTGACCGACCGGCTCGATATGGTCGTCGGCAACCGCGTCGATCAGGAGGTCGCCGCTTACCGCGCCGGCCATCGCGCCGGCAATTGGCTTTTAACCTACTCGGTCGCCTCGATGTTCGGCAAGACCTTCAGCGACATGCTGTCGGGCTATCGCGTCTTCTCGCGCCGCTTCGTCAAATCCTTCCCGATGCTGTCGGGCGGCTTCGAGATCGAAACCGAACTGGTCATTCACGCGCTCGAACTCGGCCTGCCGGTCGCCGAAATCGACACGCCTTATTACGCGCGGCCGGAAGGCTCGACCTCCAAGCTCAACACATGGCGCGACGGCTTCCGCATACTGTGGACTATTCTGCAGCTTTACCGCAGCGAGCGCCCGCTGATCTTCTTCAGCGTCTTCGCCTATGCGCTGGCGATTCTGGGATTCGGCCTGTCGCTGCCGGTGGTCATCACGTTCTGGGAGTCCGGACTGGTGCCGCGGCTGCCGACCGCGGTGCTGTCGATGGGGCTTATTGTGATGGCGTTCCTGTCGTTTTCGGTCGGGCTCGTGCTCGACACGGTGACGCGCGGCCGCCGCGAGATAAAGCTGCTGGCTTATCTGTCGCTCCGCGCGCCGGGCGAGGAACGGCGCCGGCCCTGACCGCTATGGCCTCGGACAGGCGGGCAGGCGCTCGACCTTCTGCGCGTTGTCGTAAAGGCTGCACAGAACCTCAGGCCCCCCAGACTTGAAGAGATGCTTGACCGGCTCCGCCTGGCTGATGACGAGATGGGCGGCGATCAGCGCGACGCCGGCCGGATAGGCCCATCGGTGCCGCCGCAATTCGGGCACCTGCGCGACCAACAGGGCGGCGGCAATGATGACCAGCGGATCGGTCAACAGGAAGTATTCCTGCTTGAGGCCGCGCGTCACGCCGATGAGGTCGATGGCCCAGGCCGACAGCATCATGGCGCCGGCCTCGAAGACGACGCGGCGTTCGTTCTTTCGCCACGCCACAACGAGCGCCACGATCACGAACCATTGCAGAAAGATGGCCGGCCGCGGTGACGAATGAAGAACGAAGGTCATCCGTTCGATGAGGCCTGTGACCGAATTGAACAGGAAGCCGGCGTGGGCGGCGGAGAAGAGTTGACCGCCGCTGGCGAGTTCGGGATTCGATCCGACCGCGAACAGGTACATCAGTTCCAGCGGATGGAAGAGGATCATCACGTTGTTTGTGCTGTAGCGCACATAGAGCGCCAGCAGCCCGATCACGCAGCCGGCTACCGCCGCGCAGGCCGACGTCAGCGCTTCCGGCGCCGATACGCGCCACACGATGGCATAGGCCACCATGCCGCCGGCGAGCCAGAGCGCGACGATGCTCCAATAGGCGGGGGCGTCGAGGGCGAGCTGCGGCAGGCCGAGCCGTATGGCGCCGTTGGCCGCGAGGCCGGTCGCGAGTATGCCGCGCGCGAGATAGATGCCGACCCCGGCCAGCGTCGCAACCGTCGCCAGCATTGCCCAGCGCCGGCGTCCGCCCGTCCAGAAACGGGACGGGGTCGCGGTGGCGGAAGGACCGAACGGCAGCAGCAAGACGGGGAGGGCGCAGATCAGGAACAGGATATGAATTTTATTTTGCAGTGCCAGCGTGATCGCCAGGCTGGCGCCGCCGATCAGAAGCGGACGCCACGGTCGCGGTCCGCGTTTGGCGGCGATCAGCAGGATCAGCAGCGCGGTATAGAACAGCCCGGCCGCCAGCAGTTCGGTACGCACGATCCGCATCTGCATCGCCATGCCGCCCGAGAAGGCGAGCAGAAATCCGCCGAAGGCCGCCACTCGCCAGTCGCGCACCAAAGTCCGCAACAGATACGAAAACGTAACGACGAAGCCGACCGCGAAGATGAGCGACAGCACGCGGCCTGCCTTGGTGGCGTTAGTCCAGGCGGCGGTGAAGCCTTCGCTGAGCGCGCCCGGCGGCAGGGCCGTCAGCGCGTGAACCTGCAGGATACCGATCTCGTGCAGCGCCTTCAGCCAGCCGGCCAGAAGCACGATGGAGAGATAGCCCGGATGCTCGGAATATTCCTGCGGCAGTCCAGCGTTCAGCAGAAAACCGTTATAGACAATCCAAAAGTCCATATCGGCGATGCGCCAATAGGGATACCAGAAGCCGGCTATCAGGAACGACGACAGCATGCCGCCACAGATGACCAAAAGCTCGCCGTGCCACTGAAGTGTAACGAGCCGGCGAAACGGATCCCCCGCTCCAATCGTGGAAACGGTATTGTATAACGACGGCGCGTTTATCGGCGGCAATTTTGACGAGGCATGTTCGCCCACGGGTCGTCCTAATAAAAAGAAATATCAATCTCGTTCAGAATACTGTTTATAGCCCAGCCATTGAAAACTATACAACCATACAGTAACGCGGCGCCGAAGATACCTAAAAAGGGCACAGTGCCATCACGCTCCGTTCAGTGGAAAATCGCTAATGCGTGAACTGGTTCGCACCAACGACATGGTTCTGATTTCGGCGGTCGGCTCCTTGCTCGACGGCGCCGGCATCCGGCATCTGGTGTTCGATCAGAACATGAGTGTGCTGGAAGGCTCGCTCGGCATGTTACCGCGCCGTATTCTGGTGGCCGAGAACGATGTCGCCGCCGCCCGCAGTCTGCTCACCGACGCCGGCCTGGCGCACGAGTTGCTCCCCCAAGAAGCGGACCGATGAACGCTGAACTCGCGCCCGACACCACGGAGGACGCCGTGCTCGGCGGCCGCCTGCGGCTGCGCCAGCCAAGGCGCGGCCATCGCGTCGGTCACGATGCAATTTTGCTGGCGGCGGCGACAGGCGGCAGTGCCGGCGAGCACGCGGTCGATCTCGGCGCCGGTGTCGGCGGCGCCGGTCTGGCGCTGGCCGTGCGCGTGCCTGGACTCAGCGTCACCTTGGTCGAGATCGACAGCGGTCTGAAAGACCTTGCCGCCATCAATGCGCGGTTGAACGGTCTGGAAGACCGGGTGAGGGCGCTCGCCTGCGACGCCGAGGACATCGCCGCGCTAGGCCGTGCCGGGCTCGACGAATCGAGCGTCGATCGTGTGCTGATGAATCCGCCGTTCAACGATGCCGCGCGCCAGAATGTCTCACCCGACCCGCGCCGCCGTCTGGCGCATGCGGCCGGTCCCGGCCTGCTGACCCGCTGGGCGGCGAGCGCGGCCTTCCTGCTCAAGCCGCGCGGCGTGCTGACCGTGATCTGGCGGGCCGACGCGCTCGGCGAGGTGCTGACCGCGCTGAAACCGGAGTTCGGCGCGGTTGCCGTTTTACCGGTGCTGCCGCGCGCCGGCGCGCCGGCGATTCGGGTGCTGGTGCGGGCTGTGAAGGGCGGCGCCGGTCCGATGCGGGATTTTCCCGGCCTTGCTCTCAACGATGAACTTGGAAAGCCCTCGGCGGCGGCGGAAGCTGTGCTGCGGGCTGGGGGAACCCTCGTCATGGCGAATGACTGAAGGCGAATGACTGAAAAGGCGTCGACGCCGGTCGTTTGCCCGCCGCTAAGGCAAAAGCTGCCTAAACTCTGCGCCGTCCCGGCATCAGGTCGCGTAACCGCTGACTCGGCATCAGGCGCCGCATCCGCGAAAAAGGCTCATCGCCGAGGTGCGAAAGTCCGATAATGCTCGCGATCAGCATGAACAGGATGGTGAGCTTGGGGTCCATGGGTCTTCCTCTTCAAACCACCAACGCACAAGGGGTGCCGTTGATCCCTGCTGCACTGCAAAAAGCATTCCATCCCTAAGAAACGTTTAATTTCGGGCGGTCCTGCGGCAACATGACGTAAATTGCTGCACCGCACCTACCGGATTACCACCGACGTCATCACAGTTCGGTGAGGTAGCGGCCTTTGACTAGACGGCCCCGGGCTGCGTTAAGTGAGGTCATGTCGAAACCTCCCGTATCTGCGTCGCAATCCCAGCCGGGTTTCATGTCCCGGCTCCTCGGTTCACTCGGCTGGCTGTTGCCGCCGCGGTTCCGTGCCGACATTCCGGTGGTGCCGGTGGTGCGCCTGTCCGGCGTCATCGGCGTATCGTCGCCGCTGCGGCCCGGCCTGATGCTGGCGACGACCGCCAAAATGCTCGAGCGCGCCTTTTCGGTGCGCAAGGCACGCGCGGTGGCGCTGGTGATCAATTCGCCGGGCGGCTCGCCGTCGCAGTCGCATCTGATCTTCCGCCGCATCCGCCAATTATCCGAAGAAAAGAAGATCCCGGTACTGGCCTTCATCGAGGATGTCGGCGCCTCGGGCGGCTACATGCTGGCCTGCGCCGCCGACGAGATCATCTGCGACGACTATTCGATTGTCGGTTCGATCGGCGTGGTCGGCGGCTCGTTCGGTTTTGACAAGCTCATGGAAAAGATCGGCGTCGAGCGCCGGCTTTATACGTCCGGCGACAGCAAGGCGATGCTCGATCCGTTTCTGCCGGAGAAGCCGGAAGACGTGAAGCGCATCAAGGCCGTGCAGAAGGACATCCACGCGCATTTCATCGCGCTGGTGAAGGAGCGTCGCGGCGCGCGGCTCAAGGGTACCGACAAGGTTCTGTTCTCCGGCGAATTCTGGACCGCGTCCAACGCCATCGAACTCGGGCTCGCCGATCATCGCGGCGATCTGCGGTCGTGCTTGCGGGAACGCTACGGCGACAAGGTGCGGACGCCTTTGATCGCCGCCGAGAAAAGCTTCCTCGGCCGCAAACTGCCGGGCATCGGTCTGTTGGACCGCTTCACCGACAGTCCGGGGCTCGCCGCGGACCTCATCTCGGCGCTGGAAGCGCGCGCGCTATGGTCACGTTACGGATTGTAAATCTGGAAAGCCGCGAAATTGCCGCAGTTGCTCACCACGCTGCCGACACGCGCCGACAATAAGGAGCCGACATGCCCGCATTTCTGCTGTCGCCATTGGTGAAATGGTCGCTCGCCGCGCTTGGCGGCGCCATGGTCGTGCATTGGGTGGTCAAGGAAGCGCGCCGAATCAACGACGAGCTTGATTCCAGACGGCAGGTCCGGGTTCGCGTCACCGACCGCGAGAATCGCCCGACCTTGCGGCGCGATCCGCGCACTGGCGAATACCGGCCCTGAACTTCGCGGTCGGATAATTGCCTCGGGCGCTGCAACGAGCGCCTGAGGGAAACGTTTAGTCGCGGCTGACCGAGGCCGGATTGCTGGTGATCAGCGCGCCGAAAAACAGCGCCATAAAACCGATTCCCAGCAGCTGAAAAGTCATCATCGCCCAATTCCTTTGGTCGCGTTATGGCTAGCGTTTCCAGTAGTCGCGACGCTATCGGCCAGGGTTCAAAATCCCCTAAAGATAAATGGTAAACCTCTCTCGACTTGACCCTTTTGGGGCGCGCCGATAGGGTCCGCGCGCAATCAGAGCCCTTTAAAATCAGATAGATAGCCAAGTGTTAAGCATGGCCAACGCCACTTCCTCAGCGCCTGAGCAAGGCAGCCTCGATCCGACCAGGTCGTTTCAGGGCCTGATCCTGGCGCTCCAGCAATACTGGGCCGACCAAGGCTGCGTCATTCTCCAGCCTTACGACATGGAAGTCGGCGCCGGCACGTTTCATCCGGCCACCACCTTGCGCGCGCTCGGCCCAAAGCCGTGGAACGCCGCTTACGTGCAGCCGTCGCGCCGCCCGAAGGATGGCCGCTATGGCGAAAACCCGAACCGGTTGCAGCACTACTACCAGTTTCAGGTGATCCTGAAGCCGTCGCCGCCGGACTTGCAGCAGCTCTATCTCAATTCGCTGAAGGTGATCGGTATCGATTCCGCGCTGCACGACATTCGCTTCGTCGAGGACGACTGGGAAAGCCCGACGCTCGGCGCCTGGGGTCTCGGCTGGGAATGCTGGTGCGACGGCATGGAAGTCTCGCAGTTCACTTATTTCCAGCAGGTCGCCGGCGTCGAATGCGCGCCGGTCGCCGGCGAACTCACTTACGGTCTCGAACGCCTCGCTATGTATGTGCAGGGCGTCGATCGCGTGTACGACCTGAACTTCAACGGCCGCGACGACGATAAGAAAGTCACTTACGGCGACGTGTTTCTGCAAGCCGAGAAGGAATATTCGCGGCACAATTTCGAGCACTCCGACTCGGACATGCTATTCAAGCAGTTCTCGATGGCGGAAGCGGCTTGCCAGAAATATCTCGACGCCGGTTACTCGGCCGACAAGTCGCAGCATCTGATGGCGCTGCCGGCTTACGACCAGTGCATCAAGGCCAGCCACGTCTTCAATCTGCTCGATGCGCGCGGCGTCATCTCCGTCACCGAACGGCAGAGCTACATTTTGCGCGTGCGCGAACTGGCCAAGGCCTGCGGCGCGGCGTGGCTCAAGACCGAAGCAGGCGGGGCAGGTCACTAGCCATGCCCGATCTTTTGCTCGAATTTTTCTCCGAGGAAATTCCCGCGCGCATGCAGGCGCGCGCCGCCGATGACCTCAAGAAAATGGTCACCGACCGGCTGGTCGCGGCCGGGCTCACTTACGAAGGCGCCCGCGCTTTTGCCACGCCGCGCCGCCTGGCGCTGACCGTGCAGGGCGTGCCGGCGCGCGCGCCCGATCTCAAGGAAGAACGCAAAGGCCCCAAGGTCGGCGCGCCGGAACAGGCCATCGCCGGCTTCCTGCGCGCCGCCGGTTTGACGTCGATCGATCAGGCCAAGGTGCAGGCCGACAAGAAGGGCGACTTCTACATCGCCATCACCGAGAAGGCCGGTCAGCCGGCGCTCGATCTTCTCGCTGTGATGATCCCGGAGATCGTGCGCGGCTTCCCGTGGCCGAAGTCGATGCGCTGGGGCGCGAAGTCCGCGCAGCCCGGCTCGCTGTCATGGGTGCGGCCGTTGCATTCCATCATTGCGACTTTCGGGCCTGAGACCGAGGAGCCGGTGGTTGTGCCGTTCGATCTCGACGGCATCAAGGGCGGCGACGTCACGCGCGGCCATCGCTTCCTTGCGCCGGGCGCGATTACCGTGCGCCGCTTCGACGATTACGTCGCCAAGCTGGAACAGGCCAAGGTCGTGCTCGATGCGTCGCGGCGCATGGACATCATCCGCGCCGACGCCAAGAATTTAGCCTTCGCGCAAGGCTATGAACTGGTCGAGGACGAAGGCCTGCTCGTCGAAGTCGCAGGCCTCGTCGAATGGCCGGTCGTGCTGATGGGCGAGTTCGATCAATCGTTCCTCGCCATTCCCGGCGAAGTGATCCGCTCGACCATCCGCACCAATCAGAAATGTTTCGTGCTGCGCGATCCGCAGACGGCGAAGCTCGTCAACAAATTCATTCTCGTTGCCAATATCGAGGCAACCGACGGCGGCAAGGCGGTCGTCGCCGGCAATGAGCGCGTCATCCGCGCGCGATTGAGCGACGCGAAGTTTTTCTACGAGACCGATCTCAAGACGAAGCTCGAAGCGCGGCTGCCGAAATTCTCGCAGATCGTCTTTCACGAAAAGCTCGGTACGCAGGAAGAGCGCATCGCGCGCATCGTCGCGCTGGCCGGACAGTTGGCGCCGCTGGTCAATGCCGATGTCGCCAAGGCCGAGCGCGCCGCGCAATTGTGCAAGGCGGACTTGCTGACCGAAGTGGTCGGCGAATTCCCCGAGCTGCAAGGTCTGATGGGCAAGTACTACGCGGAGGCGCAGGGCGAGGACGAGGCCGTCGCCCATGCCTGCGAGGATCATTACAGACCGAAAGGCCCGGACGATCTGGTGCCGGCCGATCCGGTTTCGATCGCGGTCGCGCTCGCCGACAAGATCGACACGCTCGTCGGTTTCTGGGCGATCGATGAAAAACCGACCGGCTCGAAAGATCCTTATGCGCTAAGACGTGCCGCGTTGGGCCTGATCCGCATCGTCATCGATAACCAATTGCGCTTGCCGCTGCGCCGCCAGCTTTGGCGGCATTTCGGTTACGTCGAACGCGACGAGGCTCTCGCCGTGGCCTTCGCCATGCTGCATCCGTTGCACGACCAGATCGTCAATATCAGCGCCACTGACATCGATCTGGCGATGAAGCTCGAAGTGCTGGTCGACGCCAGGGCGCGCGTCGCGGCGAATCCGAAGCTGGTGCAGGCGCACTCTTATGTGAAGCCGACGCTCGATCTGCTTTCCTTCTTCGCCGACCGCCTGAAAGTCCAACTGCGCGAGCAGGGAGCGCGCCACGATCTGGTCGATGCGGTGTTCGCATTGGAAGGCCAGGACGATCTGTTGATGGTCGTCCGCCGCGTCGAGGCGCTCGGCAAATTCCTCGACAGCGATGACGGCAAGAACCTGCTCGCCGGCGTCAAGCGCGCCTCGAACATTCTGCGCATCGAGGAGAAGAAGGACGGCAAGAGCTACAACGGTTCGGTCGATGCCAGGCTGCTCGACGCAACGGAAGAAAAATCGCTCGCCTCAGCCGTCGCCACCGCCAAGTCGGAAGCCTCTGCCGCCGTGGCAAAAGAAGACTTCGGCGCCGCCATGACTGCTTTGGCCAAGCTGCGCCCCTTCGTCGATGCCTTCTTCGACAAGGTCACCGTGAATGCCGACGACAAGTCGGTGCGCGCCAACCGCCTGACGCTCCTGAACGAAATCCGCGAGGCGACGCGGGCCGTGGCGGATTTTTCCAGGATCGAGGGGTAGCTCTCCTTACCCTCCCCCTCCAGGGGAGGGTAAGAAGGAAAGGGGATTACGCCTTCCGCCGTCTTGGCTCAAAGCAGCCGTTCGCGTAGGGAACTCTTAAGCCCGCTCTCCCGTTTCCGTTGCATCCAACCCAACAGGATATTTCCATGGTCGTCAGTCTTGCCAATATCCAGCCGATCGTCGCGCTGATCGCCGGTATTCTCATTCTCGTCGTGCCCGGGCTGCTGCGTTTTATCGTCGCCGCCTATCTGATCTTCATCGGTCTGGTCGGCCTGAACATCATACCTTTGCACTAGGGGCCGATCCGGACTTGCGCGCTTGCCCGCGCCGGTGCTTTTAGGGGGCGATATCGCCCCCTATATGCATTTCAGCCGCCCCGTCGGCGCTGAATGCTTCCTCTTAAAATCCAAGTGATCGACCA
>CANKBJ010000007.1 GCA_947479905.1 Bradyrhizobiaceae bacterium
ATGGTGGTCAGCGCCTTGGCAATGTCCTTGCTGCCCTTGATGCCGGCCGGATCGCTCTTCGGCCCGATCAGCACGAAGTCATTGTACATCACCGGACTTCGCTTCACGCCGAAGCCGTCGGCGACGAATTTCTCTTCCTGCGCCTTGGCGTGGACGAAGACGACATCGGCATCGCCGCGCCGGCCGGTGTCGAGCGTCTGGCCGGTGCCTTGCGAAATGACTTTCACCTCGATGCCGGTCTTGGCCTTGAACAGCGGCAGGATGTGACCGAACAGACCGGAGTCCTGAGTCGAAGTGGTCGACGATACGATAATGGATTTATCCAGCGCCAGCGCCAGCGCCAGCGCCGGCGTGCCGGCGGCAACGGCGCCGCCGATGGCCGCGGCGATGAGCAGGCGACGATTGAACAGAGTGAGCATAGCGATCCTCCTGGATGTGAACGGTCAAACGAGTAATTCGCCGGCGATGAACTTTCTGGCTTCGTCGCTGCGAGGGTTGTCGAAAAAGTCCATGGCCGGTCCATGTTCGATCAGCCGGCCGCGATGCAGAAGCACGATGTCGCCGCCAAGCCGTCTGGCCTGGCCAAGATCGTGCGTCGACATGACGACCTTGACGCCACGCGCGGCAACCGCCCGGATGATGTCCTCGATCGCCTTGGTCGCGGCCGGATCGAGACTGGCGGTCGACTCGTCGAGAAAAAGGATGGCCGGGTCGCGGGCGAGCGCGCGGGCGAGGGCCAGGCGTTGCTGTTCGCCACCGGACAGGCGGCGCGCCGGCCGGCGGCCGAGCCCTTCAAGGCCGACCAGCGCCAGCAGTTCATCGATACGCTCTGCGCGCGGCATGTTCGTCATCCCGAGCGCGTAGTCGATATTGGCGGCGGCCGAGCGCCGCAGCATCACCGGCCGTTGAAACAGGATGGCGCGGCGCGTTGGCGGCGCATCGGCACGGCCGCCCCAGGTGATCTCGCCGTGCGTGAGCGGCGTCAATCCCATCGCAGCGCGCAGCAGCGTGGTCTTGCCGGCGCCGTTCGGGCCGATCAGCACCGTCGGCGTGCCGGCGTCCAGGCTCAACGATACGCCGTCGAGGATCGTCACCGCGCCGGCGACGACGGTCGCGTTGGCAAGGACAACCGGGAGATCGGCAAGAGGGGCTCGCATGGTCATCCCGCGTAGCGTTCGCCGGCCCGTCGCGCGCCCCAGGCCAGTGCGTTGATGACGATGATAATCGTGATGAGGACCAGGCCAAGGCCGATCGCCAGCGGCAAATCGCCCTTCGAGGTCTCGAGCGCGATCGCGGTGGTCATGGTGCGCGTGAAGCCATCGATGTTGCCGCCGACGATGATGATGGCGCCCACCTCCGCCGCGGCGCGTCCGAAGCCCGCGAGCAGCGCGGTCACAAGCGAAAACCGCGCGTCCCAGACCAGAGTAGCCACGCGGCCAATCGGGCCGACATCCAGCGCCGCCAATTCGTCGCGATATTCAGACCACAGGTCCTCGACCGTCTGCCGCGTCAGCGCGGCGATGATCGGCGCCACCAGCACGGTTTGTGCGATGATCATGGCCTGCGGCGTGAACAGCAGGCCCCACGAACCAAGCGGACCCGAGCGCGACAGCAGCAGATAGATGGCAAGACCGGCGACGACCGGCGGCAGGCCCATCAGCGCGTTGAGCACGACGATAACCCCGGCGCGGCCGGGAAAGCGGGTCAGGGCCAGAAGCGCGCCGAACGGCACGCCGATCAGCGCCGCGCACAACACGGCGCTGAGGCTCACCACCAGCGACAGGCCGACGATGGCGTAGAGGCCGGGATCGCCGGTCAGGACCAGTTGCAGGGCGGAGGTCTCACCGGTCATCGTTGGAACCTCGGGCTGCCGAATTCGCTGCGAATAGCTTCAATAAAGCGCCAAACCGGAAAGTAAAACAGGTCCAGCTCTATCGGACGATCGAGCGGGGCAATCAGAACTTGGCAAGTCGCCCGAATTGCCTTAACCCAGCGGCGCTTGCCGGCGCCGGGGCCTTTTGGACGAGACCTGCGCGGTGAGGAGAGTGGCCGAGTGGCTGAAGGCGCACAAGCGCGCTTCGCGCGCGTCTTGATTGAAGGTGCGCGCGCCTTCGGCTGAGTTTGGTTTGGAGAGGTGGCCGAGTGGCTGAAGGCGCACGCTTGGAAAGCGTGTTTACGGGAAACCGTAACGTGGGTTCGAATCCCACTCTCTCCGCCAACCTTTGCGCATAGCTTGAGGCTATGGATTTTTATCCACCGGTATCGCTCGCCAATATTTAATCGTGGTCTATTCCTTGACCGCGCCGGTCATCGCCGAGACGTAGTGCTCGACAAAGAAGGCGTAGAGGATGACCAGCGGCAGCGAGCCGACCAGCGCGCCCGCCATCAGCGAGCCCCAGCGATAGACGTCGCCGTCGACGAATTCGTTGACGATGGCGACCGGCACGGTCTTGTTCTGCACCGATTGCAGGAAGGTCAGCGCGTAGATGAATTCGTTCCAGCAGAGCGTAAAGCAGAAGATGAAGGCCGAGATCAGCCCGGGGATCGCCAAAGGCAGCACGATCTGGGTCAGTATCTGCCAGCGGCTGGCGCCGTCGATCAGCGCGCATTCCTCAAGCTCATAGGGAATGGTCTTGAAGTAGCCCATCAGCAGCCAGGTCGAGAACGGAATGAGGATGGTCGGATAGACCAGGATCAGCGCCATCGGCGAATCGAACAGGCCGTAATTGTAAATGACGGTCGACAGCGGAATGAACAGGATCGACGGCGGCACGAGGTAGGCGAGGAAGATCAAGCCGCCGATGGTCTGCGCGCCCTTGAAGCGCAGCCGCACGATGGCGTAGGCGGCGAGCACGCTTGCCGCGATCGACAGCGCGGTGGCGCCGGCCGCGACATACATCGTGTTCCACAGCCACAGCGGATACTGCGATTCAAAGATGAGCTTGGAGATGTGCTGGAACGTCGGTTCCCAGGTCCAGAACGGGCTGACCCGCTCCATGTCGAGCAACTGGTTGTTCGGCTTGATGGCGGTGAGCGCCATCCAGTAGAACGGAAACAGCAGCACGACCAGGAAAATGCCGAGCGGCAGATACAAAGTCACCAGCTGGCGCGGGATCGATTCCAGATAGCTCATGCCTTCGGAATGATCGTCCGAAGACTTCGACGGCGCAGCAGTTGCCGGCTTGACGGCGAGATCAGTCATTGTCGGCCCCTTGCTGCCACTTGCGGCAGCGCGCGTGGCGCCTGCGCCATTCGCGCAAGAGAACAATGCAGCGGCCGTGTCTCAATCATTGTCGGCTCCCTGCTGCCATTTGCGCCGCTGCAGGCCGAACCACGAGATCATGATAGCGAACAGCAGGAACGGGATCATCGCGGTGGCGATCGCGGCGCCTTCGCCGAGCGAACCGCCCATGATCGCCCGCTGATAGGACAACGTCGCCATCAGATGTGTGGCGTTGACCGGGCCGCCGCGGGTCATTGCCCAGATCAACTGGAAGTCGGTGAACGTGAACAGCACCGAGAAGGTCATGACCACGGCGATGATCGGCGTCAGCAGCGGATAGGTGATGTAGCGGAAGCGCTGCCACGGCGTCGCACCGTCGAGCGTCGCTGCTTCATACAGCGACGGCGACACGGTCTGCAGGCCGGCAAGCAAAGTGATCGCGACGAAGGGAACGCCGCGCCAGATATTGGCGAAGATCGTCGACCAGCGCGCATTCCACGGATCGCCGAGGAAATCGATATTGGTGCTGATGAGGCCGATTTTCTTCAGCGTCCACGACAGGATCGAGAACTGCGTGTCGTAGATCCACCAGAACGCAATCGCCGACAGCACCGTCGGTACGATGAAAGGAATCAGAATCGCGGCGCGGATCATCGCCTTGAACGGCAAGCTCTTGTTCAAGAGCAGCGCGAGATAAAGTCCGGCGGCGAATTTGATGGCGCTGGCGACGATCGTATAGAGCAAGGTGTTGAACACCGAGGTCCAGAAGATCGAGTCGCCGCCCAGCCACTCGTAGTTCTCAAGGCCGATGAACTCGCCGGCGCGGCCGATCTTGGTATCGGTGAATGACAGCCAGACACCGAGGCCAAGCGGATAGGCGAGAAACAGAATCAGGAAGCCGAGCGCCGGCACCATGAACCACCAGCCGAGCCATTGCCGGTTGGTCTTCAAACGGGACCATGCCGTCGGCTCGTTTATCGGCGCACGCTGCGTTGGGAAGGTGGCATCGACCATGAGGCTTTACTGTCATCCAAGGCTTTAAAGAGAAGGCCCGGACCCTGCCTTTCAACAGGGTCCGGGGAAGTCCAGCCGGCGGCCGCCGTTATTCGGGGCCGCCGGCACGCATTCGTTAGCGATAGATGCGCTTGGCCTGCCGCTCGGCCACCGCGATGGCGCCCTTGGCGTCTTCACGGCCCGTCGCGTAGTTTGCGAACATATCGAACACGACGAAGTCAGCGATCGCCGCCGCCGCCTTTTCGCCGAGCGAGCCCTGACCGCCGGGGGTCAGCGTGCGCTTGGAGACGTCGCGGTACGGCGTGCGCTTCGGATCGGCGGTCCACACCGGGTTCTTGTCGTAGTCGTTGAGGAAGTGCGACAGATAGCCCTGCGCCGCCGCGATCCACGGATTGAAGTTCTCGGCTTCGAGCATGAAGGCGCTCAGGGCCTTACAGGCCTGCGGCGCCTTGGTGAAGTTGAAGGTGAGGATCGGGAAGGCGAGATGCAGTTCGGTCGGCTTGCCGACTGGGCCGACCGGCATGTAGGCGTGGTTCATGTCGTCGGCGACGGGCTTGTTGTCCTTCTGCGCCGCGACATAGATCGAGATGCCGTTCGACGTCAGATGCAAGTCGCCGGCCACGAAGATCTTGTTGTTCGACGAATCGTTCCACGACGCGGTGCCGGGGATGAAGGTCTCGTACAGGGCCTTGACGTATTCCAGCGCCTTCACGGTTTCCGGCGAGTTGATGACGACCTTGTCGTTCTTGTCGACCAGGTTGCCGCCATGCGCCCAGAGCGCCCAGTGCAGCCAGGTGTTGGCGTCGCCTGAAGCGTGGCCGAGCGCAAAGCCGGCCGGGGTGTTGTTCTTCTTCAGCGCCTTGCAGAGTTCGAGGAAGGCGGCGGTGTCCTTCGGGAATTCCTTGAAGCCCGCCTTTTCCATCGACGAGATGCGGTAGTTCATCAGGCCGCCGGTGGTGGCGACCGGAATGCCGATCCACTTGTTGCCGGACTTGCCATACATTTCGGCCGAGGCGGTCCAGCCGCCGTACTTCTTGCCGAGATAGTTGGCGACGTCTGTCATGTCCATGCACTTGGCCGGGAACAGATGCGGCAGCGAATAGAGGCCCCACACCATGTCGAGGCCTTGCCCGGTGTTGGCAACCACGGAAGCCTTCGGCTGAATGTCTTCGAAGGATTCGTTGGTTACGATGACTTCGACGCCGGTCGCGGCCTTGAAGGCGGCGATCATCTTGAGGAAGGCTTCGTCCTCGGCCGGCACGAAGCGGCGCCAGCGCATCAGGTTGATCTTGGCGCCCTTCTCGGCCTTCCAGGGCGCTGCCTGCGCCCAGGCCTTGGCCCAGTCGAGCAAGGCTGGTCCTGTCAGTGCGGCCGCGGCCGCGAATGCGGTGCCGCCCTTGACCATGGTGCGGCGGGTAAATTCAGTCATCGTATCCCTCCCTTTATCGTCCTTTTTGAGTGAAGTTTACGCGTTCAGTCGCTTACCGGTTGCCTCGTCGAACAGATGGACAAGCCCTGCGTTCGGTTTGAGCCGAACCTTCTCGCCAGGATTGAATTGATGCCGTTCGCGGAATACCGCGACGACTTCTTCGCCGCCGAGCTTGGCGAAAACCTGGGTTTCCGAACCGGTCGGCTCGATCACGACGATCTCCGCCTCGGCGCCGTCGTCGGCCAGGGTGAAATGCTCGGGGCGGATGCCGTAGACGGCGGCGCGGCCATTGACGCTCGCCGGCGCATTCGAAATCGGCAGCTTGATGCCGTTCGGTCCTTCGAAGATGGCGCTGCCGTTGACCCTGATCGTGCCTTTGAGAAAATTCATCGCCGGCGAGCCAATGAAGCCGGCGACGAACTGGTTGGCCGGGTTGTCATACAGTTCGAGCGGCGTGCCGATCTGCTCGACGATGCCGTCATGCATGACGACGATCTTGTCGGCCATGGTCATGGCTTCGATCTGGTCGTGTGTGACGTAGACCGTCGTGGTCTTCAGCCGCTGGTGCAGCTCCTTGATCTCGGTGCGCATCTGCACGCGTAGCTTGGCGTCGAGGTTCGACAACGGTTCGTCGAACAGAAACACCTGCGGATCGCGCACGATGGCGCGCCCATGGCGACGCGCTGGCGCTGGCCGCCGGACAATTGGCGTGGAAAGCGCTCGAGATAAGGACCGAGATCGAGAATGGCGGCGGCCCGATTGACGCGGGTGTCGATCTCTTCCTTCGGCGCTCCGCGTAGTTTCAGCGAGAACGCCATATTGGCGGCGACGGTCATGTGCGGATAGAGCGCGTAATTCTGGAACACCATGGCGATGTCGCGCTCTTTCGGCGGCAGGTTGTTTACCACCCGGTCGCCGATCGATATCTCGCCTCCGGTGATGTTTTCCAGACCGGCGATCATGCGCAAGAGTGTCGACTTGCCGCAGCCGGAAGGCCCGACCAGCACGACGAATTCACCATCTGTAATAGAGATATCAACGCCGTGAATGACGTCCGTCGCGCCATAGGATTTGCGCACGTCGCGGATTGCGACCGAAGCCATACGTTATCCTCCCAAAGCACGCCCTTTTGGAGCGTCGCCACGCGGGGGATGTTTCCCTCTCGCGCGTCTCGTCATCAATTCGGCTGTAACGAGTTAGAAAAACAGCCAAATTCTAGGTCATATCATCATACGATACGCGGTGAGGCAAGTGTGCATGCAAATGAGATTTGTAGCCCGGGTGGAGCGAAGCGCAACCCGGGGACGATTTTTATGCTGTCCCGGGTTTCGCTGCGCTCACCCGCGCTACAGGGTGCGGAATATCCCCGCACTCACATCGTCATGCCGCCGTCGATTTGCAGCGTCTGGCCGGTAAAGTAGCTGGAATCATCCGACGCCAGCCACACCGCGCCGGCGGCGATTTCCTCCGGCGTGCCGAGGCGGCCGATCGGCTGGCGATCGATAAAGTCCTGGCGAACTTGCTTCAGCGTTTTGGAAAGCTTTTTGGCGTTGGTGGCGATGCGGCCGTCCAGCGATGGCGACTGGATGGTTCCGGGACAGATCGCGTTGACGCGGATGCCCTTGCGGATGAAGTCGGCCGCCATCGCCTTGGTGAGGCCGATCACCGCCGCCTTGGTGGCGCCATAGGCATAACGGTTGGGCAGGCCGCGCAATGACGACGCCACCGACGCGATGTTGATGATCGAGCCGCCGCCATGCTTCAGCATCGCCGGCACGAAGGCGCGGTACATGCGGTGCATCGATTTCACGTTGAGGTCGAAGGAGAAGTCCCAGTCGTCTTCCGAACATTCCAGCACACTGCCCTGGTGCACGAAGCCGGCGCAGTTGGCGAGAATATCGGGCGCGCCGAATGTCTTGATGACGTCCTTGGCCAGCGCATTGACCTTCGCGGTGTCGCGCACGTCGAGCGCAAGCAACGTCGCCTTCTTCAAACCTTTCAGCTTGGCCGCGTCGAGATCTGTGGCGATCACCGTTGCGCCTTCGGCGATGAAGGCTTCCGCGATCGCCCGCCCGATGCCCTGGCCCGCCGCCGTCACGACCGCGACCTTGCCTTTTAATCGTCCGCTCACAGGAAACCTCTTGGCGTATGGAAATTGCGTTCTAGTGATTGTCGCGCGGCACGGACTTCTGCGCGACGCGCTGATATTTGACCGCCGGCTTGAGTACCATGCCGTCGGAAAGTTGATCGACCATGCCGCGCTGGATTTCCTGCCACGGCGTCTGGCTCGCCGGCATCGGGAAGCCGCCCTGCTTTTCGAGCGTGGCGCGGCGCGTCGCGAACTCGGCCTTGGAGATCAGAATATCGGCCGTGCCTTTTTTCAGGTCGATGCGCACGCGGTCGCCGGTCTTGAGAATGGCAAGCCCGCCGCCGGCGGCTGCTTCCGGCGAGGCATTCAGGATCGACGGCGAGGCCGAGGTGCCTGACTGCCGGCCGTCGCCGATGCAGGGCAGCGACAGTACGCCCTTCTTGATCAGGTAATCCGGCGGCTGCATGTTCACGACTTCGGCGGCGCCCGGATAACCGATCGGCCCGGTGCCGCGGATGAACAGCATGGTGTTCTCGTCGATCTTCAGTTTCGGATCGTCGATGCGGTGGTGATAGTCCTCCGGTCCCTCGAACACCATGGCCCGGCCTTCGAAAGCGTCAGGGTCTTTCGGGTTTGACAGATAACGCTTGCGGAACTCATCGGAGATGACCGAGAGCTTCATCACCGCCGAATCGAACAGATTGCCGTGCAGCACCTTGAAACCGGCATTCTGCATCATCGGTTTTTTGTAGGTATGGATCACGTCTTCGTTGCTGATCCGGGCGCGCTTGACGTTGTCGCCCATCGTCTTGCCGTTGATGGTCAGGGCGTCGGCGTGAATGCGCTTGGCCTTGAGCAACTCATTCATCACCGCCGGCAGGCCGCCGGCGCGGTAGTATTCCTCGCCGAGATAGAATCCGGCCGGCTGCATGTTGACCAAGAGCGGCACGTCGAGTCCGACTTTTTCCCAGTCATTGATGTCGAGCTTGACGCCGATATGGCGGGCGATGGCGTTGATATGGATCGGCGCATTGGTCGAGCCGCCGATCGCCGAATTGGCGACGATGGTGTTCTCGAACGCCTTACGGGTGAGAATGTCGGACGGTTTGAGATCCTCGCGCACGATCTGCACGGCGCGCACGCCGGTCTCATACGCGATTTGTCCGCGCTCGCGATACGGCGCCGGAATGGCCGAGCAGCCCGGCAGCGACATGCCGAGCGCCTCGGCCAGCGCGTTCATGGTCGAGGCGGTGCCCATCGTGTTGCAATGGCCGATCGACGGCGCCGAGTCGGCGACGCGGTCGATGAATTCCTTGTAGGTGATCTTGCCGGCGGCGTGTTCCTCGCGCGCTTCCCACACCACCATGCCGGAGCCGACGCGCTTGTCGCCGCGCCAGCCATTGAGCATCGGACCGCCGGAAAGGACGATCGCCGGGATGTTCACCGTCGCCGCCGCCATGATGCAGGCCGGAGTGGTCTTGTCGCAGCCGGTCATCAGCACAACGCCGTCGAGCGGATAGCCGAACAGGAGTTCGACCAGGCCAAGATAAGCAAGGTTACGGTCGAGCGCCGCGCCGGGGCGTTTGCCGGTCTCCTGGATCGGATGCACCGGAAACTCGAAGGCGATGCCGCCTTCGGCGCGAATGCCGGCGCGGACGCGCTCGGCCAGTTCGATATGGTGGCGGTTGCAGGGCGACAGGTCGCTGCCGGTCTGCGCAATGCCGATGATCGGCTTGCCGGCGGTCAGTTCGGCGCGGGTCAGGCCCCAGTTGAGGTAGCGCTCCAGGTAGAGCGCGGTCATTCCGGGGTTGTCGGGATTGTCGAACCAGAGCTGCGAGCGAAGCATTTGACGATTCTTGGGGCGATTTTTCGGGCGATTCTTTGCGCCTAGGCCGGATGCCGGTTTTTTCATCGACGTCTCCCTCGAAACATTCTTGTTTTTTAAGCGGCCTTTGACAGGCGCTTTTGTCGTGCCGGTGCTGTGAGGTTGGCCCACGGGCAGTCGGGCAGGCGGCCATGCGATGTGGCGCGGCAAGTTGACCGCAAATCGCCACGGCCGGCAACGGGGCATTTGTATGCGCCCGGCAAAGGCCTTAGTATGTTGCAGTGCGGTTGGCCGCTTTGACTATTGCCATATGGATTCCGGTGCATCGGCTTTTTAATTTGCGTAGAGGGCGTCGTGGCTGAAACCGTCCTCTCCATCGTGGCCGCGCACCGGGCCGGTACCATGACGCCGGCTGAGACTGTGGCGCGCACCTATGCCCGCATCCGCGCTTATAACGATCCGGCCGTCTTTATCTCCTTGCGCGACGAGGCCGAGGCGGTGGCCGAAGCTAAGGCGTTGCAGGCCAAGGGCAAAACCGCGCTGCCGCTCTACGGCGTGCCGGTCGCGGTCAAGGACAATATCGATGTCTTTGGCCTGCCGACCACGGCGGCTTGCCCTGCCTTCAGCTACGACCCCACGCATGATTCGACCGCGGTGGCGCGGCTGCGCGCGGCCGGGGCCATCGTCATCGGCAAGACCAATCTCGATCAGTTCGCCACCGGCCTCGTCGGCGTGCGCTCGCCCTATGGCGTGCCGCGCAACAGTTTCGATGCCGACCTCATTCCCGGCGGCTCATCGTCCGGGTCGGCGGTGGCGGTGGCGGCGGGGCTGGTGCCGCTGTCGCTCGGCACCGATACCGCCGGCTCCGGCCGCGTGCCGGCCGGCTTCAACAATATTGTCGGCCTCAAGCCCAGCCTCGGCCTGATCTCGACGCATGGCCTGGTGCCGGCCTGCCGCACGCTCGATTGCATTTCGGTATTCGCGCTGACCGTTGACGATGCCTGGGCGGGGCTGTCGGCCGTCGTCGGGCCCGACCGCGCCGACTCTTATTCGCGCAATCGTCCGCTGGGAAAGCCCGGCGCGATGCCGAAGCATATCAAGCTCGGCGTGCCGCTGCCCGGCCAGCGGCTGTTCTTTGGCGATAAGGATTACGAGGCCGGCTACGACGCCGCGCTGGCGCGGCTCACGAAGCTCGGTTGCGAGATTGTCGAGATAGACATCGAGCCGTTCTATGAGACCGCGCGTCTTCTTTATGAAGGTCCCTGGGTCGCGGAACGCACCATCGTCGCGCAGAAACTGCTGGCTTCGGATCCAGACGCCATTCATCCGGTGACGCGCGAGATCACCGTCGGCGGCCTGCGCCCGACCGCGATCGACGCCTTCGCCGCCTTCTACAAGCTGGAACGGCTGCGCCGCGTCGCCGATTTCATCTTCGCCAATCAGGTCGATGCCCTGGCGCTGCCGACCGCGCCGACCACCTACACTGTCAAGCAATTGCTCAACGATCCGATCCAGCTCAACAGCCGCCTCGGCACCTATACCAACTTCGTCAACCTCCTCGATCTGTGCGGTCTGGCTTTGCCGGCCTCATTGACGAGCAAAGGCCTGCCGTTCGGCATTACGCTTCTGGCGCCCGGCGGTCGCGACGCGCGGCTCGCCGAGATCGGCCGCGTCTTCCAAGCCGATACGCAACTGCCGCTCGGCGCGCTGAAATTACCGCAGCCGGCGCTGGCTTCGATGCAGGTCGCTGCGGCCGAAGGCGAGATCGCCGTCGCCGTGGTCGGCGCGCATCTGTCCGGCCTGCCGCTCAATGGCGAATTGCGCGGCCTCGGCGCGCGTCTCCTTGAAGCGACGAAAACCGCGCCCGATTACAAATTCTATGCGCTCAACGGCACGGTGCCGCCCAAGCCCGGCCTGCTGCGCGTCGAAGTCGGCAAGGGCGCCAGTGTCGATGTCGAAGTCTGGGCGATGCCGAAGACGGCCTTCGGCGAGTTCATCGGTGGCGTCGGTTCGCCTTTGTCGATCGGCACGGTGACACTCGCTGACGGGCGCGGTGTCAAAGGCTTTCTGATGGAAGCCGCCGCCGTTGCCGGCGCACGCGATATTTCCAGCTTCGGCGGGTGGCGGAAGTATTTGGCGAGCGCAAAAGTCTAGACACTGTCATTCCGGGACGGCGCGTTTGCGCCGGGCCCGGAATCCAGGGCTACAAGCGCTGTGTCTTGCCGCTCTGGATTCCGGGCTCGCGTCCATACGGCCGCGCCCCGGAATGACAAGCACTTAAATCGTCTCGGTATAATGCTCGTATTCCTCGCGGACCGTGACGATATGCGCGCCCATCGCACTGGCTGCGACCGCACGCTCGCCGCGCAGGATTCCTTCCACCACGCGGTCGTGCTCGACATGTGACTTGGCGAGCCGGCCGAGATTACGGAATTGGGCGCGGCGGAACGGCTGCACGCGCGCGCGTGTCGAGAGAGTCATCTCCGCGAGATAGGCATTGTGCGCGCCGTCATAGATGGCGTTGTGAAAGGCTTCGTTGACTTCATGGTATTGCTGCGGGTCGCCGCTCTGGATCAGGACGCGCAAATTCTCGTGAATGTCCTCGAGCGCGCGCCGTTCGGCAATCGTCATGCGTTCGGCCGCGTAGCCCGCGCACAGCGCTTCCAGTTCGGCCATTGCCTCGAACATGCCGGCGAGCTGGCTGGCGTCGGGACGCGCCACCACGGCGGCGCGATGCGGCCGCACCTCGACCAGTCCGCTCGCCGCCAGGAGACGGATCGCCTCGCGCACCGGCGTGCGCGACACGCTGAAGCGGTTGGCGATGCGCGTTTCGTCGAGCGGCGCGCCCGGGGCATAGACGCCGCGCACGATCTCGTCGGCGAGTTGCAATCGCAATTCTTCCGAGCGCGTCTTGCGCGGCCATTCCATGTCTTGCGCATCCGCGCTTGGTGCGGTCATCCAGCCTTCATCTCACTTCAATCTCAAACCGGCGGATGCGGGATCGCCGCCAGCAGGTCGCGCGTATAGGCCGCCTCCGGCGCATCCATCACTCTTTGGGTTGGACCTTGCTCGACGATCTTTCCCGTGTTCATGACGATGACACGATCGCACAGAAGGCGCACAACATTGAGATCGTGCGACACGAAAAGATAGCTCATTCCCAGTGAGTCCTTAAGGTCCTGCAACAAATTGAGGACGACCGCCTGAACCGAGACGTCCAGCGCCGCTGTCGGCTCGTCAAGAATGATGAGGTCGGGACGCAGCGCGATCGCCCGCGCAATCCCGACGCGGGCCTTCTGGCCGCCCGACAGCTGATGCGGGAAGCGATCGAGAAACTGCAACGGCAGACCTACCTGCGTGGCGAGTTCCTCGCATCGTGAGCGAAGCTCACCTCGGGATATATCGCTCAGGCGCAGCAGCGGATCGGCAATGGCGCGCGCCGCCGTGAAGCGCGGGTTGAGGCTGTCGGTCGGGTCTTGAAAAACCATCTGGATTTTCTTGCGCTGCGGCAGCGTCGCAAAACTGCGCGCCGGGATCGCGCCGATGTCCTCGCCGCCGAAGGTGATGGTGCCCGAGGTCTTGTCGATCAGCCGCATCACCATCATCGAGGTGGTCGACTTGCCGCAACCGGACTCGCCGACCAGGCCGACGCTTTCGCCGCGCGCGATCTGGAAGCTGATGCCATCGACGGCGCGGAACACGTCGCTCTCCGGCACCGGCGTGGTGCCGAACATCTTCTTCAGCGACGTCGTGGCGCCCTTGCGTGGATACTCCTTCACCAGGCTGTCGACGACCAGAAGCGGCGCTTCATCGGCCTTGACCGGATTATGCGCCACCGGCCGGGCGCGGGCGGCTTCTTCCTCCGGCAAAAGATCGCGCAAGGTGATGCCGGGGCGCGGCGTCGCGCGCATCAGCTTGCGCGTATAGGCATGCGACGGCGCCTTGAAGATGACCTCGGACGGCGAGGTCTCGACCACATGACCCTTTTCCATCACCACCACCTTGTCGCAATAGGCGGCGGCCAGTCCCAGATCGTGGGTGATGAGAATGGTGGACATGCCGCGCTCGCGCGTCAGCTCGACGACGAGGTCCATCACCGCCTTCTGCGTCGTGACGTCCAGCCCGGTGGTCGGCTCGTCTGCGATCAGCAGTTGCGGCCGGCACGCCAGCGCCAGAGCGATAACGACGCGCTGGCACATACCGCCGGACAGTTCGAACGGATAGGCGTGATAGCGCTCCTTCGGCCGCGCAATGCGCACCTGCTCAAGCACTTCGACCGCCTTGTTGGCGACGTCCTCGTTGCCGACCTGCGCGTGTTCCAGCAGTACGTCTTCGATCTGGTGGCCGACCTTGCGGATCGGATTGAGCGCGAGGCGCGGCGACTGGAAGATCATCGACATTTCGCGGCCGCGCAGATTGCGCATGTCGGCTTCGCTGGCGCCGCGCAGATCGAGACCGGAAAACATCACCGACCCTTCGGCGATCGATCCGGCGCGGTCGAGAATGCGCATCACCGCGTAGGACGTCACCGATTTGCCGGAACCGGATTCGCCGACGATGCCGAGCGTCTCGCCTTTGGCCAAGGTGATGTTGATCTTCTTGACCGCCTGCACGACGCCGCGCCGCGTGGCGAATTCAACGGTGAGGTCGCGCACGTCGAGCAGCGGCAGCGCCGTGCCGGGATCGACTTCCGGAGTTGGTGCTTTGAGCATCACGTTCTCCTTTGCGGATCGACGAGGTCGCGCAGACCGTCGCCGAGCAGATTGAAGGTGAACACCGCGATCATCAACGCGAGGCCGGGGAACAGCGCGATCCACCATTCGCCGGAGATGATGTTGGCGGCGCCTTCAGCGACCATGATGCCCCATTCCGGCGTCGGCGCGCGCACACCGAGACCGATGAACGACAGTCCGGCCGCGTTGAGAATGGCGTAACCCATGGTCAGCGAAATCTGCACCATCATGATCGGCATGATGTTCGGCAGGATGTGGCCGAACAGGATGCGGAAGTCGCTGTTGCCGGACAGCCTTGCCGCCTGCACGAAGCCGGCTTCGCGCCGCACATTGGCTTCGGCGCGCGCGACGCGGACATAGAGCGGGAAGTTGATGATCGCGGTGGCGATGACGATGTTAGTTACCGTATTGCCGAGCGCGGCGACGATGCCCATGGCCAGCACGAACAGCGGAAAGGCCATGATGGTGTCGGAGATGCGGCCGACGATGCGGTCGGTCCAGCCGAGGAAGAAACCGGCGGCGATGCCGGCAAAGCCGCCGAGCGCGAACACCAGCGCCACCGAGGTAATGGCGATGATGAAATCGAGCCGGGTGGCGACAATGACGCGGCTGAAGATATCGCGGCCGAGCTGGTCGGTGCCGAACCAGTGCTTCCACGACGGCGGCGACAGCGCGGCGGCGGTGTCGCTGGCCAGCGGATCGAACGGCACGATGTAGGGACCGATTAGCGCGCACAAGGCGATCAGCAGAAACAGGCCGAAGGACAGGCCGGTGACCGGATTTTCCGCGACGACATAACGGGCGTGGCGGAAGATCGAATTACTCTCGACCTTGGCGGCTGGAGCAGGCGTGGGATCAGCCACGGCGGCAGGCGGGGCGGCGGCGGTGATTTCGGTCATGCTTCAAGCCTCACGCGCGGATCGATGACGCCGTAGAGCAGGTCGATGAGCAGATTGAGCGCGACATAGAGAATGGCCATGGTGAGGACGAAGCCCTGCACCGGCGCGAAGTCGGACGAGATCAAGGCTTCGACCGCGTAGGAGCCTATGCCGGGCCAGGCGAACACTTTTTCCACCAGCACATTGGCCCCGAGCAGAAACGAGAACACCATGCCGAGCGTGGTGACGACCGGCAGCATGGCGTTGCGGAAGGCGTAAGTGATGATGACGGTGCGGCTGTCGAGCCCGGAGGCGCGCGCGGTGCGGATGAATTCGGAGGCCAGCACGGTGAGCATCGAGGCGCGCGTCATGCGCGCGATCGGCGCCAGCGAGAAGATGCAAAGCGTCAGACCCGGCAGCAGCAACTGGTTGAGCGACGAGCGGAAGGCGGACCAGTTGCCGGTCAACAGGCTGTCGATCAGATAGAAGCCGGTGATCTGCGTCGGCGGCGAAGCGAACACGTCGAGCCGGCCGAGCGGCGCCGGCGACCAGCCGAGAATGTAATAGAAGACATAGACCAGCAGCAGGCCGGTGAAGAACACCGGCAGCGACACGCCGGCGGTAGCGACGATGCGGCAGGTGTGATCGATCCACGAGCCCTGCTTGACGGCGGCGAGGATACCGAGCGGCACCGCGATAACGATCGACAGAATGAGCCCGAACAGTGTGAGTTCGGCGGAGGCGGGCAGCCGGTTCTTGATTTCGGTCAGCACCGGCTTACCGGTGGTCAGCGAGTTGCCGAGATTGCCGCGCGCCAGTTCGCTGACATAGCTGCCGAACTGGACGATCAGCGGCTTGTCGAGGCCGAGCGACTTGCGGATCTGCTCGACCGACTCTTTGGTCGCTGCGGGCCCGGCGAAATAGGCCGCCGGGTCGCCCGGCAGCGCGCGCGTCAACAGGAAGGTGACGATGATGACCCCGATCAGGTTCGGGATGATCAACGTCATGCGCTTCAACATGATGGCCATGGTCTGCTCCCTGTACTCGTCCAAAGCCTTGCGCCCGGCCGCGTCCTGTGACGGCGCGGCCGGGTGGTCGTGGGCGTTTAGGCTTTCACCAGCGCGCGGTAGTCGAGACGGCGGTGGAACCAGTACTGGTAGCCGGACACGTTCTTCTGCATGGCGACGTTGGAATAGGGCTGGAACAGCGGCACGCGCGGCATGTCGGCGAAAGCGAGATCGACGAAGCCCTTCACGTCCTTTTCGTAAGTTGCCTTGTCGCCCGATGCCGCCGCGGTGACGGCGCCATCGATGAACGCGTCCATGTCCTTGGACTGGTAGCTCATCGTGTTGAAGATCGAATTCTTGCCGTGGTAGCACCAGATGAAGAAGTACTCCGGATAATCGAGCCAGCCGGAGAAGACGTTGAGATAGAGCGGCAGCACCTTCTTGTTCAATTCGGTGCGGAAGTTCGAGCCGGGGATCTTGTTGATCGTCGTCTTGATGCCGATCTGGCCGAGGCTTTCCTGGATCAGCACCGCGGTCGGTTCGTTGATGGTGGCGAAGCCGAGGTCGAACGATAAAGTCGTCTCGAAGCCGTTCGGATAGCCGGCTTCGGCCAATAGCTTCTTCGCCTTTTCGATATCGGTGTTGTATTGATGCGGCTGCGGCCAGGCGACTTGCGTCGCCGCGCCCGGCGCCTTGCCGTACATCGGCTGGCCGAGGCCGTAGAGCACCGCGTCGATGATCTTCTGATAGGGCACGGCATAGGCCACCGCCTGCCGCACCTTCGGATTGTCGAACGGCGCGTTCTTCACATTCATGCCGAGATACTGGATGCCGTTGGAGAACGGCGTCGAGACGATGTTGAGCTTGCCGGCGCTTTTGAGTTCGACGAAATCCTTGTTCGGCAATTCGTACGAGATGTCGGCGTCGCCGCGTTCCAAGAGCGCGCGGCGGTTACCGGCCGACGGCACCATGCGCCAGATGATCTTCTTGGTCTTCGGCAGCGGGCCGCCGACCCAGGCGTCGTTGCGCTCGAGAATCACTTCGGTGCCGGCGACCCAGCTCGACACTTTGTAGGCGCCGGAGCCGGCGGTGTTCTGCTTGGTGTATTCGAGGCCCCACGGGTCCTTCTCGGTGGCGTTCTTCTTCACCAGTTCGGAATTGATGATGCAGGGCACGATGACCGCGAGGTCGGGGATGGTCAGCCTATCCTTACGGGCAAAGTCGACGCGGAAGGTGTGGTCATCGACGACGACGAATTGTTCCGGCTTGGTCAGCGAGCCGGCGCCCATCTGGAAGGTCGGGAAGCCGCCGACCGACACGGCGCGGTCGAGCGACCACTTGACGTCCTTGGCGGTGACCGGCGTGCCGTCCTGAAAGGTCGCCTTCTTCTTCAGCTTGAAGGTGGCGGACATGTCGCCGACGTTCATGTCTTCGGCGAGCTCGGGCTTGAACTTGTCCTTGTCGTAATAGGCCTGGCCGCTCGGCCCGGTTTTCATTTCGTGGCTGATGAGACGGTCGTAGCAATTCCACGACACTTCGTAGCCGGGCACGTTGGTGCCGACGCCGTGGATGTCGAGATTATTGGGGCCGCTTTCGGAAACGATCAGCATAGTTTCCTGGCGCGACTGCGCCTTGGCCGTGTCGATAACTGACGGAGCGGAAACAGCGGCGGTGGCGGCAACCGCACCCGCCGATTTCAGAAAATCACGACGCTTCATGACAAACCTCCCGATGAAACTACCGGGAGTATCCGCAAAGGTCGTGCCAGATTCCGCCGCGCTGCAATATCGACGTTAGGCCGTTGGATTTGTTGCAAAAAATTGGAATGGCGCGGTTTTGGACAAGCGGTAAAAGCTTAGGCTATTGCATACAGTCGAAAAGCAATTGACGCATATTTAGGCATAATTCGTGTATTGTATACTGTTCGGCGGAGCTACCCGGGGAGCCTTGCGGCGGCGATTTTCGGCGTCATAGTCGGCGGCCATGAATAACGTCAGCGCAGCTTCAGATGCAAAACCCTGGCACCAGATTGTCCTGGAAACGCTCAAGGCCAATGACGTCCGGCTGATTGTCTATGTGCCCGACCGCGTCCTGACGCAGTTGATCGCCGCGTTGCACGCGGACGCTTTCTTCACGGTGTTCGCGGCGACCCGCGAGGAAGAAGCGGTCGGCATTATCACTGGCGCCTATATGGCCGGCCTGCGCGGCGCGGTGCTGATGCAAACTTCGGGCTTCGCCACGCTGCCGAATGCGCTCGCCTCGCTGGTGTCGCCGTCGCAGATTCCCGCGCTGCTGTTCGTGTCGGAACGCGGCACGCTCGGCGAATTCAATCTCGGCCAGGCTTTGGTCGCCAAGACGATGCGGCCGGTGCTCGACGCGCTGGCGGTGGAAAACCACACCATCACCCGGCACGACGAACTGGCCTTCATCGTCGACCGCTCGATCAAGCAGGCTTACGCGACGCAGGCGCCGGTCGTGTTCATCCTGTCGCCTTTGTTGACCGGCGGGAAGGTGTTCGCAGCATGAGCAGCGCCTTCCATAATCTTAAAGTCATGAATCGTCTCGATCTCACCCGGCTTACCGTCGCGCAGCTCAAGCGCGACGAGGCGGTGATCGGCGGCATCGGCAATGCCAATTTTGATCTGTGGGAGACCGGCCAGCGGCCGCAGAATTTCTACATGCTCGGCAGCATGGGGCTGACCATCCCGATCGCGCTCGGAGTCGCCATTGCCCAGCCGAAGCGCCATGTCGTTGCGCTTGAAGGCGATGGTTCGCTGCTGATGCAGCTTGGTTGTCTCACGACGGTCGCGGTGCAGGCGCCGAAGAACCTGACGATGGTGGTGTGGGACAACGGCATCTATCAGATCACCGGCTCGCAGCCGACGGCGAGCCAGGCGACCGCCGACATCGTCGCCATCGCCCGCGGCGCCGGTCTCGCCAACAGCGCTTGGGCCGCCGATGAGGACGAGTTTGAGCGCCTCGTGGCGCGCGCGCTCGAAGGCGGCGCGCCGTCTTTGATCGCCGCGCGCATCGACGGTGCGCCCGGCGTCGGCAAGACCGAGCGCGATCCGGTCGCAATCCGCGCCAGTTTCATGCGCGGAATCGCGGTGAAGAAGTAAATCGCGGGCATTTATTCGGACCGCCTGAACGGACGCCGCCCCCGACAAAGGGCTTGCGGGCGCATCCCTTGCTGCATTAGGGTTACAACCTATAGGTGTTCATATTCATTAGACAACTAAAGATTCTGGCTGGGTCGCGTTTGAGCGTGACGAAGGGGGAGGGGATCGTGCCGCCGTTATCGACCGAGCAGATGCTGGCCGCCGAAGCCGCCGCGATTCACGCCGGCAACCCGGAACTCAAACCGGTCATCGATATATTGGCCGCGCTGGCGGACGATCTGGCGTCCCGGCAAGAAGACGAGACCGAGCGGGCCAACAAAGACGCCGATGAACGTGACGGCCGGAACGAGGCGCGCGACGATGTCGAAAAGCGCAAAATGTTTTATTGCGAACTCGGAAAGATTCGCAGCGCAGCCCTATGCCTGTCGGGCGGCGGCATCCGCAGCGCCACATTCTGTCTCGGTATCATTCAGGCTCTTGCTAAATACGATTTGACGCCGCCGCCGCCAGACAATGACCTCGTTGCGCCGCCGGGAAAGGCAGTCGAAGCCAACGCCAACGACTCCGCGCTCAGCCGGTTTCACTATCTGTCGACGGTGTCCGGCGGTGGCTATATAGGGTCGTGGCTGTCGGCCTGGCGCACGCGCAACAGCTTTCCGACGGTGTGGCGGAATCTCTCCACCCGTCCGGACGGCGCCGACATTGAACCGCCGGAAATTTCCTGGTTGCGCGCCTATAGTAATTATCTGACGCCGCAGACGGGACTGCTGTCGGCCGATACCTGGACCGCGGTTGCGCTGTACATGCGCAATCTGCTGCTGAATTGGCTGGTGATCATCCCGGCGGTCGCTGTGGTGCTGCTTGTTCTCAAGTTTGTCATCACGGTTTCCGTCGGAGTCGCGCGCATCGACGGCGTCTGGTGGCCGCATCTGCTCACCGCGATCCTGGGCGTTGCGTGCCTGGTGGCGGCGCAGCGCTATACCACCAGGCACCGGCCGACGCGGCGACCGCCAACACCGCCGCGATCGGACACGAAGCGAGAAGATCCCGCCAACATCAACGAATGGGCGTTTCTGCGCAACGATCTGCTCTGGAGCTTCTTGTCGGCTCTGCTCATCACCAGTTCGTTTACGTCGGCGGTCGGTGTCGATCTCGCTGCAAGCGCGACGACGCCGGCCGCGATCTTTATCGGCGCGGGCATCGGCATGCTGATCTTCGCCCTCGGCTGGCTCGCGGGTTGGCCCTTTAAAGCGCGCTGCGCGGATTTTTTGTGCTGGTCCCTGTCAGGCTTGATTTACGGCGGGCTGATTGGATTTGGCGCGCACCTCTACAGTCTGATGGAGCCTTATTCGCCGACAGCAGATGTCTGGGACATTCTGGTCCCGGTCATCTTCGGTGTGCCGTGGGTGCTGCTGTCGCAACTCTTTGCCGACATGGTGTTCGTCGGTCTGACGAGTTACCAGAAAAAATCCGACGAGGACCGTGAATGGCTGGGCCGCGCCGCCGGCTGGGTGGCGGCGTCGGCGGTTGGCTGGGTTATCATGACGCTCATTACGGTCTATGGCGGCTATTTCCTCACCAAGACGGCGGAGCCCTGGATCGCCAATGCCATCGCCGCGGCCGGCGGCGTTTCCGGCATCGTGACCGCCTGGCTTGGCAAGAGTGGCGCGGCGACCAAGGCGAAGCCCGACGAGAAGAACAAGGAATCGATCTTCAGCAAGGCAGGCATCGCGCTTGCAGGTCCGCTGTTCGCTGCAATTCTCGTGGTCGGCATTTCGATCGTGCTCGATAACCTCCTGTTAGGCGGCTCGCTGCTGGAAGGTCTCACAGTCAGCATGTGGAGCACGTGCTATATACTGACCTGGATCGGCGTTGGTCTGCTGGTGACATTTTCTGTCGCTGCGATTGCCTCGCGCAACGTCAACATCAACCGTTTCTCCATTCACGCGCTGTACCGCAACCGGCTGATGCGCGCCTATCTCGGAGCCTCGCGCCAGGATCGCTATCCCGACCGTTTCACCGGCTTTGACGTAGAAGACAATCTCAAGGCCGTGGAATTGTGGCCGCCAATAGCGGATCACAAGATGCCGGGCCACAACAATTATTGCCTGTTCCATATCGTCAACATCACGCTCAATGTCGTGAATACTGCGCGTCTGGCCTGGCAGCAGCGCAAGGCGGAGCCGTTCACCGTTACGCCCTTGCACAGCGGTTCGGCCTACAAAGGCTATCGTCCGAGCAGCGAATACGGCGGCAGCCGCGATCCGCTAAGGGTCAAACCCAATCCGAAGGCCGGGCCGGATAGTCCCGAAGCCAAACCCCGGCCGACAGGCATATCGCTCGGCACTGCGATGGCGATTTCCGGCGCGGCCGCCAATCCGAACATGGGCTACAACTCCTCGCCTTCGGTCACACTGCTGCTGTCGTTGTTCAACGTTCGTCTCGGATGGTGGCTCGGCAATCCCGGCAAGGAAGGCGAGCAGACCTATCGCGAGGAAGGCCCGCTCACCGCTATTCGCCCGCTGGCCGAGGAAACTTTCGGGCTAACCACAGACACCAATCCGTGGGTCAATCTCTCCGACGGCGGCCATTTCGAAAATCTCGGTATCTACGAAATGGTGCGCCGGCGCTGCCGCTTAATCCTCGCGGTCGATGCCGGCTGCGATCCCAAATTCGAGTATGACGATCTCGGCAATGCCGTGCGCAAGACCTACATCGATCTCGGCGTCCGCATCGAATTTCCGGAACTCGGAACGCTGAAGAACCGGCCGAACGCCAAAGAGCTGGAGGAGGCGATAAAGCGGTGCGAGGCCCTGCACCAGGAATTGCAACCGCGCTCGCCAATTCCCTATTACGCCATCGGCACCATCGATTACCGCGGCGCCGACGGCAAAGACTGCGACAATGGCGTCATTCTCTATATCAAGCCGGCCTATCACGGCACCAGCCGAGTCGAGGGCGCCGGCGTGCGCAACTACGCCATGGCCAACGAGACCTTCCCGCATGAGCCGACCGGCGATCAGTGGTTCGGCGAATCGCAGTTCGAAAGCTACTGCTCGCTCGCGCTCGACATAGCCGATACGTTCATGAACAACGAAAAAATCATCCCGCCACAAAATCCCAAAGGCTCGGCGCTCTCGCTGGCGGCGTTTCTCAAGACGTTGCCCGAAACGGCGCGGCCGTTTAGCCGGCGGGCGAAATAAGGAAAGCAATCGCGGTCGACGAACAAATTGGAGGGTTGCGATGAAAGTTCGCCGTTCGGCTATCGCTCTGGCCACCATTGTGGCGATCTTCACTCTGGCAGGTTGTGGCAAGGATCCCGAACCGGGCACGGTCCCCGATGAGGCGAAGGCGAACAACCGAGACGCCGCCAGCTTCCCTGCCGCCAACGAAGATTATTTCGCCGACATGGACGGCGGCTACAAGCGCGCCAGCGATTCGACCGTCGTACTCGACGAAAGAGAGGTGAAGGGCCGCAACAACTGGATCGTATGGACCGGCGGCAACGACCGTTTCTGGGACTACATGGCCAACAACACGTTCGGCGCCTTCGACCTGCTCAAGATCATTTCGTCGTCGCCGCGCATCGGCTTCTGCAAGGGACCGGACGGCAAGAACAACGCCTATTCGGATTTCGCTTCGTTGAACGAAACGGAATGCAAGGAGAAAAAGTACACTTGGTACACGCCGAACCGCAGCAACCGCTTCAGCTGGTATGGGCTGATCAACGAACCCTGCTTCACGCAAGCCAAGGAGCCGGGCAAATACGGACTCTGGCTCGACGTCCGCAACGGCACAGGTCCGGGTTGCGACAAGCCAGATCCATTCGCCGACGAGAAGAAATATCCCGGCGTGAGGTTCGGCGCGCGCGGCAAGAACATGCCGGTCGGCTCCTATTATGGCGAGCCCACCGGCGTCGTCGGTCTGCGGCTGTTTCCCAATCCGGCCTTTGACGAGGCGGCGGAAAAGAAATGGCTCAACGCGATGGCGAAAAATCCCGACGCCTTCTTTTCCGACGATAAATTCTACAACAACAAGAACCTGATCCGGCCGTACCGCGTCGGCATGTCGTGCGGCTTCTGTCACGTCGGCCCGGCGCCGGCCAATGCGCCGAAGGAGCCGGAAAATCCGCAATGGGCCAATCTGAATTCCAATCCCGGCGCGCAGTATTTCTGGGTCGACCGCATCTTCATCTGGAATCCGGTCAAGGTGAAGGAGAACTTCATCTTCCAGCTCTTCCACACGTCGCAGCCGGGCGCGCTCGACACCTCGTTCGTCTCGACCGACAACATCAATAATCCGCGCACCATGAACGCGGTGTACGGTCTTGCCGCCCGACTGAAAGCCGGCGAGGCTTGGAAGGAAAAGCTCGCCGGCGGCAGCCTCGACAACAAGCAATTCCCCGACTATCCGCAAACAAAGGTCGCCACCGAGCCGTTCACGCCGCCGGGCCTGTTCGTGCCAAAGGACACCGTTTATACGCCGCGCGTCCTGAAGGACGGCTCCGACTCGGTCGGCGGACTTGGCGCGCTCAACCGCGTCTATCTGAACATCGGTCTGTTCAGCGAGGAATGGCTGCTGCATTTCAACCCGCTGGTCGGCGGCAAACGCATCACGCCGATCCCTATCGCTACCAATAACAAGAACTCGTCCTATTGGCTGGCGACGCAGGAGCAGACGCCCGATCTGGCGTTGTTCTTCCTCAAGACCGCGCGGCCCGACAAGCTCGCCGACACGCCGGAGGGTAAAGCCTCGCCACCGGCCGCGGCCAAACTCGACCGCGGCAAGACCATGTTCGCGGAAAATTGCGCGCGCTGCCATTCCTCGAAACAGCCGTCGAACGTCTGTCTGTTCGGCCAGCCGTGCAAAGCCGGGCAGATCATCGAGAACACCGGCGAATATTTCGACTGGATGCGCGCTGAAGTGAAGAAACCCGACTTCCTCGACAACAACTTCCTGTCGACCGACCGCCGCGTCTCGATCCAGGAGATCGGCATCAATGCCTGTTCGCCTCTGGCCACCAACGCCATTCGCGACAACATCTGGGACAACTTCTCGTCCGAGACCTACAAGACGCTACCGGCGACCGGCAGGATCACGATCTACAATCCGATCGACGGCACGCCGTCCGAGTATGACATGCCCGGCGGCGGCCGCGGCTATGTACGGCCCGCCTCGCTGATCAGCCTGTGGACCTCGGCGCCGTTTCTGCAAAACAATTCGGTCGGCGATTTCAACGGCGACCCGAGCGTTGCTGGCCGCCTGAAGGCTTTCGATCAGGCGATCGAGCAGATGCTGTGGCCGGAAAAACGCGCCAAGGATCCACTCCTCGGCAACCAGATTCCGGGCCCGAGCCACATCCTGCGCACCACTGCGAGCAGCAAGATCAAGATTCCGGCCGGCTATCTGCCTGGCGATCTCAGCTATATCGCCGGCGCCTGGGGCGCGTGGCTGCATTATCTGGCGCCGTGGCTATTCACCACCATGGGCGATGTTGAGATCGGACCGATCCCGAAAGGCACGCCGGTCAATCTGCTCGCCAATCTCAATCCGCTGTCGGAGAGCACCGATATCAAGGATCGAATCGCGCACACCAAAAAGCTGGTCGATCTGGTGCTCAAGCTCAAGCACGACCTCAAGTCGCTGCCGGAGAACGCCACCGACGCGCAAGCAACCGAAGTGTTCATCAAACGCGTCCCGGAACTGCTGTCGCTGAACAAGTGCCCCGACTTCATTGTCAACAAGGGCCACTATTTCGGCAGCAATCTCGCCGACGACGACAAGCGCGCACTGATCGAGTTTCTGAAGACCATGTAGAGTTGAGGGAGAGAGCTGTGAACGCGCAATCACCTGGATACGACTACATCGTCGTCGGTTCCGGCGCGGGTGGCGGCGTTGTCGCCGCGCGTCTGGCCGAAGCCGGCCACACCGTGCTGCTGTTGGAGGCCGGCGGCGATCCGAAGCTGCTGCAAGGCGACGGACCGGTCAGCAAAGACCGGCTGCCAGCCGACTACGACGTGCCGACGTTTCATCCGATGGCGTCGGAAAACGAGGCGATGAAGTGGGACTTCTTCGTCCGCCATTATGCCGACACCAAGCAGCAGGAGCGCGACGACAAGTTCGTCAAGGCGAAGGACGGCGTCCTGTATCCGCGCGCCGGCACGCTCGGCGGCTGCACCGCGCATAACGCGATGATCATGGTCTATCCGAATAATGAGGACTGGGATCATGTCGCACAGCTGACCGGCGATCAGTCCTGGGGCGCCAAGCCGATGCGGCGCTATTTCCAGCGGCTGGAAAATTGTCATCACCGCTTTCTGATGCGGTGGCTGTATCGGTGGACCGGCCTCAATCCGAGCCGGCACGGCTTCTCCGGCTGGCTGTCGACCGAAAAGGCGATCCCGAAAGCGGCGATCCGCGACCACGAACTGGTCGACATCATCACCAAGTCGGTGTGGACGGTAATCTGGGAATTGTCCGGCCTGTGGGAGCGAATCAAGTGGTTCTTCAAGGGCAAGGGCGATCCCAACGACTGGCGCCTGGTCAAGAAGAATGCCTTTGGCGTCCATTACCCGCCGCTGACCACGCGCGGCCACGCCCGCAACGGCACCCGCGAATTCGTCCTCGACGTCGCCCGCCGCCATCCCGACCGGCTGAAGATCGAGCTGAACGCGCTGGCGACCGAGGTGCTGTTTGACGAGCGCAATTGCGCCATCGGCGTCGCCTATCTCAAGGGTGCCAAGCTCTATCGTGCGGCCTGGCAGCCGTCGACCGCGCCCGGTACGTCGCAAAAAGCTTACTGCGCGCGCGAAGTCATCCTCTCCGGCGGCGCCTTCAACACGCCGCAACTGCTGATGCTGTCCGGCATCGGGCCGAAGGAGGAACTGGAAGCGCTCGGCATCAAGACGCGGGTCAATCTGCAGGGCGTCGGCAAGAATCTGCAGGACCGCTACGAGGTCGGCGTCGTCAACCGGCTAAAGCAGCCGTGGACCGTTTTGAAGGGCGCGACCTTCACCACGAGCGACCCGCAGTACAAGCACTGGAATCATTGGTGGCGCAAAGGCGTCTACACCACCAACGGCGCGGCGATCGCCGTCATCAACCGCTCGCAGGTGTCACGGCCGGTCCCCGACCTGTTCATGTTCGCCCTGCTCGGCAAGTTCAAGGGCTACTTCCCCGGCTACTCCAAACTGATCGCCGACAATCTCGATGTGATGACCTGGTGCATCCTCAAGGCGCACACGGAAAATCACGGCGGCACCGTCAAGCTGCGCACGAAAGACCCGCTCGACCCGCCGGCGATCAACTTTCACTATTTCCAGGAGGGCACCGACAAGAACGGTGACGATCTCGATTCGGTGGTGGACGGCGTCAAGTTCGTGCGAACGTTGACCGCGCCGATCGCCGACCTGATCGCCGAAGAGGAAATTCCCGGCAAGGCGGTCCAGACTCGCGAGCAGATCGCGCAATTCGTCAAGGACAACGCCTGGGGCCATCATGCCTCCTGCACCTGCGCCATCGGCCCGCGCAGCGATCCGCAGGCCGTGCTCGACTCGAATTTCCGCGTCTACGGCACCAGCAATCTGCGCGTCGTCGATGCCTCGGCCTTCCCGAAAATCCCCGGCATGTTCATTGTCTCGGCGGTCTATATGATCGCCGAGAAGGCCGCCGATGCGATCCTGGCCGCGGCCGGGCACGGCAAATTGCCGAAGTGTCTCTACGGTAAAGGCTTCTGGTGCAAAATTCGCAACGCGCTGTGCTGCGCCGCGGGCGTTATCGGCGCCGTCGTGCATTTTGTGGCGCCGGCCGCGAAGGCGCTGCTCGCCGTCATTGGCAGCGTCGCCGCGGCGCTGGTCGTCATCGTGCTGGCGAGTTGGTTCTATTTCGAGGTGCCGCCGGTCAAGCCCGATCCTGCTCGGGAGCAGGCGGCCATCGATGATCTAGTGAAGCTTGCGGTCGCGCAGCAGCAGGCGATCGATAAAGCGCAAGGCGCGGCCGCGACAGCCGCCAATGCCTGCGTCAAGGCCGATGTCACGGTCAATGCATTTCTGCCGCCGCGACTCAATGTCGGTGTTTTCGCCGGCGTTCCCGGCGGCCAAAAAAAATACAAGGCATGGGTCCACTTTGCCAATGCGCGCGACACGCCGGGCGACGACCGCACGCCCGACTTTCGCGGCATGGCGATCAAGTTGATCGGCGTCAGCGGCGAACGCAACGCCCTGCCGGCCGACGAAGGCAATACCCAGGACCTGCTGTTCAACGGCCATGCCGCCTATTTCGCCGGCGATCCGAAACAGCTTCTGGATTTCTATTCGGCCTGCGTGAAAAGCGGCGGCTGCGGCGGGCTCAATAACCCCTTTGTCGCCTGGCATTACATCACGCATCCGCGCGGCGCCTATAATTTGTGGCGCGGCGACAAGGTCTATCCGACATTGCAGGGCATCACCTGGTCGAGCGTGACGCCGTTCGCGCTCGGGGATTCGCAGGTGAAATACGCGGCGACCCCGTGCAGCCAGCAGGCGCAATATGGCGAGCCGGGCGACTCATTTTACTATCTGCAACAGCGGTTACAGGCGCGGCTCGATCCCGCCAACAACAATCACATCTGTCTCGATCTACAGGTGCAACTGCGCAACGATCCGCCGAGCCAGCCGATCGACAACACTTTGGTGCGATGGCGCGGCGCGGTCACCGGCTGGCAAAAGGTTGCCCGTATCGACATCTACCCGCAGCGCTTTACGTCGCCGGCGCAACAGCAATTCTGCGAGCGGCTCGCCTTCAATCCGTATCAGGGCCTTAAAGTTCACGCGCCGCTCGGCGGCATCAACCGGGCGCGTGGCGCCGTTCTGCCGGCCGTGCAGGATGTCCGCATGCAGGCCAATGGCTGGAAGCGCTTTGCCGCGGGCGAAATCACCGGCGACGAGACGTTCAAATAGCGTTCACGCGGTGCGCGCCGCGGCTAATCCATGATATCGGCCAGCATCGCCATGCGTACCAGATCGGACAGGCTGTTCGCCGCCATCTTGGTCATGACATTGGCGCGATAGATTTCCACGGTTCTCGGACTAATGCCGAGATCGAAGGCGATGGACTTGTTTGCCTTGCCGGCGACCAGACCGTCGAGCACCTGGCGCTCGCGGTTCGACAACGCCGCCAGCTTCTCGGTGATCTCGCCAAGTTCGGCCTTGCGCTTGACGACGCCGGCGTCACGGTTGAGCGCGGCGCGCACCGCGGCGATCAGATGATCGTCATCGAACGGTTTTTCAAGAAAATCGATCGCGCCGATCTTCATCGCCTCGACCGCCAGCGATATGTCGCCATGCCCGGTAATGATAATCACCGGCAGCTTGGGATTGCTGTCTTTCAGCCGGGTCAGTAGATCGATGCCGCTCATTCCCGGCATGCGGACGTCGGTGATGACGCAGCCGTGCCCGACTTGCGGCAGGATGTCGAGAAAGGCTTTGGCGTGCTCGAAGCCGCGCACCGTCATTCCGGCCGTCTTCAGCAGGAATTCCAGCGACTGCCGCACGGCGTCGTCGTCATCGATCACGTAAATGATCGGCTCAGGCTGCATCGTCGACATCCCCTTCCTCTACGGCGGCGAGCGTGAAATGGAAAGTCGTTCCGCCGCCGGGGTTGGCTTTCACCCAGATTCGCCCGCCATGCGCCTCGATGATGGTGCGGGAAATCGACAGGCCGACGCCCATGCCCTGTCGCTTGGTCGTGACAAACGGCTGGAATAGCTGCTCGGTGATTTCCGGCGCGATGCCTGAACCGCTGTCGGACACGCTGACACGGACTTGTGTGTCGCCGTCGGGGATCACCGCGATCGTCAGTTCGCGCAACGTGGCGCTCTCCATGGCGTCCGTGGCGTTGCGGATCAGGTTGAGCAGCACTTGCTGGACCTGGACGCGGTCGGCCAGTACCAGATCGACGCTCGGGTCGAACTGAAACTGAACGCGAATGCCGCGGTCTTTGACGCCGACCAGCGCCAGCGCGCTTGCCTCTTCGACAAGCTTGATGATGTTTTCCACGCGCCGCTCGCTTTCGCCGCGCGAGACGAAGTCGCGCAGGCGGCGGATAATCTGCCCGGCGCGCATGGCCTGGTCGGCGGCCTTGCCGAGCGCGTCGTTTAATGTCGCCGATTTTTCATCGGCGGCGCCTTCGAGCATGCGCTGCGAGCCTTTGAGATAGTTCGAGATCGCCGCCAGCGGCTGGTTGAGTTCGTGCGCCAGCGTCGAGGCCATCTCGCCCATCGCCGTCAGCCGTGAAATGTGCACCAACTCGGACTGCAGTTCCTGCAACCGCGCCTCGGTCTGTTGCCGCTCGGTCAGATCGCGGATGAAGCCGGTGAAGTAGCGCTGCGTGCCGGATTTCATTTCGCCGACCGCCAGCTCCATCGGAAAGGTTGAGCCGTTCATACGCTTGCCGACGACGACGCGGCCGATGCCGATGATGCGGCGTTCGCCGGTGGACATATAGCGGTGCAGGTAGCCATCGTGGTTTTCGCGATAGGGCTCGGGCATCAGAATTCTGACGTTCTGCCCGATCGCCTTGCTGGCCGGACAGCCGAACAGCCGCTCGGCGGCCGAACTGAACGATTGGATGGCGCCGCGTTCGTCGATGACGATCATCGCTTCCGGCACGGTGTCGAGAATCGATTGCAAATGCGCTTCGCGCGCCAGCGCGTTGCGGGTCATGATTTTGGCGCGCACCTGGCCCCGGTGCACCAGTTCGCCCCCCCAGGAAACGCCGATGGCCAGCACCAGGAAAGTGGCGCCGCTGACGATGGCGATCGTCGAGAAGCCGGCCAGTTCGGGCATCAGCGCATAGGCGGCGACAAGGCCGATCGCGGTTGCCAGCAGGCCGGGCCCGAGACCGCCAAATCCGGCGGCGATCAGCACCGGCGGAAGGAAATAGAGAAACAGCGAATCGATATGCAGAATCGGCAGCAGCAGCGCCCGCGCCGCCAGCGCCAGCGCCACGGCAATGGGCGCCGTGCCGTAGCGCCAGATGTGCCGTCCCTCGTCTAGGACGAAAACCTTTGATGAATCAACGGTGTATGGCATACATCCAAACGGTGCGTGGCGGCTGGCGGCGGCGCGCGAAAACAGCCCGTCCGCCTACGGGAAACTACCTATGGTGATTATCTGAATTTCGACGGCCTGACACCAGCGGTATCGATGATCATCGAATTCATCGAGGGCCAAGCGTCATGCACACTCAGTCCCTGACCCACCGCAATTCCTACCCATTGCCGACCGCTCGCGCCGCGCGGAACGTCCCGCCGCCTGCCTTACTCAACGAATCGATCGAATTGATGGGCGCGGCCATGCCTTTCGCCCGCAACGGCGAAATCTACGGGGAGAACGAGCCGGCCGAATATCTCTACAAGGTCATCAGCGGCGCGGTGCGCACCTACAAGGTGCTGAATGACGGCCGCCGCCAGATCGGCGCCTTCTATCTGCCGGGCGATATTTTTGGTCTTGAAATCGGCGAGGTGCATTCCTTCTCGGCCGAAGCGATCGTCGAGTGCAAGGTGATGCTGATCAAGCGCAGCAGCGTGGTCGCGCTTGCCGGACGCAGCCATGACGTCGCCAACCAGCTCTGGACCATGACGGCGAAGGAATTGCAGCGCACGCAGGCGCATATCATGCTGCTGATCAAGACAGCGCAGGAACGGGTCGCCGGCTTCCTGCTTGAGATGGCGTCGCGCGCGCCGGCCGGCAATACAGTCGAACTGCCGATGTCGCGTCAGGATATCGCCGATTATCTCGGTCTCACCATCGAAACCGTGTCGCGCACGCTGACGCAACTGGAAAATTCGGCGGCGATTTCGGTGCCGAGTTCGCGCCGCATCGTGCTGCGCAACCAGGCGGCGCTCAACCGCTTGAATGCCTGATCAAGAGTTCTAAGCCTGACGTTGTTCTTCCCCGACGTTATTGGTGAACCTGCCCCGGCTCAATTGGCCGGGGCTCTTTTTTGCCGTCAGTGTCGATTGATCACGCCCATTTGGCGCGCACTTTCAGCGCGGCGAGCGCATCCGACGCTTCGCGCACAAGCTTGTCGAAGTCGAGCGCGGTGAATTCACCTTTGCGGCGCAGGATGCGGCCGTCGGCGACGACGGTGTCGATATTGGCCGGCTGGGCCATGGTCACCAGCGCGTCATAGGGGTAGCCGAGAGGCGCCATATTCGGTCCATTGGCGCGGATAAGGATCAGGTCGGCGCGTTTGCCGGGCGTCAGCGAGCCGGTGATATCGCCGAAACCGAGGTCGCGCGCGCCGTCGATGGTGGCGAGCTGCACCAGCCGTTTGGTCGTTACTTTCCTCTTGTCGCCGAAGCGGTGCGTGCTCAAGGTGTAGAGCATGCGCATGCAGACGAAGCAGTCGCAGTCATAGGTTGTGATATGATCGATCGACATGCTCAGTTTGACGCCGGCTTCCAGCATTTCGTCGAATTGCAGGTCGCCCGGCCGGCGCGCCTCGCCGATCGGCGACGTCGAATAGCTGACGCCATGCCTGGCCAGCAAGGCGCGGTCTTCCTCGTCGGTATTGAGCGGATGGACGAGCTGGAGATCGCGGCCGAGAAGGCCGGCCTCGTTGAGAATCTTGATCGCGCCCTTGCCGGACGTATGCATGGTGATCGGCAGGCCGAGGTCGCGCGCCGCGCCCCATTCCTTCTTCGCCATATCGGGCGAGATGCCGCCACGGGTGGCTGCGTTGGCGCTGTCGACGCTGCGCGAGCAGATCGCCAGCGTCAGCATGTTGTCCTTGCCGGCCCAGTCGCGCTTGGCGCGGGCGAGATCGGCGATATCCATCGGCTTGTCGTTGGGGTCGCGCACCGGGTTGCCATAAGCGAAACGGCCGCGCAGGCCGGAATCGCGCATCGCGCGCATTTCGGCGTCGGCGTGCTGCGGGCTGCGCACATTGTGCGCCCAGTTCTGCGTGGTGGTGACGCCGGCCGAGAGCGCCTCGGCCAGACCGATACGGCCGCTGTGATAGCTGTCCTCCGGCACGTAATGCACGCCGAGGCCTGCGGTGACCGGGAAATAGCCGAGCTTCGGGTCGTCCTGCCGCATCACCGGCCGCAGGATGTTGGTCCAGTGATGCCAGTGGGTTTCGACGAAGCCGGGCATGCAGATCATGCCCCTGCCGTCGATGACCTGCGCCGCCGGCGCGTTGACGCTGGCGGCGACCGCGACGATGGCGCCGTCGCGCACATGCACATCGCCGGCCGGGAAGTCGCCGATCCTGTCGTCCATCGACAGCACATGCGCACCACGCACGACGAACTCGCCGCGCGCCGGCAGCGACGCGGCCGGCGCAGATCCGCCGGCGTTCTGCGCGATCGCCGGCGCTCCGAACAGGCTTGTTGCGCTCAGCGCGCCCGTCGCCTTGAGAACCGTTCGCCGGTCCATGCCTCTGGCTTTGATGTCCTTGGTCATGCGTTTCTCCCGATATGATTGCCGGCACTTGTGCGCCGTTGTTCCGGAGTGAACGCTAGCGCCAAACAAATCCGCCGGGCAAACATTTTGCGCACCCCACTGCCCACGAATCTGCCCACTCTTCAAGGGCTTGGCCGCCCTTGACCTGCATCAACAGCGGCACCGCGGCGGCGTGGTTTCATCACTGTGAAAAACAGGAGAAATGCCATGATCGCCAGCGATGTCATGACCCGCAAAGTGATTTCGATCGATCCGGATGCGACTGTGCTGCAGGCGGCGCGGCTGATGCTGCAACACCGCATCAGTGGGTTGCCGGTACTCGACAAGGCCGGCAGGCTGGTGGGCGTGCTGTCGGAAGGTGACTTTTTGCGCCGTCGCGAAACCAAAACCGAGCGCCACCGCTCGCGCTGGCTTGAGTTTCTCATGGGGCCCGGCCCGATGGCGACGGAATATGCGCATTCGCACGGCAACAAGGTGTCGGACGTGATGACCACCGATATCCGGACCGTCGACGAAAACGCCTCGCTCGAGGAAATCGTCGAACTGATGGAGAAGCACCGCATCAAGCGCGTGCCTGTGATGTCCGGCAGCGTCCTGGTCGGCATCGTCACGCGCTCGAACCTGATGCACGCGATGGTCAGCATGGCGCGCGTCGCGCCGGACGTGATCCGGTCGAAGGACGACGCCGACATTCGCGAGCAGCTGCTTGAGGAAATGAAAAAGGAACATTGGGCGCCGGTGGCGCTGACCAATGTCGTCGTGCATGACGGCATCGTCGAACTATGGGGCGTCCTCGTCGACGATCGCCAGCGCGAGGCGCTGAAGATCGCCGCCGAGAACATTCCCGGCGTCAAGGCCGTGAAGGATCACATGGTCTGGGTCGAGCCGATGACCGGCATGGCGATCGAAGCCCAAGCCGATAGGGCGGCGCGCTAGGCGATGGCCGCGCGCGCCGGTCGCTCCTTTTTCTAAAGCGACAGCTCCAACTGTAGGCTGCCGCCGGCTCCCGCCGCATGCGCCCGCTTGTCGGCGAGAATGGCGCGCAGTTCGATCAGATTGAGCGGCTTGTGCATGGTCTGGGCGTCGAGCCCGAGGTTGCCGGCGACGTCGAGGGTCGTCCGCAGCACTTGCTCGGTGGCGCCGCTGACAATGATGACCGGAACGGCGTTCCTGGTCTCGATCATGGTGCGCAACAGCAGAATGCCGCTCCTCGGCCCGAGCGACAGATCGAGCGTGATGCAATCATATTGCTCTGCCCGCAGCATGTTTTCGGCTTCCTCGAAACTCGGCGCTTCCGCCGTCAGAAAGCCGGCCTGTGCGCCGATCTTGGCGATGATCTTGCGCTGAACCAGGTCGTCGTCGACGACCAGCAGGCGGGCGGCGGAGTTGGGGACGATGCAATCGGATGACATGGTTGGCCTCATACGTGCAGGGGTTCGGAGATTTCAGGTGACGTCGGCGAATGGCTGGCGGCTTCTCGCGCGGCGTTGAAGCAGCGCTTGATACCGCCGAGCATGCTTTCGATATCGGCGAGCGGCAGGCTGCCAATGGCGGTCTCCAGCGCGCGCGCCGCATCCGACAGCCGCATGAAGCCGATCGACTCCGCCGAACTCTTCAAGGCATGGGCGTCGTTCTTGACGGCGGCGAGATCGCCGGCGCCGAGCGCACGATCCATCGCGTCGATGCGGCGCGCCGTGTCCCCGACAAATGTCGCCACAACGGACTGGGCGTCGTCGGCGCCGAGCGCCTCCGCCAGCGTCCGATAGACATCGGCGTCGAGAATGGCGGGTTCCTGCCTCGGCGCCGGCACCGCGGCCGGGGCGACCGGCATGGTGCCGAACAATTCGGCGAACTTTCCGGCAAGTTCGGTCTTGGTGAAGGGTTTGCCGATGAAGTCGTCCATGCCGGCGGCGAGACATGTCCTTCGGTCATGACTCTGCGTATTGGCGGTCAGCGCGATGATGTAAGGATCGCACTGCCATTTCGGCAATGCGCGGATGGCCTTGGTCGCGGCGAGGCCATCCATCTCCGGCATCATCACGTCCATGAACACGAGGTCGTAGCTCTGCCGGCGGCATGCCGCGACGGCCTCAACGCCGTTATTGGCGATGTCGACCGAGAAGCCGAGGTCCTTGATGAATTTGGTGGCGATCACCTGGTTGGTCTTGTTGTCCTCAACCAGAAGAATGCGGGTCTCGACGTGCGACATATCCTGCAGCGGCGCCAGCGCCGGCGCGTCCGCGGCATCCAAAGCGCCGAGGGCGCCACTGGCCGGATCCTTCGCTCGCGCGTAACCGAGCGTGAAGCGAAACGTCGTGCCGTGGCCCATTTTGCTGTCGACAGAGATCGTGCCGCCCATCAGGTCGATCAGGCGTTTGCAGATCGCCAGCCCGAGTCCGGTGCCGCCGAAGCGGCGTGAGATCGTGCTGTCGAGCTGGTGAAATTCCCGAAACAGCAGCGGCAGGCCTTCCTTCGGAATGCCGATCCCGGTGTCGGCGACGGTAAAGATCAGCCGGGGCCGCTCGGCGCTCGATTTGGCATCGACGCCGACCGTGACGGATACACCGCCCTGTTTGGTGAACTTCAGGCCATTGCCGACGAGGTTGAGCAGCAACTGGCGCAAGCGCGCCGGATCGCCGTTGACGGTGCGCGGAACGTTCGGGTCGAAGCTGACCGAGAGCGTGAGGCCGTGTTCCTTGGCCTGTTCGGACAGAAGGCCGACCGAATTGCACACCGCTTCGTGCAGATCGAAGTCGATGTGTTCGATCTCGATGCCGTCAGCCTCGAGCTTGGAAAAATCGAGGACGTCGTTGATGATGATGAGCAGATGCTGGGCCAGTTGGCGCAAGGTCGTGGCATAAGGCAACTGCTCGGCGTTGAGGCCGCTGTCGATCAGGATTTCCGACATGCCGATAACGCCGTTCATCGGCGTGCGGATTTCGTGGCTCATCATGGCGAGAAAGCCGGTGCGCGCGCGCGTGCCCGCTTCGGCAGCGTCGCGCGCCTTGGCGAGAATGCTCTGGTAGCGCATCATCGCATAGGCGGCGGCGAGCAGGAGAAGCGACAAGACGGCGGAGATCGTCAGTTCGAGCCGGTGCTTTCTTTCGTAGGCGCTGAAGACGTCCTCGTGTGCCAAACCGATGACGACAAGGAGCGGATATTGCGCGACGCCGCGGTAGATATAGAACCGCTTGAGACCATCGAGTTGGCTGTTGCTCTCGAAGTGTCCGTTTCTGGATCGCGCAAAGGCGGCAAGCAGCGGCCCGCCGGCAATGGAAGCGCCGGCCCCGCTGCCGTTTTGCGAGCCGCGCGCCCTGATGATGCCGTCGCTGCCGATCAACGCCACCGAGCCGTGGGCGCCGACGTCGATCGATCGGTAGAATTGCGACAGGTAGTCCGGGTCGACCGACACCACGACGACGCCGCCGAAGGAGCCGTCCGGCATGGTGATGCGGCGCGTCATTTGCGTCGACCATTTCTTGCTGACGCGGCCGAGCACCGGCTTGCTGACGAATAGCTCGTCGGTCTGGCGCTCGGCATGCACCTTGAAATGCTCGCGGTCGCTCAGATCGAGTCCCGGCTCCGAGCCCGGAATATTACTGGCGATCATGCGGCCGTCCTTGCCGATGACGACGACCTGAAAGGTGATGCCATTGAGAAACTGGCTGTTGCGGCTCCACAGCGATATGTCGAAGTGCTCGGGGTCGCGCGTATAGGTGTCGCGGACATAGAGCAATGTCTGATCGACGGAGCGGATTGAGCGGACGATATGCTCCTCGAAAGCGCGCGCCAGATTCTCGGCGTTGTGGATTGCCGCGCGCTCGGTCTGAACCCGTTCGTTATGGGTGTAGTAAAGTTCGCCGACCCACAGCAGCAGCACGGCGAGAATGCCGAATAGCGCGCTGCTGTAGGGGCCGATCCGCGCCAGCCAGTTCAAAGCCGGATGGCGCGTGTTTTTGGCAGGCCCGACGGTGAAATAGTTGGTCGTTGGCATGGACACTGTTCGACGCAAACAAAGGCGGGCGCGATTGTCGGCAGGTTACGCAGTGCGAATTTTTTTCCGGTAAAATTATGTGCATTGCGGCGCGTTAAATTGAATTGCGTTAACGCCCCAGTCGCCGAACGTCTTGTTAAGCCTGTTGCGGTCGCAGGTTCCGCGGCCGGAAATGGCCGCATCTAAATCTTCGTATTTTTGATCTTGCTCAACGTCCAGTGGGTGCAATGGCCGATGATCCCGTCAGCGGAATACCTCCGCCGGGGAAAATGAGCCATGTCAAATGTCGCACAGCCGGCGCCGGGCGCCGCTGGGGCAGTCGTCAAACCGGGCAACTGGTTTGCATCGAACTGGGGCCTGTTGGCCGCCACTGCCGCGCTGATTGCCATTTTGCTGCTGCCGACGCCGGCCAATCTGCCGGTCGCTGGCCATCATATGCTCGCCATTCTCGCCTTCGCCGTGATCCTCTGGATGACCGAGGCGATCGATTACGCGGTCTCCGCCATCGTCATCGCTGTGCTGATGGCGTTCCTGCTCGGCCTGGCGCCGAGCGTCGCCAACCCGAAAGTGCTGCTCGGCACCTCAGGCGCGCTCACGCTTGCATTCAGCGGCTTCGCCAACACCGCTTTGGTGCTGGTGGCGTCCGCGCTGTTTTTGGCCGCGGCGATGACCGTGACCGGGCTGGACAAGCGCATCGCGCTGTCGATTCTGTCGCGCGTCGGCACCAAGACGCATCACGTCGTCATCGGCACCATCCTGGTCGGCTTCGTCATCGCATTGATGGTGCCGTCGACCACCGCGCGCGTTGCCTGCCTGGTGCCGATCACCCTCGGCATCATCGCCGCCTTCGGCGTCAACAAGCGCAGCGCCTTTGCCTCCATGCTGATGATCACCACGGTGCAGACCGCCAGCATCTGGAATGTCGGCATCAAGACCGCCGCGGCGCAGAACATGGTGGCCATCGGCTTCATCGAGAAGACCTTCAACCAGACCATCACCTGGCTCAACTGGTTCATCGCCGCCGCGCCCTTCGCCGTGCTGATGTGCGTCGCGCTCTATTTCGTCATGACGCGCATGATGAAGCCGGAAGTGGCCGAAGTGCCGGGCGGTCACGAAGGCATCCAGAAGTCGCTCGCCGCGCTCGGGCCGATCAAGGCCGCCGAAATCAAGCTCCTGATCATCTCGCTGACCCTGATCGGCTTCTGGGCGACCGAGGGCGTCCTGCATAAGTTCGACACCAGCACCACGACCATCACCGCCGTCGCGCTGATGTTCATGCCTGGCTTCGGCATTCTCAACTGGAAAGACGCGCAGGCGCGCATTCCGTGGGGTACGGTGATCCTGTTCGGCGTCGGCATCAGCCTCGGCACCGCGCTGTTGCAGACCAACGCCGCGACCTGGCTGGCCAATATCGCGGTCGCCGAGTTCGGCCTGAAGAACGCCACGGCGCTGTTCATCCTCGGCACGATGAGCCTGTTCCTGGTGGTGATCCATCTCGGCTTCGCCAGCGCCACCGCGCTTGCCTCCGCCATGATCCCGATCGTCATCGCCGTGCTTAAGGGCGTCGCGACGCCCGGCATCAACATCGTCGGCATGACCATGTTGCTGCAGTTCGTGGTGTCGTTCGGCTTCATCCTGGTGGTGAACGCGCCGCAGAACATGGTCGCTTACGGCACCGAGACCTTCAGCGCCCGCGACTTCGTCCGCACGGGGCTGGTGCTGACGGTGGTCGCGCTCGCTCTGGTGATGCTGCTCGGCGCCACCTACTGGCGCTGGCTCGGCTACGTCTAGGCCGGGACAAGTGACCCGCGCCTCCATCGCCGTTGTTTTCGCGGGAAGCGGCGGCTCCGGCGCGATGACCGCCGGAGCCGTCTTCCTGCGCGCCGCGGCGCATGCCGGCTACTACGGCATGATGACGCAATTATTCGGCGCGCAGGTGCGTGGCGGCGAATCGGCATCTCTGGTGCAGGTGTCGATCGCGCCGATCGAAACCCAGCCCGATTGCTACGATCTGTTCGTCGCGCTGGATTGGGACAAGGTCGAGCAGTTCGCCGCCGAGATCCCGCTCGACGACAGAAGCATCATCCTGGCCGATCCGGCGTCGGGGCCGGTGCCGCCCGGCATCGCCAAGTCGAAGGGCCGCGTCGTCGCGCTGGCGATGAACAATCCGGACGAGAACAAGCTTGAACGCGCATTGCGCGGCAAGCGCATCAACATGTTCGCCGCGGGTTGCGTCTGCGCCCTGACCGGGATTGCGGAATCCGACGTGAAGGCCGCGATCGATACGATCTTCGACGGCAAGGGCGCGGATCTGATCGCAGCCAATGCGGCGGGCGCTGCACTTGGCGCGCGGGCCGCGCCGGCCTTGCCGCTCGATCTGCGGCTCGAGCCGCCGCGAAAGGCGGCGCGCTGGCTGATCAACGGCAATCAGGCGGTTGCGTTCGGCGCGTTGCGCGGCGGCGTGCGCTTCGTCGGCTGCTATCCGATCACGCCGGCGACCGATCTTGTCGAATGGCTGGCGCCGCATCTCATCAAGCTTGGCGGCCGTTTAGTGCTGGGCGAGGACGAACTGGCGTCGGTGAACATGACGTTGGGCGCGTCCTATGGCGGCACGCCGGCGATGACGGTCACATCCGGGCCGGGCTTCTCGCTGATGATCGAAACGCTCGGCCTCGCCGTCGCCGCCGAGATTCCGTTCGTGCTGGTCGATGTCATGCGCGCCGGCCCGTCGACCGGCATTGCCTCGAAGACCGAGCAGAGCGACATCAATCTCGCTGTTTACGGCGGCCACGGCGATGCGCCACGCATTGTGCTGGCGCCGGTATCGGTCGCCGACTGCGTCAACACCGGCGAATACGCCGTTTATGTCGCCGAATCGCTGCAGACGCCGGTGATCGTGCTGTCCGATCAGGCGCTCGGCCAGGCGACGACGGTGATCGATCCGTCGGCGCAGCGGCCGGCGCCGCTCGCGCGCCGCGTCAATGGCGTCGCGCCCGGCAAGCCGTTCAAGCGTTATGCGACCGGCGGCGATCCGGTGACGCCGATGCCTTTGCCCGGCACGCCGCATCTTGAATGGGTGGCGGAGGGACTCACTCATAATGAAGCCGGGTTGCCGGCCAGCGGCGCCGCCATGCATGTCGCGCAGATCGATAAGCGGGCGAAGAAGTTCAGCCAGTTCGATCCCGGCGATCATTGGGGCGAAGTCTGGGGCGAGGGCGATGTCGCCATCATCGCCATCGGCTCGACCATCGGCCCGGCGCGCGAAGCGGCGAATCGCCTCGCGGCGGGCGGCCAAAAAGTCCGCGTCATCGCCTTGCGCGTATTGTCGCCGCTGCCGCTCGCGGCGCTGACACGCGCGCTCGACGGTGTGCGCCGCATCATCGTCGTCGAACAAAACCACGGCGCGCAGCTCTATCACTATCTGCTTGGCCATAAGGCGATCCCACTCAGCGCCGAAAGCGTGGCGCGGCCCGGTCCGGCGCCGTTCCGGCCATCGGAGATCGCCAGTCATGTGGCGTGACGGAGAAATATCATGACCGACACCATCGTCGCCGCAACCGAGCAGCCGCACTGCGTCTTCGACGCCAAGGATTTTTCCTCCGGCGCGCATCCGGTCTGGTGTCCGGGCTGCGGCGATTACGGCGTGCTGGCCGCGCTGGAACGCGCGCTCGCCAGGCAGGGCCGGCCGCCGCATGAGGTCGTGCTGGTGTCCGGCATCGGCTGTTCGTCGCGGCTGCCGGGTTACATGAGCACCTACGGTTTCCATGGCGTGCATGGCCGCGCGCTGCCGGTCGCCACCGGCCTGAAGCTGACGCGGCCCGATCTCGAAGTGATCGCCGTCGGCGGCGATGGCGACGGCTATTCGATCGGCGGCAATCATTTCATCCATGCCTGCCGGCGCAATGTCGACATGCTCTATCTCGTCATGGACAACCGCGTGTACGGCATGACCAAGGGTCAGCCGTCGCCGACCACGGAGGCCGATTGGGATTCGGACATTGCGCCGGGCGGCATCGGCTTGCGGCCGTTCAATCCGCTGGCGGTGGCGATCGCTTCCGGCGCCAATTACGTCGCGCGCGGATTTTCCGGCGATCCGAACGGCCTTGCCGATCTGATCGTCGATGCCATCCGCTGGCCGGGTTTTGCATTCATCGAAGTGTTGAGCCCCTGTGTCACCTTCCGTCCCGAACAACGCGAGTGGAAAAAGATGGTGCGGCCATCGGCGATTTCCGTCGAACAGGATCGCGCCGCCGCCACCGCTCTTGTGCTGGCCGACGACGGCTTCAGCATGGGTGTTCTTTACCGCGGCGATCGCGCCTCGATCGCGCCGGCTTTGAAGCCGGAAATTACCGTCGCCGACGTCGAACGCGAATTCATGGTCGCCGTCTGAGCGGCGAATTCAACGCGCCGTTGATGTGCGTCAATCGCGTCAACGGCGCAGCTCGTATTCTTAACATGGAATATCTTAACCCCATTTAGCCGGAGAACCGCCATGAAAGCCTTTGCTCTTGCCGCCGCTTCGATCGCTATTGCTGGCCTGATTGCCGTCGCGCCCGCCGCTGCGCAGCCGGGTCCGGGTAATGGACCGGGCGGCGGATCCCGTAGCGGTCCCGGTTGGGGACCCGGCATGATGATGGGACCCGGCATGATGGGCGGCGGCTTTGGCGGCCGGGCCGGCCTGTGCGATCCACGCGCGGCCGGAATGGCCGAGTGGCGCATGGAGCGAATCGAGCGGCTGATCAAGCCGACCGACGCCCAGCGCACCGCGCTTGAAGCCCTGCGCGCCGCCTCGACCAAGGCGGCCGAAACGGTGGCCGCCGCTTGCCCGAAGGAATTTCCTGCAGGCGCGTCGGCGCGCATGGAGGCGATGGAAAAGCGCATGGAGAGTATGCTGGCGGCGATCAAGACCGTCCGTCCGGCCTTCGATGCCTTTTACGCCACGCTCACCGACGACCAGAAGAAGCGCCTCGATCGCGGCGGTCCGCGCGGCTGGGGCTGGCACGGTTGGCGCGATCGCTGATCGGCAGTCCTCGAATAAAAAAGCCCCGGCAGCGATGCCGGGGCTTTCGTTTGTCTGGATCGGTGAAGATTAGAACTTGTAGGTGACGCCGGCGCCGATCAGCCACGGATCGAGGTTCACCTTGCCGGTCAACGCCGCGCCAGTGCTGGTGGTGCCGTCCCAGTCCGGGCGCAGCCACAGCTTCTTGACGTCGACGTTGAAGCCCCAATGCTTGTTGATCATGTAGTCGAAGCCGATCTGCGCGGCCGGGGCGAACGAGTTGTGCAGGTGGCTGTTGGTGATGGTCACAAAGCCGTTGCTTGTGTTGCCGGCGGTCTGGCTGAAGAACACCGTGTAGTTCACGCCGGCGCCGATATAGGGCTTGAACGCGCCGAAGTCGGTAAAGTGATACTGCAACGTCAAGGTCGGCGGCAGCAGCCAAGCCTTGCCGACGTCCAGATTGTTGGTCGTCGGGACGCCCGTGCCGGTAACATGATGCTTGGTAACGCCGAGAATGAGTTCGGCCGCCCAGTTCTTGTTGAAGAAATAGGTGATGTCGAGTTCCGGCACCACAGTGTCGCTGGTCGACAAACCCGATCCGGCTACCTGATCGACATTGCCGGAATTGCGGGTGACGACGCCGAGCGCGCGGAAGCGGACCATCCACGGATTGAAAGCCTCCACCATCGGCGCCGCTTTATAGATCGGCTTTGCCGCGACGTCGGCGGCGAGCGTCGGGCTTGCGAAACCCGTCAAGATCGTCGCCGCCACGAGTGCGGGCAATGCTGTGCGTGAATTCATTGGTGACCCCTGTTACCCCAGTAATAAGCGGCGCACGAAACTGGCGCCTTGTACCCATCATCAATAAGCGATGCCGGGCCGGATATTTGACTTACATCAAAGCGCGGAACTTCGCAGCGCATGGCCCCCTAGCATTATCGCAGGCGATACCGCCGACGCGGGCGGTATTGGCAAGATCGTCCTGAAAAAGATTTCGCCGGGCCGTTTGCTTGACCTGGATCAAGAATGGCCCGCCGAACTCGATGGATATTCCGCTTCAAGGCCCTCCAATTCCCCGGCCAGCCATAAAACGGAACCACTCTCATGGCGAACGCGCTTGCTCCACAAAAACAGATGACCTTCGGTGAGGGCGGTCTGGCTCTGACCTTCGCCGCGCTGGCGGCGCTTTGCATCGTCATCGCCGCCAAGGCCTACACGCCGGAATACGCATTTCACGCCTATCTGTTCACCGCGGCCAGCCTCGCCGCCGTGTTTGCCATCATCAATCGCTACTATGATCGTCCGGCCGAACGCGCGCCGCTGACCATCGACGGCAAGCCCAATTACAATATGGGGCCGGTCAAGTTCGCGACCGTCATCGCCATGTTCTGGGGCATCGCCGGCTTTCTCGTCGGTCTCATCATCGCGTTGCAGCTGGCTTTTCCGGTTCTCAACTTCGATCTGCAATGGATCAGCTTCGGCCGCCTGCGGCCGCTGCACACCTCGGCGGTGATCTTCGCCTTCGGCGGCAACGTACTTCTCGCCACGTCGTTCTATGTCGTGCAGCGCACGTCGCGCGCGCGGCTGGCCGGCGATCTGGCGCCGTGGTTCGTCGTGCTCGGCTACAACTTCTTCATCCTGATCGCCGGCACCGGCTATCTGCTCGGCATCACTCAGTCGAAGGAATATGCCGAACCGGAATGGTACGCCGATCTCTGGCTTACTGTGGTTTGGGTGACGTATCTGCTGGTGTTCCTGGCGACGCTTTGGCGCCGCACCGAGCCGCACATCTACGTCGCCAACTGGTTCTATCTCGCCTTCATAGTCACCATCGCCATGCTGCATCTCGGCAATAACGCGACGGTGCCGGTGTCGATCTTCTCGTCGAAGTCCTACATCGTCTGGTCCGGCGTGCAGGATGCGATGGTGCAGTGGTGGTACGGCCACAACGCTGTCGGCTTCTTCCTCACCGCCGGCTTCCTCGCCATCATGTACTACTTCATCCCGAAACGCGCCGAACGGCCGGTCTATTCCTACCGCCTGTCGATCATCCACTTCTGGGCGCTGATCTTCCTCTACATCTGGGCCGGCCCGCACCATCTGCACTACACGGCGCTGCCGGACTGGGCGCAGACGCTCGGCATGACCTTCTCGATCATGCTGTGGATGCCGTCCTGGGGCGGCATGATCAACGGCATCATGACCCTGTCGGGTGCCTGGGATAAACTGCGCACCGATCCGGTGCTCCGCCTGATGGTGGTGTCCGTCGCCTTCTACGGCATGTCGACCTTCGAAGGTCCGATGATGTCGATCAAGGTCGTCAATTCGCTCAGCCACTACACCGACTGGACCATCGGCCACGTTCACTCCGGCGCGCTCGGCTGGGTCGCCTACATCTCGTTCGGCGCGATCTACTGCCTGGTGCCGTGGCTGTGGAACCGGCCGCTGTACTCGCTCAAGCTGGTCAACTGGCACTTCTGGGTCTCGACCGTCGGCATCGTGCTGTACATCACCGCGATGTGGGTGTCGGGCATCCTGCAAGGCCTGATGTGGCGCGCTTACACCTCGCTCGGCTTCCTCGAATATTCCTTCGTCGAAACGGTCGAGGCCATGCATCCCTTCTATGTCATCCGGGCGCTCGGCGGATTCCTGTTCCTGTGCGGCGCGCTGATCATGGTCTGGAACCTCTGGAAAACTGTGAACTCGGCCGAACAGGCCGAGACCGCCGGCCTCGCGCTGGCGCCCGCGGAATAAGCGAGAACAACAATGTCACTCTGGCAAAAACACGCGATCTTTGAAAAGAACTCGATCGTCCTGGTGATCGGCATTCTGGTGGTCATCGCCATCGGCGGCCTCGTCGAAATCGCGCCGTTGTTCTATCTGAAGAACACGATCGAAAAGGTCGACGGCGTGCGGCCCTATACGCCGCTCGAACTGGCCGGGCGCAACATCTACGTCCGCGAGGGCTGCTATCTCTGCCATTCGCAGATGATCCGGCCGTTGCGCGACGAGGTCGAACGCTACGGCCATTATTCGCTCGCCGCCGAGAGCATGTACGACAAGCCGTTCCAGTGGGGCTCGAAGCGCACCGGTCCGGATCTCGCCCGCGTCGGCGGCAAATATTCCGACGACTGGCATCGCGATCACTTGCGCGATCCGCGTTCGGTGGTGCCGGGTTCGGTCATGCCCGGCTATGGCTTCCTCGCCAATACCGAGCTGGACTTCCGGAACATCGCCGACGATCTGAAAGTTCTGCGGCTCGAGGGCGTGCCCTACAGCCAGGACATGGTCGACAACGCCGTCAAGGATGTCGCCACGCAGGCGACGACAGATGCCGCCGACGCGGCCGACGTCATCAAGCGCTATCCGAAAGCGCAGGTCCGCGACTTCGATGGCAACCCGGGAAAAATCTCCGAAGCCGACGCGCTGATCGCCTATCTGCAAATGATGGGCACGCAGGTCGACTTCAATCTTTACGACGACAAAGCCAACATCCGGTAAGCGCCAAGAATCTAAAATGATGGATCCGACCTATCGAGCCGCGGCCGAGTTCGCCCAGACCTGGGGTCTCGCCTACTTCGTTGTGATTTTTTCCTGCGTGCTGCTGTATGCGCTGTGGCCGTCGCGCAAACAGCAATTCGATGAAGCGGCGCGCATTCCGTTGCGGGAGGACTGACCGGTGGCAGACGAACATCATAAAGACATCGACGCGGTCACCGGGACCGCGACCACCGGCCACGATTGGGACGGCATTCGCGAACTCAACACGCCGCTGCCGCGCTGGTGGCTGTGGACCTTCTACATCACCATCGTCTGGGCGATCGGCTACTGGGTGGTCTATCCCGCATGGCCGCTGCTGACCGGATCGACCGAAGGCATCACTGCCTGGCACGCGCGGAGCGCCGTCGTCACCGATCTCGCCGAGCTGAAGACGCAGCGCGGCCCGTTAATGGACAAGCTCGCCAGCGCGTCGCTGCCGGAAATCGCCGGCAGTCCGCAATTGCTCGACTTCGCCCGTGCGCAAGGCCGCGTCGCCTTCGCCGACAACTGCGCGCCGTGTCACGGCGCCGGCGGCGGCGGCACAAAGGGCTATCCCAACCTCAACGACGACGACTGGTTGTGGGGCGGCAAGATTACCGACATCGAGCAGACCATCCGTTTTGGCGCGCGCTCGGGTCATGACAAGGCGCGGCAAGGCAACATGCCGGGCTTCAACGGTGTCCTGAAGCCGAACGAGATTTCGGCGGTGGCCGATTTCGCCCGCTCGCTGTCCGGTCTGCCGGCTGAAGCCGGCGCCGATCTGGCGCTGGGCAAGAAGCTGTTCGCCGACAACTGCGCCGTCTGTCACGGCGACGCCGGCAAGGGCAATCGCGAGCTTGGTGCGCCCAATCTCACCGACAAGATCTGGCTCTACGCCTCCGACAAGGCGACCATCGAGCAGGGCATCCTGAACGGCCGTGGCGCCGTCATGCCGAACTGGGAGGGCCGCCTCAGCGAGCCGGTCATCAAGGCCCTGGCGGTTTACGTCTATACTTTCGGCGGCGGTGAAAAGTGACCCGATACCGCATCGATAAGTAGCTGATAAACCACGAAAATCCTGGCCTCGCGCCGGGATTTTCAATTGAGCCATATCAACACGGCTTGGCCGCCGCCCGCCTATGTTTTCCGCTGAGATTGAAGCGGAAAAGTCATGACCCAGCTCGAAGAATTGGTGCGCGAAGCCGAAGTGAAAGCCACGCCGCAAAGCGCGGCGCCGCAACCGGCTTTCATGGAGGAATCCGACGACGACGGGCCGCTCTATGCGGCACGCCGCAATATCTATCCGCAAAGTGTCAGCGGCTTTTTCCGCAACATCAAATGGGCCGTCCTCGGCGTCACGCTCGGCATCTACTATCTGCTGCCCTTCGTTCGCTGGGATCGCGGCCCGGATGCGCCGTCGCAGGCGGTGCTGATCGATTTCCCCAACCGCCGTTTCTATTTCTTCTTCATCGAGCTGTGGCCGCAGGAGGTCTATTATCTCACCGGTCTATTGATCCTCGCGGCGATCGGTCTGTTCCTGATGAACGCGCTCGCCGGCCGGATCTGGTGCGGCTATCTCTGCCCGCAGACGGTGTGGACCGATCTGTTCTACGCCATCGAGCGGTTCTTCGAAGGCGATCGCCGCGAACACATGAAGCGCGACGCCGGGCCGTGGACGGTGCAGAAGGTCGCCTTCAAGGCCGCCAAGCATATCACCTGGATCATGGTGGCGTGGTGGACCGGCGGCGCCTGGGTTCTATATTTCGCCGACGCGCCGACCTTGGTCAAAGAGCTGGCCTCAGGCACGGCGCCGTTCGCCGCCTATCTGTGGATCGGCATTCTCACCGTTTCGACCTATACGCTCGCCGGCTACATGCGCGAGCAGGTCTGCCTCTATATGTGCCCGTGGCCGCGCATCCAGGCGGCGCTGACCGACGAATACGCGCTCAACGTCACCTATCGTTACGACCGCGGCGAACCGCGTTGCTCGGTGAAGAAATCCGAGCAGCTGCGCGCCGCCGGCAAGTCGGCCGGCGATTGCGTCGACTGTCTGCAATGCGTGCATGTCTGTCCGACCGGCGTCGACATTCGCGGCGGCGCCAATCTCGGCTGCATCCAGTGCGGCCTGTGTATCGACGCCTGCGACCGCGTCATGGAAAAACTCGGCCGGCCGGCCGGGCTGATCGCCTATGACACCGACCTCAACATCCAGGCGCGGCGCGAAGGCAAGCCGATGATGTTCAAGCTGGTCCGCTGGCGCACCTCACTTTACGCCGCGATCATCGCCATTGCCGGCGGCATTATGATCTTCACGCTGGCCACCCGCGACAGCGAAGGCATCAGCGTCATTCACGACCGCAATCCGATGTATGTGCGGCTGTCCGACGGCGCTGTGCGCAACGCCTACACCATCCGCATCGTCAACAAGCAGCTCAAGTCGCGCGAATTCATTCTCAGCGTCGACGGCATACCGTCGACCCTGATCGATTATGTCGGCCTGCCGCCGCGCGCCGACGGCCGCCAGTTGGTCACCGTCGGCCCCGACCAGACCAAGGAAGTGCGCGTCATGGTCACCGACTACAGCCCGACGCCGCCCGCGCCCTCGACCACGGTGCTGTTCAGCCTGATCGATATCGACTCCGGCGCCACCGCGCAGATGCGCGATCATTTCTTCGGACCTTGAGAGAACCCAATGACAACGACCGCAAAAAAACCGCGCGAACTAACCGGCCGCGCCGTGCTGTTCTGGCTGGTCGGCTTTTTCGTCTTTGTCTTCGGCGTCAACGGCGTGCTGGTGAAGGCTGCGACCTCGACCTTCGCCGGGCTGGAAACCGGCAGCTCGTACAAGGCGGGTTTGCAGTTCAAGCAGGAAATGCAGTCGGCGGAGCGCCAGGCCGGGCTGCATTGGCGGGTCGACGGCAAATTGGCCCGCGACGCGGCCGGCCAGGCGGTGATCGATATCGCGGTGCGCGATGACAAGGGTCTGGCGGTCGCCGGGCTCACCGGTTCGGCGCGGCTGGCGCATCCGGCGACGTCGCGGCTCGATCATGACGTCGCGCTTGAAGCCGCCGGCGCTGGCGCGCTGCGCGGCGTAACCGCGGCGCCGGCCGGGCAATGGGAGCTGATCCTCGACATTGAGCGCGGCGGCGAGCGCGTGTTCCGCTCGCGCAGCCGGGTGACACTGAAGTAATCTGGAATTGTCATGTCCGCGATGACCGAAACCGTCGATCTGTCGCTCTATGCCAAGCCGGAAGCAGCCGGCACGCTTGGCATGGACGTCGCGGTCGAAGGCATTTCCTGCGGCGCCTGCATCGCCCGCATTGAGGGCGCGGTGAAATCCCTGCCTGGCGTCACCGAGGCGCGCGTCAACTACACCAACCGCCGCCTGCATGTCGCCTGGTCGGAGGCGTTGACCGAGCCGTCGCGCATTTTTCAGGCGTTGCAGGACAACGGCTATCGCGGCCATCCCTTCGTCGCGCTGCGCGCCGAGCAGGAGGAGGCCGCCGAGGCGCGCCACCTGACGCGCTGCCTGGCGGTCGCCGGTTTCGCCGCCATGAACATCATGCTGCTGTCGGTGTCGGTGTGGTCCGGCAATGTCACCGACATCACGCCGGAAACCCGCGACTTCTTCCACTGGGCCTCGGCCCTGATCGCGCTGCCGGCGGCGGCTTATGCCGGGCGGCCGTTCTTTTCCAGCGCCTTCGCGGCGCTGCGGGCGCGCACGCTGAACATGAACGTGCCGATCTCGCTCGGCGTCATTCTGGCGCTCTCAATGTCCGTGGTAGAGACCGCCAACCACGCCGAGCACGCCTATTACGACTCGGCGATCATGCTGCTGTTTTTCCTGCTGGTCGGCCGCACGCTCGATCACGCGATGCGCCGCCGCACCCGCGCGGTGGCCGGCAATCTGGCGGCGTTGCGTGCCGAGACCGCGCACCGCTTTGCCGGCGACGAACTGGTCAATGTGCCGGCGGCGGTGTTGAAAGCCGGCGACCGCGTGCTGGTGCGTCCGGGCGAGCGCGTTCCCGCCGATGCCGAAGTCATCGGCGGCAATTCGGAAATCGACGACAGCCTGATCACCGGCGAGACCGCGCGCCGCAAGGTGGCCGCCGGCGCGATCGTTTATGCCGGCAGTCTCAATTATTCCGGCGCGCTGACGATGCGGGTCACCGCGGCCGGCGGCTCGTCGCTGCTCGACGACATCGAGCGCCTGCTGGAAAAGGCGGCCAGCGCCAAATCGCGCACCCGCAGGCTTGCCGACCGCGCGGCGGCTGTTTATTCGCCGGTGGTGCATCTGACCGCCGCGCTGACGTTAGCCGGCTGGATGCTCTATGGCGCGTCCGCGCATGATGCGATCATCACCGCGATCGCCGTGCTCATCATTACCTGCCCCTGCGCACTGGCGCTGGCCATTCCCGCCGTGCAGGTGGTCGCCTCCGGCGCTCTGTTCAAGCGCGGCATTATTCTGAATTCCGGCGACGCCATCGAGCGCCTGGCGGAGGCCGACACGGTGATCTTCGACAAGACCGGCACTTTGACCTTGCCCGAGCCGCGCGTCGTCAACGCCGCCGCGATCGATCCCGCGCTCACGCAACGGGCGGCGCGGCTCGCTTTGTCCAGCCGGCATCCTTTGGCGCTCGCTTTGGCGCGCGAGGCCAGCGCGCGCGCACCGTTCGACGGCGCCGTCGAGGAGCCGGGGCAGGGCGTGCGGGCGATGATCGATGGCGTTGAAGCACGACTGGGCAGCGCTTCGTTCTGTGGCGCGCCGCTCCAACGCGAAGGCGATGCCGGCATATCGCATATCTATTTTTCTTGCGCGAGCCAACACGCGACCTTCGCCATCGCTCAGCGCCTGCGTTCCGACGCGATTGAGACGGTGCAGGCGTTGCGCATTCTTGGGCTCGATTTGCATATTCTTTCCGGCGACCGCGTCGATGCGGTACGGCCGGTGGCCGAGACGCTCGGCATCGGGCAGTGGCATGGCGGCCTCAATCCGGCGCAGAAGATCGCGCATATCGAAACGTTGAAGGCGCAGGGCCGCCGCGTGCTGATGGTCGGCGACGGTCTCAACGACGCGCCGTCGCTCGCCGCCGCTCATGTCTCGCTGTCGCCGATTTCCGCCGCCGACGTGACGCAGGCACAGGCCGACGCGGTGTTCCTCGGCGAGCGTCTGGGTCCGGTCAGTGACGCCGTCATCATCGCCGGCCGCGCCCGCCGCCTGATGATGCAGAACCTATGGCTCGCCGCGCTCTATAATCTCATCGCCGTGCCGGTCGCCATTGCCGGCCTGGTGACGCCGCTGATCGCAGCTTTGGCGATGTCGGGCTCGTCGGTGCTGGTGACGCTGAATGCCTTGCGCGCCGCGCAGAAAAACAGAATCATCCGCGCAGGTGAACCGTCATGAATGTGCTGATTTATCTTCTGCCGATGGCGCTGGGCCTCGGGCTGGCCGGCCTGTTCGGCTTCATGTGGGCCTTGAAAAGCGGCCAGTATAATGACGTCGACGGCGCGGCGTTGCGGGTCCTGTCGGACGACGATCTGCCGAAGTAATCACTTCCCCAGCATCACCGTATCGAACTCGGCCGGCAGCACGATCTCCAGCAATTCGCAGTCGTCGGAATAGCCGAGCACGGTGTGCTTGATCTTCGGCGGCTGCAGCCAGCAGGCGCCGGCGTGAAACGTGTGTTCGCCTTCGCCCTCGAACGCGGTCTTGTACCAGCCCTTGAGCACATAGATCATCTGCAGGTCGACGTCGTGGAAATGCGGCGTCGACACATCCTCCGCCTTGAACGGCGGGATAAAACGGATGACGTGCGCCTGCACCATGCCGCCGGTCGCCCCGGAAAGGCCGAGGTCGCGGTATTTGGCGTAAGTGCGCAGGCCCTGGTCGAAGTCGGCCTCGTTATGATGGCTGACGTGGAATTTCTGCTTCGGCCGCTTCTTGGCCCGGGTCTTGGCTTTCACGGCGCCGCGTACATTGCTCTTGCGGGCCGCCTTGCGCGGCTGGGCTTTCTTGCTTGCCTTCTTGCGTGCCTTGGCCATTGTCCACCCTGCTTCAATTGCGCATGATCTTGTCCGAAAACCGGTCCCCACTTTTCGGGATCATGCGCTTGTCAATTTGACCACGACGGCCGCACGCATGGAAGACCCCGCACAGCCCGCGATCCGTATTTTCGTCGATGCCGACGCCTGTCCGGTGAAAAACGAGGTCTATCGGGTCGCCGAGCGCTATGGCCTGAAGGTCTTCGTCGTCGCCAATTCATTCATGAATGTGCCGCGTTCGGACATGATCGAGCGGGTGATCGTCACGCAGGGCCCCGATATCGCCGACGACTGGATCGTCGAGCGCGCCGGCGACACCGACATCGTCATTACGTCGGATATTCCGCTCGCCGGCCGCAGCGTCAAGAAAGGCGCCAGCGTGCTGTCGCCGACCGGCAAGGTGTTCGACAATGATGCGATCGGCATGGCTTTGGCGACGCGCGACCTGATGACGGATTTGCGAAGCGCCGGGGCGGTCACGCGCGGCCCGCCGCCCTTGAACCGCCAGGACGTGTCGCGGTTTCTTCAGGCGCTGGATTTGGCGGTGACAAGGGTGAAGCGGAAGATGGCGTAATCAAATTATGTCGTCCCCGCCTTCGCGGGGACGACAGCGATTTCTTACTCAGCCGCCCCCGTCGCGCCGCCATGCGCCTTCGACCAGCCGGCCGGATCGTCGATGAACTTCTCGACCTCGGCCAGCATCTTCGGCTCGAACTTGTCCATCTTCTTGGCGACAGCCAGTACGTCGCGCCAGGTGGTCAGCGCGTGCAAGGTGACGCCGAGATCGGACAGAATCTTCTCGCCTTCCTTGTAGATATTGTAGAAGAACACGACGAAGCAATGGTCGCATTGTCCGTCGGCATCGCGGATCGCCTTGACGAAATTGACCTTGCTGCGGCCGTCGGTGGCGAGGTCCTCGACGAGGAGCACGCGCTGGCCGGGCAGCAACTGCCCTTCGATCTGCGCGTTGCGGCCGAAGCCCTTGGCCTTCTTGCGCACATATTGCATCGGCAGATGCATGCGGTCGGCGACCCAGGCGGCGAAGGGAATGCCAGCGGTCTCGCCGCCGGCCACCGCGTCGATATTCGTCCGTCCAATATCGCGGTCGATGGCGTTGACCGCGTAGCCCATGATCGCCGAGCGCACGTCGGGAAACGAGATCAGCCAACGCGAGTCGTTATAGACCGGGCTCGCCCAGCCGCTGGTGAAAATGAACGGCTTGTCGGTCATGAACCGCACCGCGCCGGTGTCGAGATACATTCGCGCGGTCAGCTCGGCGATGGTTTTCTTGTCGAGGAAATGGGCTTCTGGTTTCGTGTTCATGGGGCTAACGGATAGTCCAGCAGCGTCCCGAAACCAAGGGCGTAACGCTTTGTTTCCCCGTCATTCCGAGGCGGCCCGGAGGGCCGAGCCCGGAATCCAGAAACAAATTTTGAGGTCGCGTCTGGATTCCGGGTTCGCGCTGGCGCGCGCCCCGGAATGACAGGCGCTACTCCGGCTTTGGCCCGGCCTTTTTGAACCAGTCGGCGATCTGCGAGCCAGTCCAGAACAGCACGTCCTTTTTCTTGCGGATTTTCTGGAAAATCTGCCGGAAATACTTGGCCCGGTGCGGCGCGCCCATGATGTAGGGGTGCACCGAAATCGCCATCACCCGGGCGCCGTCTTTGGAGTCCTTGTAGATCTGCTCGAACTGGTCCATGGCGCGCTCATAGAACTCGTTCGCCTTGTGATGCTGGATCAGCATCATGGCGACGTCGTTGCATTCCTGCGTATAGGGAATGTTGAGGATCGGCTTGTGGCGCGTCTTCATCCACACCGGCTGGTCGTCGAGCACCCAGTCGGCGACATAGTCGTAGCCTTCCTCCGACAGGATATCCGGCGTCTCCCAGGTTTCGGTCAGCCCGGGCCCGAGCCAGCCGCGCGGTTTCACCCCGGTCGCCTTCTGCAACACCGAAATGCATTTCTTGATGTCGGCGCGCTCGTCCTCGACCTTCTGCATGTTGCGCTGGGTCAGGCCGTGGCCGACGAATTCCCAGTTGCGCTCGACGCAAGCCTTTATCATTTCCGGAAAGGCGTTCACCGCGACGCCGTTGACGTTCATCACGCCGGGAATCTTGAACTCGTCATAGACCTGCAACAGCCGCCAGAAGCCGACGCGGTTGCCGTATTCGTGCCAGCACCAGTTCGGAATGTCCGGCATCGGCGAACCGCCGGCCGGCGGCGTCAGCACTGTGCGCGGCATGGTCTGGGTCGGGTCCCATTCCTCGACATTGGTCACGGTCCACACCACCATGCGCGCGCCTTTCGGCAGCTTGAGCGGCTCGCGGTTGATGATCGGCGAATAGGACAGGCGATCGCCCGGCAACATGCCGATCGGCGGCTCGGGAAAGTTCATCGGGTGTTTCCTCGCGTTACTTTTTTATGGATTGATACCAATCCAGAATCTGCTCACCGTTCCAGTGCAGCACGCCTTCGTGGCTGTTCACATAGTCGTAGATCGCTTCGAGATATTTGATCCGGTGCGGCTGGCCGCTGATGTAAGGGTGAATGGCGAGCGCGACGAATTTGGCGCGATGTTCGCTCTCGGCATAGAGCCGGTCGAACTGGTCCTTCACCAGATTGAGCAGATAGTCGCTGTTGTGATGCTGCACCAGCATCACCGGAATGTCGTTGAGTTCGATCGTGTAGGGCAATGTCACCAGCGGGCCGTTGACCGTCCTGATCGTCGTCGGTTCGTCGTCATAGACCCAGTCGCCGATATATTTGACGCCCGCGGCGGTGAGGAGATCGGGTGTCTCCAATGTCTGCGTCAGGCCGGGTCCGAGCCAGCCGACCGGGCGTTTGCCGGTGAACTTCTCCATGATGTCCATGCTGCGGTTGATCATCGCGGCCTGATCGGGCTCCTTGTGGATCGGTCCCTGCTCATAGGCGTGGCCCATGAATTCCCAGCCGGCGTCGCGCGCCTCCGCCGCCACGCGCGGATAGTCCTCGCAGATGCGCGCATTGGCCGAAAGCGTCGGCTTGATGCCGAGCTTCTTGAACAAATCGAAAAAGCGCCAGCAGCCGACGCGCATGCCGTATTCGTGAAAGCCCCAGTGCACCACGTCGGGCATCAGTGGCACGCCGGTCGGCGCCGGCAGTTGCTGTCGCGCCATCGGCTTGGAAATGTCCCAGACTTCGTAATTGACGATGGTCCAGAACACGATGCGCGCCTTGCCCGGCAGCTTGAGCGGCGGCCGGTCGACGATGGCCGAGTAGTCGGCGCGCTCGCGCGGGATCATGGGCGGCATGAGAACTCCTCCTCCGTCATTCCGGGACGGCCCGAAGGGCCGGGCCTGGAATCCAGGACCACAACAATGGCCCTGCGATGTGCCGCTGGATTCCGGGTTCGCGCATAGCGCGTCGAAGACGCGCGTAAACGCGCTTATGCCGCGCGCCCCGGAATGACAACTACGCCGTCGCCGCGACCCGCAATCCGACCAGCCGTTCCAAAGTCGCCGTGTCGGTCTGCAAGGCGCCGGATTGCGCGCGATGCGCGATGGCGCCGCGCTCCAGCACCACCGCCTCGGCGGTCAGCTCCAGCGCCACTTCGGTGTGCTGTTCGACCAAAACGATGGCGATCTTGCGTCCCGACAGCATCAGCTTCACCGCCGCGATCAGTTCGTCGACGATCACCGGCGCCAGGCCCTCGAACGGCTCGTCGAGCAACAGCAGCGACGGGTTGGTCATCAGCGCCCGCGCGATGGCCAGCATCTGCTGTTCGCCGCCGGACAGTTGATTGCCCATGTTGCGGCGGCGTTCGTTCAGGCGCGGGAACAGGTTGTAGATGGCGTCGAGTTTCCAGTCGCCGGCGCGCGCCGCCACGGTGAGGTTTTCCTCCACCGTCAGCGACGGGAAAATCTCGCGCTCCTGCGGCACCCAGGCGATGCCGTTTGTAGCGCGCCAGTGCGGCGGCTGTTTGGAAATATCCTGGCCGCGCCAATAGACATGGCCGGCGCGCATCTGGGTGAATCCCATGATGGTCAGCAAAAGCGTCGATTTGCCGACGCCGTTGCGGCCCAAGACGGCGAGCGAGCCATGCTCCGGCAATTCGAGCGATACGTCGTGCAGCACCACGGCGTCGCCGTAGCCGGCGGTGACCTGCTGCAATTTGAGAAGTGCGTCAGCCATGATGGCGCTTCCCGAGATAGACTTCGCGCACGCCCGGATCGGCGGAAATCTCGGCCGGTGTGCCTTCGGTGAACACGGTGCCGCCGACAAGAACGATAATGTGCGTGGCGAAACGGAACACGACATGCATGTCGTGCTCGATAAACAAAAGCGTCAGATCGTTCGACAGGCCGGCCACCACCTCGAAAATGTCGCCGGATTCTTCCTGCGGCACGCCGGCCGCCGGCTCGTCGAGAAGCAGCACCTTCGGCTTGGTCGCCAGCGCCAATGCGATTTCCAATAATCGTTGACGCCCATAGGGCAGTTCGCGCGTCGTCTGATAGGCGACGTCGCCGAGCTTGAGCTTGGCGAGAATCTCGTAAGCTTCCTCGATCGCGTCCTTGTTGACGGCGACGTTCTGCCAGAAGCGGGACGAGATGCCGCGACGCTCGCACACGGCGAGCGTCACCGCCTCGAGCGGATTGAGATGCGCGAACAGCGAATTGATCTGGAAGGTGCGCGCCAGGCCTCGCTTGACGCGCGCCTGCGGCGACAAGGCCGTGATGTCCTCGCCGCCGAGGATGATCTGGCCCTGGTTCGGCGGCAGCATGCCGGTCATCAGATTGATTAGCGTGGTCTTGCCGGCGCCGTTCGGCCCGATCAGCGCATAGCGGGCGCCGACCGGCAGATTGAGTTCTATGTCGCGGGCGACCACCAGCGAGCCGAACGAGCGCGACAGGCCGCGCGTGGCGAGAGCGATCGTGCTTCCTGCGATCGCGTCTTTCGTAGAATGCGCAATTCCAGCATTGCTGTCGACGGCGCTCATTTGCGGCTCCATCGGGAAAACAGTTTGGACAGGCCGCCGAGAATGCCGTTCGGCAGCAGCATCACCACCGTCACCAGCAGGATGCCGATCCAGAAATACCAGTATTGCGGCGCGATGCCGGAGAACTGGTCGCGCGCGATCATGAAGATCGCGGCGCCGATCAAGCCGCCATACAGCCTTCCGGCGCCGCCGAGAACCAGCATCACCAGCACGTCGGCGGAGCGCTGGAAACTGATCGATTCGAGCGAGGCGCTGTTGGTGGTCTGCGTCAGCAGCGCGCCGCAGATGCCGGCGATGACGGCGGCGATGGTGTAGGCCTTGCGAATATGCGCGCGGCTGTCGGCGCCGATCGCCGGCATACGGTTCCAGTTCTCGCGGATGCCGCGCAGCGCCAGGCCGAACGGCGAATTGATCAGCCGCCGCGCGCACAGGAACACGATGAACAGTGCCGCCAGCGAATAGGCGTAAGCCGTCTTGCCATAGAGATCGAAGCGGAACAGGCCGAAAATCGGCTCGGTGCTCACGCCCTGAAAGCCGTCGCTGCCGCCGGTCAGCCAGTGCGCGCTATTCGCCACTTCATGCGCCAGGAGGCCGAGGCCGAGCGTGATCATGATCAGCGGCAAATGGCGGAAGCGCGAGATGATGAAGGAGGTGGCATAGCCGAACAGGCCGGCCAACGCCGCCGCGACCAGCAGGCCGGAGAACGGCTCGCCCCAGACGTGTTTGGAAAATATTGCGGCGCTGTAGGCGCCGATGCCGAAGAACGCCGCGTGTCCGAGCGACACCACGCCGGCATAACCGAGGATGATGTCGAGCGACAGCGCGAACAAAGCGGTGATGGCGATCTGGCTGGCCAGCGACAGGTAATTCGGAAACACCAGGAACGGCAACAAAGTCGCCAGCCAGAACAGGATTTCCAGCGGGTGCCAGCGCGTGCGCGCCAGCAGATAGCCTTGCGGGGTGAGGGGTGTCGGGTTGGCCATGGTCTAGCGTTTCCCGAACAGGCCGGCCGGCTTCCACATCAGCACCACCACCATCACCAGATAGATGAGGAAGGCGCCGAGCTCCGGCACGTAATATTTGCCGGCAATGTCGCTGACGCCAATCAGCATGGCGGCGGCGAACGATCCGGCGATCGAGCCCAAGCCCCCGACCGAGACGACGATCAGCACATAGACCAGATAGGTGAAGGAGAAATTCGGATCGAGGCCGACGATCTCGATGGCCA
>CANKBJ010000008.1 GCA_947479905.1 Bradyrhizobiaceae bacterium
TGCTGGCGCTGTCGTGGGGCGGCCGGCGTTACGACTGGATCTCGGCCGAGATCGGCACGCTGTTTCTGATATCGGCGATCGTGTGGGCATTGTTCGCGTGGCGGCTGGCGAGCGCGGCCGAACCGTTCCTGCCGCTCAGCGTTCTCGGCAATCCGGTGGTGCGATGCGCGGCTTTGGCTGGGGCGTGCAATATGGGCGTGCTCGTGGGCATGACGATTTTCGTGCCGCTGTATTTCGAGATGGTGCTGCATCTCTCCGCCAGCCAGTCCGGCATGGCGCTGATCCCGCTGATGGGCGCGACGGTGGTATTGTCGACCATCACCGGACGGGCGATGATGCACATGGCGCGCTACAAGTGGATGTCGCTTTGCGGGCTTGCCGTCGCTATCGTCGCGCTTATTCCGCTCTCGATCTGGCCGGGCACGATGCCGATGGCGGCGGTGCTGCTGTTGATGACTTTGGTCGGCGCCGGCATCGGCACGGTGTTTCCGGTCTCGACGGTCTGCCTGCAGAACGCGGTCGTGCGCTCGCAGATGGGCATCGCCACCGGCGCCGCCAACTTTTTCCGCGCGCTGTTTTCCTCGCTGGTGGTGGCGGTGCTCGGCGCGATCGTCCTCGGCGGGCTGGGCGGCGTTGCCGGCATGTCGGTGGAGATGCTGGCGCGGCAGGCTTCGGCCAACGAACTGGGCTTCGCATTCCGCTTCGTGTTTCTCGCCTGCGGCCTGGTGCTGACCTTCGGGCTGTGTTTCCTGATCGCGATGGAAGAAAAGCCGCTGAAAGGTCCGACGCCGCCGTCGGGCGGCGCGACCGCGCCATCGGCGCCGGCAACGCCAATCCCGGCCGCCTGAGGCGACTTGTCCGCTTAGAGTTCGTCGGCGATGCGGCTCAAGCCCGGCTGATCGGCGATCGTCAGCGATCGCTCGTTGATCTCGAGCAGGCCGGCGCGGCGGAACTCCGCGATGATGTTGCCGACGTGAACGACGGTAAGGCCCACGGCGTCGGCGATGTGATGCTGGCGCAGCGGGAAGTCCATGGTCTTGTCCGGCATCATGCCGCGTTTGCGCAGCCGCTCGGCGAGCGTAAGGATCAGGCTGGCGATGCGCGCCGCGGCGCCGCGCCGGCCAAGGTCGATGGCAAGACGGTCGGCGCGCGCGCTCTCTTTGGCCGAAAAGCGGGACACGATGGCGAGCAGTTTGGGCTTGCGGGCCAGCGCCTGTTTGAGTTCGGCGCGCGGGAAGGCGCGGTAGCGCAGGTCGGTGACGGCATCCACTGAACAATGGATGACCGGATCAAAAATCAGCGCAGCCGACACCAGATCGCCGGGCAACAGGAACGACAGGATTTGCCGGCGGCCGTCCGACAATGTCGCCGATGTCGCCGCCCAGCCCTGACAAATGACCGGTACGCGCTCAAGCGGATCGCCCGCGCGCCAGAGCGAGCGTCGCGCCGGCGCGAAATGATCGTCGATCTTGGTGTCTACCAGCGCGTCCGCGAACGTCGCATCGGTAAAGATATGACAGAGATTGTCCTGGAACGCGGGGCAGGCGCCGCATGTGGGCGGATTGCCGGCCGTCGGACTTCCATTGCCGAGGGTCATCGTGGTCATGGCCTAATTCACGAGCGCGGCGTCGAGCGCCTGCGCCAGGTGGGCGCTGGAAAACGGCTTTTCGAGAAAGGCGATGTTTTGAACCTTAAGCCACTTGCGATGCTTTTCCGTTGGATTATAGCCCGACATGCATAGCACACCCATTTTGGGCCGCGCCCGCATCGCTTCCTTGACCAGCGCCACGCCGTCGAGCCCGCCGGGCAGGACAATGTCGGTCAGCGTGATATCGATATTGGCCGGCGATGCGATCAGGTCGATGGCTTCCATGCCGTTGGCGACGGCGTGGACCTTATAGCCGAGATGGCGCAGCTGCGCGGCGGTGACGACGCGCACGTCGGGATCGTCTTCGACCAGCAACACGGTCTTTTCGCGCGCGTTCGCCGGCGCGCCGGTCACAAGGTCAGTTTCGTCGGCCTGGCTCTGGGATGCAATACGCGGCAGCCGGATGGTGATGGTGGTGCCGTTGCCGGGAGCGCTTTCGATGTCGATGGTGCCGCCGGACTGTTCGACAAATCCCTGCACCATGCTCAGGCCAAGCCCGCTGCCGAGGCCGTCGGGCTTGGTGGTGAAGAAGGGCTCAAAGGCGCGGGCGCGGACTTCATCGGTCATGCCGACGCCGGTGTCGCTGATGGTGACGCAGACTTCCTCGCCGGTCGGCCATCGCGGCGAAGCCTGCGCACCGTTCGAGACCGGCTGGCATTTGGTGGCGATGGTCAACTGGCCGCCCTCCGGCATGGCGTCGCGGGCGTTGAGCGCCAGATTGAGCAGGGCATTGGCCATCTGGTTGCGATCGACGGAGATGACCGCCGCCTTGGCATCGAGCTGCGTCACCATATCGATGCCCTGGCCGAGCGTGCGTTGCAGAAGCCGCAACGTGTCGAGCACCAACTGGTCGATGGTCGCGGCCTCGGCGCGCAGCGGCGACTGGCGCGAGAAGGCGAGCAGGCGCCGCACCAATTCGCGCCCGCGTCGCGTCGCGCGCAACGCCGCGTCGATCAATTCCGGATCGGCGGTCAGCCCGCGCGCGGCCGCGCCATCGACGAATTCGAGACTGCCGCCGATGACCGCGAGCAGGTTGTTGAAATCGTGGGCGATGCCGGCGGTCAATTGGCCGACCGCTTCCATCTTCTGCATCTGGCTGAGCGTCATTTGCGCTTCCTCGCGCCGGCGCATCTCGGCGGCCAGTTCGGCGGTGCGCTCGGAGACGCGCGCTTCGAGTTCCTGATTGGCCCGCGCCAGGGTTTCCTCGGCGCGCCTGCGGACGGTGATATCCTGCACCGTGCCGAAAACGCCGGTAATATTGCCATTCCCGTCGCGGACCGGCGTCGACCAGTATTCGATGTCGATGGCTTGGCCGTCGGCGCGGAAGGCGCGCATGGTCACATGCGGAATTTCCTGGCCCGCCATCGCCTCGTCGCGGATTTTCTTGAGCAGCGGGCGGTCGTCGGGATGCACCAGTTCGTAGGCGCTGCGTAAAATCGGCGTGAATGTCTCAGGCGTTAGTCCGAAAATGCGGTAGATACCGTTCGACCAGACCAGATTGCCGCTGCCGCGGTCGATCTTGTAATGCCCCAGCAGCGCCATGCGCTCGGCGCGTTCGAGGTTGGCGTGGCTTTCGTTGATGATCGCTTCGGTGCGCTTGAGTGTCGTTATATCCTGCAGCGTGCTGAACTTGCCCGTTATGTTGCCATCCTTATCGCGGATCGGCACCGACCAGAGTTCGACATCGATGGTCTCGCCGTCGTCCAGGACCATGCGGATTGTCTTGCGGGGAACATCGATGCCCGCCATCACATCGCCGCGGTATTTGGCATGCGCCGCGCGGTCGTCGGGATGAATGAGTTGCCGCGCGCTTTCCGACGTCGGTATATACTTTTCCGGCGATCGGCGCATCATGCGATAGATGCCGGCCGACCAGGTATAGGGACCATTGAGGTCTTCCCTGGTATGACCGAGCAGCGCCATGGCTTCGGCACGGGCAAGATTTTCACGGTTTTCCTTGACTTCGGCTTCCGAGCGCCGACGTTCGGTGACGTCTTGCACGGTGCCAAAATATCCAGTGATTGTGCCGTCAGCGTCGTAAACCGGCGTCGACCAGCTTTCGACAATGGCGATCCGCCCGTCATCCTTGATAACGCGCGACGTCAAGGGAGACGCACCCCGTCCGTTGAGAGCCTGGTCCCGGTGCGCCTCCAAGTCCGCCAGGTCGTCGGGATGGAACATGGCGAAGACAGCTTCTTTGGTCGGCGTAAAATTTTCGGGAGACTTGCCGAAAATGCGATAGGCGCCTTGCGACCAGGTCGATTTATTCGAGGCCTTGTCGAATTTGTAATGTCCGAGAAGAGTCATCGACTCGGCGCGGGCGAGATTGTCGTGGCTCTCCTTGAGGGCCAATTCGGTTTGCCGGCGCTCGGTGACGTCTTGAACCGTGCCGAACATGCCGGTGACCGCGCCCTTGCTGTCGCGCAGCGGCGCCGACCAGATTTCGAACTGGATATGCTTGCCGTCATCCTTGATGGCCCGTACCGTTATCGGCGGCAGGTCGGTTCCGGCCATGATCTTGGCACGGTGGTTTGCCAGCGTCTTTCGATCGTCGGGGTGGATGATTTCTAATGCGGATTCGAGCGTCGGCTTAAAGATTTTAGGCGGCTTGCCCATGATGCGATACGCGCCCTCGGACCAAGTATAGGTTCCAGTGGCGATCTCGTATTTGATGTGCCCCAAATGGGCCATCCGCTCGGCGCGCTCCAGATTGCTGAAATTCTCCTTGAGCGCGGCATCGATCTGGGTGCGGACGGTTACGTCCTGGAGTGTGCCATACATGCCGGTGACCGCGCCGTCGTCGGCATAGACCGGCCTTGACCAGCCTTCGACATAGATGATCTGGCCGTCGTCCCTGACGGCGCGCAACGTGATGCGCGGAACTTCGAGGCCCGCCATCGTGTCCTTGCGATATTGCTCCAGGATGGGCCGGTCTTCCGGGAGCATCAGGTCGATGATGGAAGTCGACGTCGGGACAAAGCTGGCCGGGGATTTGCCGAAGATGCGATACATGCCCTCGGACCATGTGAACGTCCTGGCGGCGATGTCGTATTTGTAATTGCCGAGCAGGGCCAGGGTTTCCGCCCGCGCAAGGTCGCTGAGGCTTTCCTCGATCAGGGCTTCGGACCGTTTGCGCTCGGTGATGTCGGTGATGGTGCCGAGCATGCGAACGGCGCGGTTTTCCGAATTTCGTATCAGCTTGCCGCGACTGTGCACCCAGCGATAGTCGCCGTTCTTGTGGCGCAGCCGAAAATCCAGAGCGTAGGGTTTGTCTTGTTCGAGATGAGCCCGGAGCGCCTCGGAAACCGCGGCCTTGTCGTCGGGGTGGATGAGACCGAAGAACGTTGCCGCGGTGTGGGGAAGTTCGTCTTCGGCGAAGCCCAAAATACTTTTCCAGCGGGTGGAAAGGTAATCCTCATCGGTCAGAAGGTTCCAGTCCCAGATGCCGTCGTTGACGGCGGTTTCGACCAACTGGTAGCGCTCCTGGCTCAGCCTCAGGGCGTCCTTCGCCTGTGTCATCACGGACGTCGTCTCAATCAGCTTCTTCTCGCGCTTTGCGCCAAAACCGATGGCGATCAAGATAACGAACGTCAGCGTCACGGCGATGAACCAATAGACGCGCGCGTTTTCGTCGGCGCGCCGGAACACTTCGACTTCCGAAATTGTGACAAGGGCGATCTGCGGATAGGAACTGAGTACCCGGTAGGAAACCATTCGGCGGACATTGTTGAAAACGCCGGGGACGCTCCAGTAATGGCCCGTACCCACCTTGAGCGCGCGTCCCAAAGTTTCCGGGATCAGCCGAACCTCGCGTCCGATGTTTTCCCAATCGACATTGCCGTTGACCGAGCGCGTGCGCAGATAGCTGTCGAGGCCGACCAGGGCGATACTGCCGTCCGGGCCGAGATCGATCTGGCCAATATTGCTTATGAGCCTGCTGGGATCGAGCAGGGCCGTGACGACGCCGGCGAATGTTCCGTCCGCCGCCGTGAGGCGGCGGCTTACCGGGATTGTCCACTTGCCATTGAATTTCAGGATTATGGGCTTGCCGATGAGCAACTCGTCAGCGGCGGAGTTGACATGAGCGCGAAAGCCGTCTTGTCCGCTGCGATCGGTGCCAATGATTTCCTTCGAGAAACTGGAATCGACGACGCGGCCATTGGCGTCGCAGATCATGAAGTAGGATGTCAGTTCGCTCTTGAAAGAGGGATCTTGCACCCAGGCGGAAAGCTCAAACGTCGCGGGACTCTGCCGATATAATTTTCCGAGAAATAAAAGGTTGTTATCGAGGCTCTTGAAGATATGTGAAAAGGATCCGTCCACGACGCGGGCGAGATTGTCGCCGCGCGTTCCAGCATCGTATTCAGCGGTCTTCCTGTCGACGACGATCAAATAGGTGAGGGCGCAATAGATGAACACCAGCATCGCGATGCCGAGATAGGTGACCGGCTGCGCCCAGGCGCGCGCGCGGTCGCGCAACTGCGACAGGCGCAGACGCTCGGCTGTCCGGCGCCAGACATTGGCTTCGCGACCACTTGGCATGGCTGCCGGCGGCGGAGCGGTTCCCGGAGCCGTCGTTGAATGGGGCACTGGAACAAGCCTCCGCCGGGCGCAATATGCCCACGACTCGTAAGGTATCCCAGCACATTATCCCAATGTAATTTAGATATTCGTTCACCGGCACAGTTATTCACACGGATTGCGTCGAAGAGTACCGCCGGCGGACGACGGAGGCGGCTAGCGGCGTTTAGAGGCGGAACCGCGGTGCCTTATGCCTTGATAAAAGTTCCATTGCGTAATTCAGAAACGGCCTGGTGTAGTTCCGACTGTGTGTTCATGACGATCGGGCCATACCATGCTACCGGTTCCTCGATCGGTTTGCCTGAAACCAACAGGAAGCGGATACCCTTCTCGCCAGCCTGCACGGTGACCTCGTCGCCGCGGTCGAACAGCACCAGCGACCGATCGCCGGCCGGTTCGCGGAAAACAATTTCCTGACCATCGACTTCTTTCTCGGTCAAGACGCCGAACGGCTTCGACGCATAGGCGAACTGGCCGTCGCCTTCGAAGATATAGGCGAAGGCGTGACGCTCGACTTCGACCTTGAAGGTCTTGCGTTTGCCGGCCGGAACGAAGATGTCGACGTAGCGCGGATCGGCGGCGACGCCTTCGACCGGACCGCGTTTGCCCCAGAACTCGCCGCTGACGATGCGCGCGCGGCTGCCGTCATCGTCGATGACTTCCGGCACGTCGGCGCCCTTGATGTCCTGATAGCGCGGCGCGGTCATCTTCAACGCTTTGGGCAGATTGGCCCAGAGCTGGAAGCCGTGCATGCGGCCTTGCGCATCGCCCATCGGCATTTCCTGATGCATGATGCCGCGGCCCGCGGTCATCCACTGCACATCGCCTTTGCCGAGTGTGCCGTGGCTGCCGAGACTGTCTCGATGTTCGACCGAGCCTTCCAGAATATAGGTGACCGTCTCGATGCCGCGATGCGGATGCCAAGGGAAGCCGGCGAGATAATCGTCCGGACGATCGTTGCGGAAGTCATCGAACAGCAGGAACGGATCGGTCTCTGATGTTTCGCCGAAGCCGAAGGCGCGGCGCAGCTTGACGCCGGCGCCTTCCATGGTCGGCTTGGACTCGATGATGCGTTTGACGGGGCGGATGGACATGACGTTTATCCTTTCTGTTAGGCCGCCAGCTTGCCGGCGAAGGCGGCGAATTTATCGACGAACGCCGTGAGGAAGGTCTTGACGTTCGGATCGGTGACGCCGTGCGCGGCGTCGATCGTCTCCGGCTTGAACCGGATGTAGGCCTCGCCGCCGACCAGATGCAGACCCTGATCGCCGAGCACGGCGCGCAGGTGCTGCTGCACGACGGCGGTGGAAATGACGCCGGGCGAGGCGCCGATGACGGCGGCGGGCTTGTCCGGCCACGAGGTCTTGCCCCAGGGCCGCATGCCCCAGTCGATGGCGTTCTTCAGTACCGCGGGAATCGAGCGGCTGTGTTCGGGCGACACGAACAGCAAAGCCTGCGAGCTTTCGACCGCCGCCTTGAAGCGGGCGACCGGGGCGGGCACCGGATTTTCGTGGTCCTGATTGTACATCGGCAAGTCGTCGATCTGGATGAAAGTGGCGTCGAAAGCGTCACCGCCGAGGGCGGCCAGAGCCTGCGCCAGTTTGCGGTTGATCGACTCGCGCCGGTTGCTGCCGACGATGACGCCGAGCTTGAGTTTAGCCATGAAAGTGCCTATCTCTTGGACCGTGGGGTTACGAATGATTACCAAGGCTAGATAGATGACCGCGAAAAAGGCACAAGAAGGCACAGAGGCGATACCCGGTAATCTGCATGTGCCCGAGGACTGCCGGGCGGTCAGCGAAGTGCTGTCGCGCGTCGGCGATAAATGGACGGTCCTCGTGGTGTCGACGCTCGGCGACGGGCCGAAACGCTTCAACGAATTGCGCCGCGCGCTCGGCAGCATTTCGCAACGCATGCTGACCTTGACGGTGCGGGCGCTGGAGCGCGACGGTCTGGTGACGCGCACGGTGTTTCCCACCAACCCGCCGCGGGTGGATTATGAATTGACCCAGCTCGGCCGCTCGCTGCTTGAGCCGGTGAGCGCGCTCGGCACCTGGGCGCGGCACAACCGGCCGGCCATTCAGCAATCGCGGCAGCGTTTCGACGCCGCCGCAGGCGAATAAAAATACATATAGCTGAAGTAGTTATGATTCGCGTTGTGTCGGCTATCGGACGGAGTTTCAACTTGTCCGGGTTTCGCAACTCCGACATATTGGAACCTGAAGGTGTTTCGCTACCTATTCGGCATTAACAAGGATGCCCGTGGTGCCGCGTTACTTTTTCCATTTCTCCGATGGGAAGCGCCGGTTTTCGGATGCGCAGGGCGTTGAGTTGAACGGCATGGCGTCGGCGCGGGCGCACGCGATCCGGCAGGTGCGCGATCTCAAAGCCGCGATGTGCGATCCCGGCATTCAGGATCTGTCCGGCTGGTCGATGACGGTGGTCGATGCCGACGATCACATCATTTTCGAGACCGGCTTCGATCTGAAGGTGACGAGCGCCGGCGGCTGAGGATCAGTCCAGCGCCACCGCCGCGATCATCGCCAGACAGGTCGCGAGCCCGATCGCCGGCACAAACACCGGCACGCGCAGATGCGGCGCCGGCGAATGGACGCGGCGATGGCGCAGCCGCAACAGCGACAGATTGACCAGCGCGAACACGACCAAGGTCGCCAGCGAGGTTGCCTCCGCCAGCCGCAGGAACGGCACGACAAGCGCGAGCGCGATCGTCGCCGCCGCGACCAACGCGGTGGCGAGAACCGGCGTCGCTGTCCTGGCATGCACATGACCGGCGACGCGCGGCAGATCGCCCTGACGCGCCATGCCGTAAACGACGCGCGCCGCCATCGTCATCTGCGCGAGAATCGTGTTGAGCGTGGCGACGATGGCGATGACGCTGATGGTTCCCGGATCGATGCCGGCAATGGTGCGAAACACCAGGCTGAGCGGCGCCGCCGCCGCTGCCAGTTCGGCGCGCGGCACCGCGGCAACCGCGATCGCCGCGACCGCGACGTAAAGTACGGTCGAAATAATCAGCGTCCAGGCCATGGCGCGCGGAATGTCGCGTCGCGGCGCTTTCGCTTCTTCCACGACATTGGCTAGATCCTCGAAGCCGATGAAGGCGAAGAAGGCCAGCAGGCTGGCAAAGGCGATGCCCGACAAGACCTGCGCGTCGAACGGCGGCGGCGTCAACAGGATGCCGCTGAAGGGCAGGCCGGTGTAAAGCGCGGCGGCGATGATGACGATGAGCCCGCCGGCTTCGATCAACGTGAACAGACTGGCGAGCAGCACCGATTCAAGAATGCCCCAGGCGGCGACGACGCCGAGCGCCGCCACAACGACAGCTACGACGATGCCCTGCGGCAGGCCAATGAACTCGCCGATATAGCCGGCGGCGCCGAGCGCCACCGTGGCCGACGACACAATGCCGATGACGATGGTCAGCAGGCCAGTCAGCCGCGACGCGAGGCGGGAGTTAAACGCGGCGCGCACATAGGCCGCTTCGCCGGCGCTGACCGGAAAGCGGGTGGCGAGTTCGGCATAGGAGCCGACGGTGAAAGCCATGGCGAGCGCGGCAAGGACGAAGGACCATGGCGCGTAGCGCCCGGCATGGCCGGCAACCGCGCCGATCAAGACATAGATGCCGGCGCCGATGGTGATGCCGACGCCGTACAACACCAGCAGCGGCAGCGACAGACTGCGGCGCAAGGCGGCGGGTGGGGCGGCGGCGGGGGCATTTTTCATAAGGAAAAGCATAGCGCCAAGGCGCGGCGGAACCTTGCGCGAGGTCAAGGGGCGGAAGTGGACCAAGCCCCTCTCGCGTCGGTGCGTGCGATCGGCTAAAGTCCCGCCATGACAAAGCGCTTTGCCGCGATCGTATGTCTGGCGGTCCTCGGCCTGTCGCTCGGGGGCTGCAGCAAATGCGGCTTCACCTGGGATAGCGGCCCGCGCGCGTGCCGCGCCGACGCGCCGAAATAGGCAGGCCGAAAATATTTTCAGGCCAGCTGCCGTCCGCGGGCAAAATATTTTTGAGAAATTCCGGTCCGGGTCGCGGCTTTTGCCCGGATAGGCAGACTAAAGCATTGATTGAAAATAATTTTTCGCATGCCCGGCCCCGGCAAATATTTTTCGAAAAAAGTCCTAGGACTATATTGACAGCGTGACGCTGCTCGGCTATGGTTCGGGCATACTCCACAATTGCGTTCGCTGAAGTTCCACTCCTGCGGAACGCCTGAACGGCCCCGGCGTTGCCCTCCGAACCCATTTCCAGGAGGAGCGACACATGGCCAAAGTTGAACACGGACAAATCATCGAGAGTGCGACCGAGGCGCGCGCCGGCGAGACCGGCGGTCACATGCGCTGGGTGCTGTTTGCCAGCACCTTTCTGGTGGCGGCGATCTTCGCCGGGCTGATCGCCTATTACTTCGGCGCCTGAGCAAACGCGGCGGCTGAGACCAGCGCCGCGCACCAGAGCGAAACAGTTTTTAACGCGCCGGATGTTCCGGCGCGTTTTTTATGGGGGAGAGAACATGGCAGCAAAGAAGGAAATCGCGCCGGAATTGCTGGCGGAAGCCAAGCGGCTTTACGAACAGACACTGGCGCCGGTTGACGACATTGCCGGCATGGTCGGCCTGTCGCGCTCGAATTTTTACAAACGTGTGCGTGAAGGCGGTTGGCGCGGCCGCCGCGCCAAGGTCGGCACGTTCCAGTTTACGCGCGCCATCAGCGCCGCCGGCGCGGCGGCGCTGCTTGCTCCCGCCGATCAGCCGCGCGCCGAGGTCGATCCCGACGTCCCCCTCATCACGCCGCAGCAGCGTCTGGCGATCGCGGGAAAATTACATGAGGTCGTCGAGCAGGGAATGGAAGCCATCAAGCGCATCATGGAAGTGGTGTCGCCCGCCAATCAGAACGAAGCCGAACACGGCGCCCGCACCATGGCGCATGTATCGCGCGCGCTGCGCGAGATGCAGGAACTGATGCAGCCCGCAACCGAAAACGAGACGCCGGACGATGACGCCGATGACGATCCCATCCCCCTCGACATCGACGAATTCCGTCGAGAGCTTGCGCGACGACTTCGAGGCATTATTGAAGCTCGGCGAGCAAGACTATCAGGGCGGCTTGACGGACCTGCTGCTGACGCTGACGCCGTCTGAGTACGACCGCTTCAGAACGGACTTCGGTGTCGTCGCCCATCCGCACCAAATGCCGCCGGACGCTTCTAGCAATAGCAAGGACTGGACGACGTGGCTGATCCTCGGCGGACGCGGCGCCGGCAAGACCCGCGCCGGCGCCGAATGGGTGCGCAGGCTTGCGCTGCAAAATCCAAAGGCGCGTATCGCTTTGGTCGGCGAGACCGAGCACGACGTTCGCTCGGTGATGATCGAAGGAGCGTCGGGACTCTTGTCCGTGCATGCCGCGCATGAAAGGCCGCGATGGCAGCCGTCAAGACGCCGGCTGCGGTGGAAAAACGGCGCGATTGCCGAAATGTATTCGGCGGAAAACCCTGAAGGCCTGCGCGGCCCGCAATTTTCCGCCGCCTGGTGCGATGAACTTGCCAAGTGGCGTCATGCCGAAGCTACCTTTGACATGTTGCAGTTCGGACTGCGCCTTGGCGAGCGGCCGCGGCAAGTGGTGACGACCACGCCGCGGCCGATCGCACTTCTTAAAAAACTGATCGCCGACCCCTCGACCGCGCTGACCCGCGCCGGCACGGTGGCCAATGCCTTCAACCTGTCGCCGGCCTTCATTGAGCATGTGCTGACGCGCTATGGCGGCACCCGCATCGGCCGTCAGGAGATCGACGGCGAAATCGTCGAGGAACGCGCCGCCGCTTTGTGGACGCGCGCGGGACTGGAGAGCTGCCGTGTCGACGCGGCGCCGCCGCTCTTGCGTATTGTGGTCGCGGTCGATCCGCCGGCCTCCGCCAAGAAAGGGTCCGATGCCTGCGGCATCGTCGCGGCGGGACGCGCGGAGGATGGCACGATCTACGTGATCGAGGACGCCAGTGTTGCGGGCTTAACGCCGCAGGGCTGGGCGATGAAGGCGGTGTCGCTGTGGCACAGGCTCAAGGCCGACAGCCTGATCGCCGAGGCCAACCAGGGCGGCGACATGGTCAAGGCCGTCATTAATGAAGCCGACCGCGAGGTGCCGGTGGTCTTGAAGCACGCGACGCGCGGCAAATATCACCGCGCCGAGCCGGTGGCGCAACTCTACGAACAAGGCCGCGTCAAGCATGCCGGCGTCTATCCGGCGCTGGAAGACGAGATGTGCGACTTCGGCATTGACGGGCTGTCGTCGGGCAAATCGCCGGACCGGCTCGATGCGCTGGTCTGGGCAATCGGCGCGCTGACGTTCGGGGCGCGCGGGCAGCCGCGGGTGAGGGGGCTTTAGATATGGCGCATAACAAAAGAGAAGCTCTCGAACGCGAGATCAGGCGCTGGGCGCGCCCGAATGCCCATCTTTTCGTGCGGCCGGACTGGCGGCGCTTTGTCAAACCGGGCTCGGACGCGGCGATGGTGTTCGAGATTTACGAGCAGAAATATCGCCCCGACCAGGCCCGCGTGCCACCCGGCAGCCGCGATGGCGGGCAGTGGGTGGATGAGGGCGGAGGCGAACCCGAGAGCAACGGGGCTGACCGGGGTTCCATACGAGTCGCCCGCTCGCATTCCGGCTTCACGCAGGGCAGAATGCGAGCTTCAACAACGGCAAGATACCTTCATCTGCAATACTATCGGAACGCGATCTTGCTGGGCGCAAGCAGCTTTCCGGTTCAGCCAATGCCTAAAGGGTGGGTATGTGCCGCCATTCTATCATTAAGGTGCGCAGATGAAAATTGCAGATCGTGTCCTGACCATGCGCAATGGAGATGTGAATATAAAAATTCCTGTCCGTCTATTCGCGCCGGAATTAGCGACTAATGGAAATTGGTTTTGTCGATATGAAATTGATTGGCCGGACAAGAAATCGGAGCTGAGTGTCGGCGGCATTGACTCCGCGCAAGCTCTTGTCCTCGCTTTGCAGATTATTGGTGCCGAAATATATTCGAGCAGCTATCACGAACAAGGAAAGCTTTTCTGGGACGCGCCGGGTCGCGGTTACGGATTTCCGGTTGTTCCGACTTATCGGAACTTATTGCAGGGCGACGACGCCAAGTATCTCTAAGGTATTATGCGCGCGATGCCGCCAAACTAGGTAGCCCTTGTGCTGGTTAGCCGCTGAATTTCTGAGGCCGTCATGATAATTGCAAGCCGCACACTAAAGCTCCGAAAGGTCGGCGGAGAAATCGAAATTTCAATCAAAGTATTCGCCCCTGAGTGCCACAAGGACGGGGCGTGGGAGTGCCGCTACGAGGTTGCCTGGCCGGAAGGCCTTAGATCGTACGCGGGGTGGGGAGCAGATTCGGTCCAGGCTCTACTTATTACGCTTGGCATGATTGGCGCTGAACTTTATTCGAGCAACTATCACAAGTCCGGCGATCTCTTTTGGGACAAGCCCGGAAATGGTTACGGTTTCCCGGTGGCGCCAACACTTCGTGATTTGCTCCAAGGTGACGACGCAAAATATTTGTGAGTTCTTGCATCCGATCACATTTTAAGAATTGGCCTACTTCTGAAGAAATCTCGGACGCGCGATTGGACAGCGCGCGACGGTGCGATTCCGAATCTGGCGCGCATAGGCGGTATGCAGGTGAAATTTCGCCAGACAAGGCGGGATAAATTAATCGCTGCATCTCGCGGCCGCCGCGCAACTATCTGAGGCAGATCGCCGCTATTCGGCAACATGGCGCAATAATCTTCGCCCGGGTTAATCAAATGAGCGAATGAAAGCGTTGCGATGCGTCCGAACCGCAACCGGCCCGCCATCGTTTGGTCGCAAATTCCCTGTGCAGGGGGTGACGAATTCGCGGCCCGGGAGCCGCTCCTCATACATGGTGCCTCATTGTTCAAACGACTTATCATTCCAGCGATGGCGATCATCGCGGTCGCCTCGGCCTCGGTGGCTGAAGCAAGACCGACACGTAAGGCGGCAATGCCGGAGCACATAACCTGCGACCAGCGTGGATGTTCCGACAATCCGGCGGCGCAAGCCGGCGCGACACGTCAGCGCGCGCAGGCGCGGCGCGAACCGGCCGCGGCTCCGACGCAGGTCGCCGATGCCAACGGCAACGGCGCGATCGTCGGCAGCCGGCCGAGCAATTGTCCGCACCGTTATTGCGGCTGCGAGGCCTCGCTCTATGTGTTCGGCGAGATCCGTCCGGAGCTGAACCTGGCGGCGAACTGGAAGCGGAAATTTCCGCGCAGCGAACCGGCGTCCGGCATGGTGGCGGCGCGCAATGGCCATGTCATGGTGCTGATGAGCCACGCAAGCGGCGATGAATGGATGGTGCATGACGGCAATTCCGGCGGCGGCCGCACCCGCGAGCACGTCCGCTCGATCCGCGGTTACACCATCGTCAATCCGCGCGCGGTGGTGACGGCGCAAAACTAGAGCCTTTCCGGCTTTGATGGAATCAAAGCCGGGGCTCTAGTCTTTTGTTTTGTCGCGTTTTCTTCACGCGACCGGTGCCCACTTCGCTCGAAAACGCTCTAGCGCCCGGCGTTCCCCGATCAACAACCAACAAGGAGGCCCGCTTCGTGCGGGCTTTTTTTTATGCTCGACACACTGAAAGCTCTGCTCCGCAGCCCGGAGCGCAAGCAATCGCGCACGTCGCGGCTTATCGCCATCGAATCCGGCGGGCGCGCGCGCTGGACGCCGCGCGACTACGCGGCGCTGACGCGCGAAGGCTACGCGCGCAACGCCATCGTGCATCGCGCGGTGCGGCTGATCGCCGAGAGCATTGGCGGCGTCTCGTTTTTGCTGCAGGAGGGCGCGGCCGAGCATACGGCGCATCCTTTGCTCGATCTGATCGCGCGGCCCAATCCGCGCCAGGACGGTGTGGCGTTTCTGGAAAGCGTCGCGTCGCATCTGCTGCTGTCCGGCAACGCCTATGTCGAGGCGGTGAGTCTCGAAGGCCAAGGCGCGCAAGAAGCGGCCGGCAACGCCAATGTGCGCGAACTCTACGCGCTGCGCCCCGACCGCATGAAGGTGGTGCCGGGGCCGGACGGCTGGCCGCAGGCTTTCGACTATACGGTCGCCGGCACGACGGTGCGCTTCGAGCAGAATGCGGCGCAGCCGCCGATCCTGCATCTCACTTTGTTCAATCCGCTGGACGATTATTACGGCCTGAGCCCGCTCGAGGCCGCCGCCGTCGCGGTCGATACGCATAACGCGGCGGCGCGCTGGAACAAGGCGCTGCTCGACAACGCGGCGCGGCCTTCCGGCGCGCTGGTTTACGCAGGTCCTGAGGGCGCGGTGATGGCCGACGCGCAGTTCGAGCGGCTGAAAAAGGAACTCGCCGACCAGTACCAAGGCACGGCCAATACCGGGCGGCCCTTGCTGCTCGAAGGCGGACTCGAGTGGAAGGCGATGTCGCTGTCGCCGAAGGACATGGACTTCATGGAGGCCAAGCATTCGGCGGCGCGCGAGATCGCGCTGGCCTTCGGCGTGCCGCCGATGCTGCTCGCCATTCCCGGCGACAATACCTATTCGAACTATCAGGAAGCCAACCGCGTGTTCTGGCGCGGCACGGTGCTGCCTTTGGCCAATCGTATCGGCGCTTCACTGACGCAATGGCTGGCGCCGGGCTTCGGCAACGGGCTGGCGCTTGTTGTCGATGCCGACCGCATCGAGGCCTTGTCGGCGGATCGCGCCGCTCTGTGGGAGCGCGTCACCAAGGCGCCGTTCCTCACCGTCAACGAAAAGCGCAACGCGGTCGGCTACGGCGCGATCGCCGGCGGGGACAGCTTCGCGGGTTAAGCATCATGCCCGACATCATTGCAACGTTCGCCGAGCGCGGCGATCTCGCGCATCTGGCGCTGCTCATGTGGGCTTTGTCGGCCTCGGGGCTCGCCTGGTTCGCCCTGCGCGAACTGACGGCGGCGAGCCGGCGCTTCGACGCTTTCGTGCGCGAACTGGCGCGTTTCAACGATCATTTTGGAGCAAGATAATGGACACACTGCATACCGTATTGCGTTCGATCCGCGGCGAAACCAAGAGCCGGCGCGACCACGTCACCGTGTTTCGCGAATTCCTCGACCACCTCGAACGGGCCTCGCGCCGCCGCGAGAAATCGGTGAAGCCGCCGAAGACCAAATCGCAGCGCGGCAAGCGCTAGCACTCCCGTCTTTCATCGCCGACCTGACGCCTTGCTCCGCCCGCGGAGTGGGAAGGATTTGCCATGCTCGCACTCCAGACTGAACAGACCGTCGCATCCGTGTTCGCGCCGAGCACGCGCATCGACGCCGACGGGACGGTCGAAGGCTATGCCTCGCTGTTCGGCGAGATTGACCAGGCGCGCGACATGGTGATGCGCGGCGCGTTCGCCGCGACCTTGCGGCAGCGCTCCGTGCAGCGCGTGCCGATGCTGTTCCAGCACGATCCGGCCGAGCCGGTCGGTGTCTGGCTGGAATTGCGCGAGGACCATCGCGGGCTCTATGCGCGCGGCCGGCTGATCCCGGAAGTGGCGCGCGGGCGCGAGCTTTTGTCGCTATTGCGCGCCGGCGCCATCGACGGCCTGTCGATCGGCTTTCGCACGGTCAAGGGTCGCATCGATCCAAGGACCCGGGTGCGCAGCCTGCTTGCTGTCGATCTGTGGGAGATTTCCATCGTCACGTTCCCGCTGCTGGCGGGGGCGCGCGTGCGCGCGGTGAAGCAGGCGAACTCCCCGCCGCGCGCTTCTTTCGCGCGCGCGTATGCCGAACAAGACTGGCGCGCGCTGATGGGCGGGCTTGCCGGCGCCGACGCGGCCTCGCGCGCGCCGTTGGTGGTGTCGCGGCGGCGGCGACGCCTGGTGTGAGCGCGCCATGGATACTCTTGAATTTGAAACGCAGCGGCTGCGGTCGCTGCAGGCGATGCAGGCGTGCCTGCTCGAGCTGAAGTTGATGCGCGACATCACGCGGCTCGATCGCGCAATAATCCGGCACGGATGGGCGCTGAAAGCGGGTTACCGGCCCGATCAACCCCGCGTGCCTCGTGGCCAACGTGAAGGCGGGCAGTGGGTTGACGACGGGGGTTCGTCCGGCCGCATGGTTCTTGCCGGCGATATCCCGACCAACGACACGCCGGAGATTCCCAAAGAGGCCCCGAAGACGACGCGGCTAAGAAACCTCGTCGTGCGTCAACTGGCGCGCCAGCTGGGGCCTTATGTGTGGGTTGCCGCCGAAGCCGGCTCCTGGGTTTACGACCACAAAGACGAAATAAATGCATACTTTGACGCGCCCAAAAGCCTCGATGAATTACAGGAGGGTGCCAAGGACCCGCGGAAGGGTTACGATGTTCACCACATTGTCGAGCGTAATTCCGCAGACAAAGACGGGTCCGAGAAGGACCTGATTGATGCGGCGGAAAATCGTGCGGCTATTCCGCGATGGAAACATTGGGAGTTGAACAGGTGGTACTAGACGGAAAGGCCCGAACTGGGCCGGCAGACGCCGCGCGAATATTTGAAAGACAAAAGTTGGGAAGAACGAAGAAGGATTGGTCTGGACGGCCTTAGAGAAGTGGGAGTGCTCAAGCCATGAAGCCGAATCTGACGGGCATGTCAGTTGCCGAGTTGGTTGAGCGATTTGCGGCGTTGGGGATAGGTCAGTATCAAGCCGAAATTCGTGGCGATACCCCTGGAGAAAATAAGCTTCTCCGCGAAATGTGGAAAGTAACCGACGAATTGCAGGGCCGGGCGGGAGATCAGCGCTCGGCCTTGCTGGATCTCTATACGCATCCCAACGCGCAAGTGCGACTAATGGCGGCGAAGCTGACGCTTGCCCTCGCGCCCGTAGCGGCGCGTCAAATATTACAGGCTATTAGGGATTCTAAGGAGCAGCCACAGGCAATGGACGCAGGAATGTGTCTGCGGTTACTGGACCAAGGCATATTCAAGCCGACCTAGCCATAGATGCGCAGAATGCGTGTCATCAATTTGTAATGTCTCTGTCATGTATGACACGGCACGCAGAGAGATCAATTGATGCTGTCTTGTTGACCTGGGTCAATGAAGCCCTGGCCCGTTCGCCGACACTGTCGCATGTCGGCAATTGAACATAAGGTTCAGCAGATGGTCACGATCAAACAAATCTCGAAGCTTTCCGAAATTCCAGAAGGTGAGAACTACGTTCTCGTCACTTTTGGCGAAGAGTTCACAAAAGTCGACGAGGTGCGTGCGCATGTCATCACCGTGCCGCATGGTGCGTCTATGGCGATGAGCGAATTGTCTTTCACGGCCGCGCTGCATGCCGCCAAGGAAGTGGCCAAGCACGAGAAGATTCCTGTCGTCTATGCGTGCAAATAGCGCGCGGACGGATCAAGCCGGCATTCCACGGCAAACAATGCATTGGACGGAGAAGATCGATGACAGCGTTGAATCCCAGCGGCCAATTCGCGCGCGCCGAGACCCTACGCCAACTGCGCCTTCAACTGGCGGAGACCGAGGACGAACAGAAGCGTCATGTCCTCTTGCGGCAAATTGAAGCCCTTGAGGAAGAGGCAAGATCGCAAGCCGATGAATAGGCGGTTCGGCTCAGGCGAAGCGGCGGCCGCTAAAAACACAAATTGGTCATCACCTGGCCGCGCTTGTCCTTGAGGACGTAAGGGCATTCGATGCGCTTGAGCGCGGCCTTGGCGTCTTCATTGCCGAGCGCGGCGGCCCTGGTGAAATAGGCCTTGGCCTTCGCTGAATCTTCCGGGCCGCCGAGGCCGCGTTGGGCAAAGGAGCCAGCCCAGACCATGGCTTCGACGTGATTTTGCGCGGCGGCTTTCTCGAACAAGGCGCGCGCGCCGGCTTCGTCCTTCGCCCCGCCTTCGCCATCGGCCAGCATCAGGCCGAGCTGGAACTGCGCCTCGGCGACATTGGCCTGCGCGGCTTTTGAAAGTTGCGCGCGGGCCTCGACCGGATTGGCAGGCGTGCCGCCACCGCCGCCGCTGACGGCGGCGAGATTGGTGACGCCTCGCGCATTGCCGGCCGCCGCCGCGCGCTCGAATAATTTACGCGCCGCATCCGGGTCTTTGGCGACGCCATTGCCAGTGCCGAGATGCACGCCGAGTTCGACCATGGCCGAGGTCGAACCCTTGTCGACGGCCTTGCGGTAATTGGCCAAGGCCTCGGCGGTCTGGCCGTTCGCCGCGTAGGCGCGGCCGAGCTGATACAGCGCGCGGCGCGACGAGGCCGAGGCGGTTTTGCAGAACTTGATCGCGGTGGCGACGTCGCCTTTGGCGATTGCGCTGACGCCTGGGACGTCGGCCGGCTTGTCGGGATCGGCCGGATCGGCGGCGATGCGGTCGCACAGCACAAGATCCGCCGATTGCGCGCGCGCCGCGGCGGACCACGAGAGCAGGGCAAGGCTCGCGACACACAGAATGGCGGCGGAACGTTTCATGCCGCGATCCTAAAGCCTTCGGCCACGACCCAGCAAGGGGCATTACGCCAGCAAGTTTTGGCCGGAACTTAAATCCATCCAACAGGAGAACCAAATGGATATCGATACCCATAACGAGCTTGAGACCAAATCGGGCATTCCGCTCGATGCCGTGGTGACGCATGCCGAGATGATGCGCGCCTTCGATGCCTTCAAGGAAACCAACGACCAGCGCCTGGCGCTGGAGCAAAAGCGCGCCGGCGACGTGCTGGTCGACGAAAAGCTTGCCCGCATCAACGCGACGATGGAAGCGCAAGGCAAGCGCCTCGACGAGATCACGCTGAAGTCGGCGCGCCCCGCGCTCGGCGGCGAGCGTGGCGTCGCGCAGAGCCGCTCCGCGCTCGAGCACAAGCAGGCCTTCGACGCCTATGTGCGCTCCGGCGAAAGCGCTGGCTTGCGCGCGCTTGAAGTGAAAGCGCTGTCCGCCGGCTCCAATCCGGACGGCGGCTATCTGGTGCCGCCGGAAGTCGAGAGCCAGATCGGCGCCGGCCTGAAAGCGATCTCGCCGATCCGCGGCATCGCCGGCGTGCGCACGATCAGCGGCGCTGTGTACAAGAAGCCGTTCATGACGGCCGGCCCCGCGGTCGGCTGGGTCGGCGAGACCGATGCGCGCACGCAGACGACGTCGCCGACGCTCGACGAGCTGTCGTTCCCGGCGATGGAGCTTTACGCCATGCCGGCGGCGACCGCCACCTTGCTTGAGGACTCGGCTGTCAACATCGACGAATGGCTCGGTCAGGAAGTCGAACAGGTGTTCGCCGCGCAGGAAGGCACGGCCTTCGTCACCGGCGACGGCTCGAACAAGCCGAAGGGTTTTCTCAGCTACACCAATGTGGCCAATGGGTCGTGGACCTGGGGCAACATGGGTTACATCGCCTCCGGTTCGGCCGGGGCCTTTCCGGCGAGCAATCCGTCCGACGTGCTGGTCGATCTCATCTACGCGGTGAAGGCCGGCTACCGGCAGAACGCCGTGTTCGTGATGAACCGCAAGACGCAGTCGGCTATTCGCAAGTTCAAGGACACGGCCGGCAATTATCTGTGGCAGCCGCCGGCGCAGGCGGGCGGCAAGGCGTCGCTGATGACCTTCGCCGTGATTGAAGCCGAAGACATGCCGGACATCGCGGCCAATTCGCTGTCGATCGCCTTCGGCGATTTCAACCGCGGCTATCTGGTCGTCGACCGCGCCGGCGTCACGGTGCTGCGCGATCCCTATACGGCCAAGCCGTACGTGCTGTTCTACACGACCAAGCGCGTCGGCGGCGGCGTGCAAGACTTCGACGCGATCAAGTTGATGAAGTTTTCGGCGTCGTAACTCTGTAGCTTCACGACATCCCCAACGTCATCGCCCGGCCGGACCGGGCGATCCAGCTCTTCGTGCAAGCGAGCGCTGGATGCCCGCTTGCGCGGGCATGACGGCGTGGGGCGCTCGCATCTTCAAAAACTAAAAATATCATGCCTCGCATCGATCCCGCCTATCTGGAGCACCAGCGCAAATACTGGATGCGGCCGGACGCTCATCGTTTTATCCGCCCCGACTGGCGCCGCTTTGCCCGGCCGGGCTTCGAGGGCGAACATCCGTTCGCGTTTTACGAAACCAAATACCGCCCCGACCAGGCGCGCGTGCCACCCGGCAGCCGCGAGGGCGGGCAGTGGACGGATGAGGAGGGTGGCGGTGGAGGGAGGCAAGGCGGCGGCAACGATCCGCGTGTGCTCTCCGATGCATCGCATGACCCTATTCAGCCCGGTGCGCAATACGCACAAAACAGCCCGCGCAGGCCAATATCAAGCGGCGTCATTATCAATGGACAACGGGTGGAGCCTACGCCTGGGCAATCGGCTCGACTTGCCGTTGTCGAAGCCCAGGCTCAGGACGCAATCCGCCGCGTCCAGCAACTCGACCCGACCTGGAGCCCGAAGCCAAGCGCTTATGAGAGTGTGGAAGGCCTCATCGCCTCTTATCGCGGCGATGCCGAGCAGGCGCAGGGCCGGATCCGAGAGCTGCAAAGCAAGGGGATTGGACCGGGCCTATTCGCTGGCGAATCCATTCCTGCGCGCGGACCGGATCGGGACTTCACGGCGGCCGAGCGGCGTGAGATTAATAGAATCGGATCGGAGACAGGTTGTCATACTTGCGGGGATAAGAACCCGGGCACGATTCGCGGCAATTTCGTGCCGGATCACCAGCCGCCATCCGCACTTAATATGGGACGGCCGCAGTCGTTGTATCCGCAATGCTTAACGTGCAGCTCTAGCCAAGGTGGAACAGTGACTTCCATTAAGGTAAAGTAAAATGAAAATCTCCGCCAAGCTCGCGCCTGCCAATTCTATAATCTTCATTTCAGACGTAAAGCTGGGAGAAATTCCTGAGATAACACGAGGTCGCCGTCTCTGGTGGACGGCATCTTGCGTGGTCGTAGGATGCTTGCCGTTTATGGATGGCGAAACTGAAGTCACGTTGGGTGACGTAGAGAGTCTAAATCCGGGAATCCCTCCCGTGTTTGACGGTACGATAAAAACTCCGCACCGCTCGATCATGGTTTCAACGGTTGACGGCAAGGTCATGTCTATTCCGACGCCGACTCCGGTGAGTCGCGTGAGAGTGTGGACCAATCACCCTGCCGAACCGGATCGGATTGTCGTGGGTGTAGGATAGAGAGGGTTGGCGTACATGCTGTTCGCCACCAAGCACGTCGGCGGCGGCGTGCAGGACTTCGACGCCATCAAGCTGATGAAGTTTGCGGTGAGCCGACGAATCGACGTCGCAACGCGCCTTCTCCTATTCGGGGAGGCGGCGCAAGCGGCCCGTCAAAATCTCACACCAGAATATCGACCAGCGCCTTGGTCATTTCCTGCTCGGCGCGGATCATGTGCAGGCTGATGGACACATTGGCCTTGGCGGCGACCGCGTCGACGATATCGCCGGCGATGTCGCTGGACGAATTCGGATTGGCGATTCTGCCGGCGGCGTTCTGAAACTGCGCGGTGGCGGATTGCAGGCCTGCCAGGGAAATTGAACCGATGCTGCTCATCGCCAAGCGTTAGCCCCGGCGGCGTTAACGCGCGGTTGGGCGTCGTGGTTAGCAAAGCGTTAACGCCGCACCAAAGCGGCAGATGTCAGCGCTGCGCCGTCTTGCGACGCGAGCCTTTGCGGGTGTCGGACTTTTCGACGAACCATCTGCCGAACAGGCTGAACTGCTCGTCGGAGGATTGTCGCTTGGCCGACCGGGCGCGCTTGCGCGGCGGTTCGTCGGCTGGAGCTTCGGCGACAACCGGCTCGCTCGCCGGTCCGCTGACCGTGATCGGCGTCCAGCGCGTCAGGTGACCGCAGGCAATGCGCGGCGAGGGATGGGCGGCGCGGGTAATGATGCCGACCAGAACGCCGCCGCGCATGACCGGGCCGCCGCTGTCGCCGAAGCAGGCGCTGGCGCTTATCGAGCCGGAGCGGGTCGGATCGACGAGCGCGAGCGTGCTCGCCGCGACCAGGCTGGCTTCATGCAAGGTGCCGAAAGCCATGCGGTTGCTTTCGTTCGTCGTGCCGTAGCCGGCGATGGTGAAGCGGTCGCTGTCGCTTTGGCCGATCGTCGCCGGGCTGTCGGACAGCGGCGATGTCAGCGTCAGGATAACGGCATCGCCCGTCACCGAGACGCGGCGGCCGTCGTCGAGCACGGCGGTTTTCGAGACGGCGGCGATGGCGGCCGAGCCGCCGCCGCCCATGATGCGCATGGCGCGGTTGGCGCAATGCGCCGCGGTGGCGACAAGGCGGCGCGAAATGGCGACGCCGCTGCAATAGAATGGACCGACCAGGCGGACGGTTGAGCCACTGAGCGACGATGACGTGCCCATGACGATGGCGTTGGCCGTCGGTGTGGCGGCGAGCATGGCAAGTGTAAGAAACACGCACGCCGACAGCGCGCGAAAGCCAGCGTTTACGCAATACATTTGTCTTCCCCCAACCCCGCTTAAAGCCTAGCGCAACGCGCGGCCGGGTCGAGGGGAGAATTGAGCGACGTGTGGAAAACCGGTTTCGCTAAGGCTGCACCGGCGAACCTAATTTCTTCGCCGTATCAACAATCCACTGCCGGTAATTGATCAGCGGCGTGACGCCGGTCAATCCGCCGCAGCCTTCCTCGTCGTTCGGCGCGGTCGACCAACTGACCACGCCGACGACAAGTGGGCCGGCGCCGTCGAATGCCGGGGCGCCTGAATCGCCGACGCAGCCGCCGAGGCCCGGCTTAAGATTGCGTGTCGCCGGATCGTGCAGGCGCACTTGCAGACTGCCGGGCTTGCCGGTGACGGCAAGCTTCGCCATGCGCGGGATGCCGAGTCCGTTGGCGGTGCCGCTTCGCGTCACGCCGAAGCCGGCGATGGTGAGCGTTTCGCCGGCGGCGACGCGGCGCGCTGCGCCAAGCGCGGCGGGGACAACAATGTCCGGCAATGGCGTAGCGAGTTTAATGAGAGCGATATCGGCGGTGGCGCGGCTGGCGGCATAGGCCGCCATGGTGAAGCCGGGGTGACGCGCGACTTGGCGCACGTCGATGGTGGCGCCGTTCTGATAGGCGCGGACCCGGTAGGCGACCGGCAGCGTCACGCAATGCGCGGCGGTGAGCACCAGATCGCGCGCCAGCACGGTGCCGGTGCACAGATCGCCGCGCCCATCGATGACCATGACGATCGGCCGCGCCACCCAGCCGGTGGCCGGCGGCGCATTGCCGGTTAGTGCCGAAGCGGGCGCGGTCAGCAACAGGACGGTGAGGGCGGCGAGGGCGTGACGCATGGCGTCCATGGACCTTGCGGCGCGGATTTTGTCAACGAGAGAGAGCACGATGTCATCCATTCTTCTGACCGCCCCGGCGGTCGAGCCGCTGTCGCTTGCCGAGGCGAAGGCGTTCCTGCGCGTCGAGCATGCCGACGACGACGATGTCATCGGCGCGCTGATTTCGGCGTCGCGCATCCATATCGAGGCGCAAACGCGGCGCGCGCTGATTACGCAAAACTGGCGCATCGCGCTGGACGCCTGGCCGGGCGGTGGACGCCTGCCGGTACGCCCGGCGCCATTGCGGGAGCTGACGGCGGCGCGGGTCTATGACGCCGGCGGCGTTGCGCATGCCGTCGACTTGCAGTCGTTCATTGTCGATACCGCGGCTTCCGAGTTGGCCTTCGCGCCCTGGGCCTTGCCGTCGCCCGGGCGGCTGGCGGCCGGCATCGAACTCGATGTCGCCGCCGGCTACGGCGACGCGGCCGCCGATGTGCCGGAGCCGTTGCGTCAGGCCGTGCGATTGCTGATCGCGCATTGGTATGAAAATCGCGGACTGGCGGCGCTCGGCGCGGTGACGATTTTGCCGACCACGGTCGCCGCCTTGATCGCGCCCTACCGGATGCTGGCGCTATGAGCGGGCCCGGACAACTGAACCGCCGGCTGGTGCTGGAAGCGGTGAGCGAGAGCGACGACGGCATCGGTGGCGTCACCCGGCTCTATGACGTGGTGACGACTCTGTGGGCCCAGGTGATCCCGCTGTCGGCGCGTGCCGACAACGTGGCCGCCAGCCTCGGCGCGGCGCTGCGATCAACCATCGTCATTCGCAAGCGCACCGACATTACGACGCGGCACCGCTTCATCGACGGCGTCCACACCTGGCGCGTCGTCGCCGTGCGCGAGAGCGCCGACCGCCGCTTTCTCGAAATCGACGCCGAAGAACGGGAAGACTGACCTTAGGGAAGACTGATATGCCGATTGCCGCTTCCGTCGCGCTGCGCGCGGCCGTTCACAATGCATTGGCCGCCGACAGCCAACTCGTCTCTGTCCTCGGCGGGCCGAAGGTTTATGACGAGCCGCCGAAATTCGCGGCGTTTCCTTACGTCACGCTCGGTGAAGCACGCATCGCCGACTTTTCGACCGGTACCGAAACGGGCGAGGAGCATCAACTCACGCTGCATGCCTGGTCGCGCCAGGGCGGCCACAAGGAGGCGCATGCGATTGCCGGCGCGCTGCTGCAGGCGCTCGACGATGCGCCGCTGGCGCTTACCGATCATCAACTGATCAATTTCCGCTTCGCCGTCGCCGACGTGCGGCGCGAAGCCGACGGCCGCACCTATCACGCGCTGGTGCGCTTCCGCGCGGTGACCGAACCGGTTTGATTCAACTGCGCCTCATGGTGAGGAGCCGTGCGTAGCACGGCGTCTCGAACCATGGGCGTCCGTGCCTCGATCCTTCGAGACGCGCGCAAGCGCGCTCCTCAGGATGAGGATCAAGAAAGGAAAATCCATGACTGCTCAAAAAGGCAAAGACCTGCTGATCAAGATCGCCGACGGCGCGGGCTATACGACCGTCGCCGGCCTGCGCACGCGGCGGCTCGCATTCAACGCCGAAACCGTCGATATCACGCATGCCGAAAGCGCCAATCGCTGGCGCGAACTGCTCGACGGCGCCGGCGTCAAGCGCACGTCTGTTTCAGGACGCGGCCTGTTCAAGGATGCGGCGACCGACGCGCTGATGCGGCAGACCTTCTTCGATGGCGCGGTGAAGAACTATCAGATCGTCATTCCCGATTTCGGCACAGTGCAGGGGCCGTATCAGATCACCAATCTGGAATTCGCCGGCGAGCACAATGGCGAAGTCACCTATGACGTCGCGCTTGAATCGGCCGGCGAACAAACCTTCACGGCGGCGTAACGATGGCGAACAAATACCGCGGCGAGATCGAGGCCGAGCTGGGCGGCGTCAAACGCACGTTGGTGCTGACGCTCGGCGCGCTGGCCGAACTGGAGGACGCCTTCGCGGCCTCCGATCTGGTGGCGCTGACCGAACGCTTCGGCACCGGCCGGCTTAAGGCGCGCGATCTTGCCCGTATCATCGGCGCGGGCCTGCGCGGCGCGGGCGAAGCCGTGAGCGACGACGAGGTCGCGCAATTGGCGGTCGACGGCGGCGCGCAAGGCTATGTGCGGATCGCCGCCGCGTTGATCGCTGCGACCTTCGGTGAGCCAAACGAATGAGGCCGTTCCCGTGGACGCAGGCGATCGGTTTCGGGCTCGGCATTCTAAAGCTGCCGCCCGAGCAATTCTGGCGCATGACGCCGCGCGAACTCAGCTACGCGATCGAAGCGGTGAGCGGGCGGGGCGCGCCGCTCGATCGCGCGGCATTCGGCGATTTGATGAAGAGGTTTCCCGATGAGCGATAGCTTCAGTTACGACGACGGCTCGCTAGGGCTGGCGGATCAGCTTCCCGATCCTGCGAAAGCGCCGGGTCAAAGCCTCAAAATCCTTGGCATCGGCGCCTCGCAATTCGCCAGCGCCATCACCAAGGCTTTCGCGCAGGCGACGATTGGCGGCAAGCAATTCGACGACGTACTCAAAGGCCTGGCGCTGAAGCTGTCGAATCTCGCCGTGCAGAATGCATTCAAGCCGCTGGCCAAGGTTTTGTCCGGCGATTTTCGCGACGTGCTGACCGGCGATGGCGATGTCATCAAGAATCTGACGCCCTTCGCCTCCGGCGGCGTTATCAATACGCCGAGTTATTTCCCACTGTCCGGCGGCGGTCTTGGCCTGGCCGGAGAAGCGGGACCGGAAGCGATCGTGCCTTTGTCGCGCGGACCTGACGGTCGGCTCGGCATCGCCTCGGGCGGCGGGCAGGGTGGCAACATCACTGTGCAGATCGTCACGCCCGATGCGAGCAGCTTCCGCCGCTCGGAAGCCTACCTCACCGGCCAGATCGCGCGCGCGGTGGCGCGCGGGCAACGGGGATTCTAGATGACTGCCTTTCACGAAATACTGTTTCCGCTCGACATCGCGCTGAAAAGCGCCGGCGGGCCGCAGCGACGCACCGATGTCGTCGCGCTCGGCTCCGGCCGCGAGGAGCGCAATGCGCGCTGGGCGCATTCACGGCGACGCTACGATGCCGGCTACGGCGTCAAGACGCTTTCGGCCTTATCGCAGGCGATTGCGTTTTTTGAGGAGCGGCGCGGACGGCTGCATGGCTTTCGCTGGCGCGACCGACTCGATCATTCCTCCGCCGCGCCCGAGGCGGCAGTGACGGCCCTCGACCAGATCATCGGCTATGGCGACGGCGCAACGGCGACGTTCGCGTTGTGCAAGACTTACGGCGCCGATTACGCGCCTTATCGACGGCGGATCGAGAAGCCGGTGGCCGCAAGCGTGCGCGTCGCGGTCGGCGGCACGGAATTGATCGAGGGTTCGGCCTTCACGGTCGATGTGACGACCGGGATCGTGACCTTTCTCGCCGGGCACATTCCGCCGCTGAGCGCGGCGGTGACCGCCGGATTTCTGTTCGATGTGCCGGTACGTTTCGACACGGATTATCTTGAGGTCGATCTGTCCGCCTTCGAGGCCGGCGCCATTCCGAAAATTCCCCTGGTGGAAATCAAGCCGTAGCTCCCTCGCGGGGAGCGTCAGGAAACATAATGCGAAACATCCCGCTTGCCTTGCAGGCAAAGCTCGACAGCGGCGTCACAACTCTGTGCCGCTGCTGGCTGATCGAACGCCAGGACGGCGTGACGCAAGGCTTCACCGACCATGACGAGGACATCGCGCTGGACGACGTCACCTGCCGCGCCGGCACCGGCCTGAGCGGCAGCGAGGCGACGCAGAAGCACGGGCTCGCTGTCGATTCATCCGAACTCAGCGGCGCGCTTAACGACGACACGCTCAACGAGGACGATCTCGCCGCCGGCCTCTATGACGCGGCGCGAGTCGCGCTGTGGCTGGTGGACTGGAGCGAGCCATCGCTGCGCGTGCTGCTTGCCAAGGGCACGCTCGGCGAGGTACGGCGCGACGGCGCGGTGTTCACCGCCGAGATGCAGGGCTTGAGCCAGAAGCTCGCCGCCGACACTGGCCGGCTCTACACCGCGAGCTGCTCGGCCGATCTGGGCGATGGCCGCTGCGCCATCGATCTCAGCGCGCCGGCCTATCGGGGCGAGGGTACGGTGACGGCAGTAACCGCGACATCGGCCTTGCGCGCCAGCGGTCTCGACGAATTCGACGATGGCTGGTTCACCGCCGGCAAGCTCACCTTTACAAGCGGCACTAACGCTGGCCTCGCGGTCGAAGTGAAACTGCATTGCGCGGCGTCCGAGGTGACGCTCGATCTGTGGCAGGCGATGCCGCACGCCATCGAGCCAGGCGATACGTTCGTCGTGACAGCGGGCTGCGACAAGCGCTTCGCCACCTGTCACGACCGTTTCAACAATGTCGTCAACTTCCGCGGCTTCCCGCATATCCCGGGCAACGATTTCGTCGTGCGCTATCCGGTGCAGGGCGAGCCGGGGAACGATGGCTCGAGCCTGCAAGGCTGACATCATGATTTCTCGCTCACTTATTGTCGCGGAAGCGCGCGACTGGATCGGCACGCCCTATCGGCATCAGGCCTCGCTCAAAGGCGTCGGCTGCGATTGTCTCGGTCTGGTGCGCGGCGTCTGGCGCGGCGTGATCGGCGACGAGCCGGAACGCGCGCCGGCTTACGCGCCGGATTGGGCGGAGGCCGGCGGCATCGAGGCTTTGGCGGACGCCGCCGCGCGCCATCTTGTCGCTATCGAGTGCGATGCGTTCGGCGATGGCGACGTGCTGCTGTTTCGCTGGCGCGCCGGTCTGCCGGCCAAGCACGCGGCCATTGTCACGGCGTCCGATAAAATCGTGCATGCGCATGACGGCGCGGCGGTGGCCGAGGTGGCGCTGGCGCCGTGGTGGCGCAGACGCATCGCTTATGCATTCCGATTTCCGGGCATCGACGCCTGAGCCGGCGGCTACTTGCCGGCTTCCGGCGGCGGATCGGTGCAGACCACGTCCCGCGGCTGGCAGGCGATGGCGATATTGGAGCAGCCGAACATCGTGCAAACGACGCAGCGGTCGGTCCATTGCCGGCAATTCGGATTGCGCGTGCCGTAAGTGAGCACCGAATAACCCGAGGTCGTCGGCGACGCAGTGATGGCGGGTTGATCGAACTCGGCGGCCAAGGCCAGACCGCCGAAAGCCGACAAGACGAGCGCGGCCGCGACGATCGCGACGCATCGGCTATTTGCAGTCGTTCCCGGCATTGCCGTGTGTCCGTTGCGCCACTTTATCCGGCGAGCGTCCCAACGTTCGTCCCCATTATAAACGCAGAATTGAGCCATGGCAGCCCTTCTTCTCTCAGCCGGCGGCGCAGCGCTGGGCAAATCGCTGTTCGGACCGGGCGGCGCGATCATCGGGCGCATCGTCGGCGCGGTCGCCGGCAACGCCATCGATCAGGCCTTGTTCGGGTCGCGGCGTGAACGCACGGTCGAGGGGCCGCGGCTTTCCTATTTGACGGTGATGGCCTCGACCGATGGCGCGCCGATCCCGCGCCTTTATGGCCGTGCGCGGCTGGCCGGGCAGGTGATCTGGGCCACTAATCTGCAGGAGGTCGTCTCAACGACGAGCGGGACCACCGGCGGCGGCAAAAGCACAGGGGGCGGCGGCTCGTCGGTGACCACGACGACCACGACCTATTCCTACTTCGGCAATCTCGCGGTTGGCTTGTGCGAAGGGCCAATCGGCGCGGTGCGCCGGGTCTGGGCCGACGGCAAGCCGCTCGATTTGTCGGGCCTGACGGTTCGCACTTACACCGGCGACGAGGCGCAGACGCCCGATCCGCTGATCGTCGCCAAGGAAGGCCAGGCGCCGGCCTATCGCGGGCTGGCTTATGTCGTGTTCGAGCGGCTGCCGCTCGCCGATTTCGGCAACCGCATTCCGCAATTATCGTTCGAGGTGGTGCGGCCGGTCGGTCAGCTTGAGCAGATGACGCGCGCGGTGACATTGATTTCGGGCACGACCGAATTCGGTTACGCGCCGGGAACCGTCGTCCAGGTGCTTGGCCCCGGACAATCCGGGCCCGAAAACCGGCATGTCACTTTCGCCGCGTCCGACGTGATTGCTTCGCTCGACGAATTGCAGGCGGTGGTGCCGCATCTCGATCGCGTCGCCATTGTCGTCGCCTGGTTCGGCGACGATCTGCGTTGCGGGCAATGCCGCGTGCGGCCGGGCATTGATAGTGCGGTCAAGTCGACTCATGGCGCGACGTGGAATGTCGCCGGCGTCGACCGCGCCGGCGCCTATGTCGTGTCGACCATCGACGGCCGCGCCGCCTTCGGCGGCACGCCATCCGATCAAAGCGTCGTCGATCTGATCGATGAGCTGAAAGCGCGCGGATTGAAAGTGACGCTTTATCCATTCCTGATGATGGATATCGCGCAGGGTAATAGCTTGAGCGATCCCTATACCGGCTCAGGCTCGCAACCGGTCTATCCATGGCGCGGCCGCATCACCTGCGACCCGGCGCCGGGGCAGGCGGGCACGCCGGACGGGACGGGGAGCGCGGCGGAGCAGGTCAACGCCTTTTTCAGCGGCGGCGCGGATGCGTGGAACTACCGCAATATGATTCTGCATTACGCGGCGCTGGCGCAAAGCGCCGGCGGCGTCGATGCCTTTCTCATCGGTTCGGAGCTGCGCGCACTGACGCGCCTGCGCTCTAGCGCAGGTGTCTATCCGGCGGTCAACGCGCTGGTGAGTTTGGCCGCGGAGGTGAAGGCGATTGTCGGCGGCGATACTGTCGTTACGTATGGCGCCGACTGGACGGAATATGGTGCCCATGTCGTCGATAGCGGCGCGAGCGAAGTGCGCTTTCCGCTCGATCCGTTGTGGGCGTCGTCATCCATCGATTGCATCGGCATCGATTACTATGCCCCTTTGTCGGACTGGCGCGACGACGCCAATGCGCTCGACCGTGCGCTCAGCGACAGTCCGTATCGCAAGGACTATCTCGCCGGCCATCTCAACAGCGGCGAAGCCTATGACTGGTACTACGCCGACGATGCGGCGCGCGCCGCGCAGACGCGCAGCGCTATCACGGACGGCCTGGGTAAGCCGTGGGTGTTCCGGCAAAAGGACATCTGGAATTTCTGGCAGCACGCGCATTACGAGCGCGTCGGCGGCGTCGAACTGGGCAGTCCGACCGCCTGGGTGCCGCAGAGCAAGCCGATCTGGCTGACCGAACTGGGATGTCCGGCGGTCGACAAGGGCGCTAATCAGCCGAGCACCTTTCCCGATCCGAAATCGTCGGAAGCGGGTCTGCCGCATTTCTCGACCGGCAAGCGCGACGATCTCATCCAGCGCCGTTTTCTCGAAGCGGTGCTGGGCGCGTTCGATCCGGAATTTGGCGAGGCGGCGCTCAATCCAGTGTCGACCGTCTATGACGGACGCATGATCGCAGCCGACACTATTCATCTGTGGACCTGGGACGCGCGGCCTTATCCGGTGTTTCCGGCGGCGAGCGATGTGTGGAGCGACGCGGCCAACTGGGAGACCGGACACTGGCTGACCGGGCGGCTCGGCTCAGCGCCGCTCGACGGGCTGGTGTCGGCGATCCTCGCCGACAATGATGTCACCGACGCCAATACTGACGATCTTGGTGAAGGTCCGGACGGCTATGTCGTCGACCGGCCGATGGCGCCGCGCGCCATGCTCGATCCGCTGGCGCTCGCCTTCACCTTCGACGCCGTCGAGCAGGACGGTAGCTTGCGCTTTCGTCAGCGCGGCGGCGCGCCGGTGATCGAACTTGAAGAGGACGATCTGGTGCTGCCGGATGACGCCGCGCCGGCGCGGCTGACCCGGGCTCAGGAAAGCGACCTGCCGCGTGAAGTATCGATCGGTTACACGGAAATCGCCACCGACTATCAGCGCGCCACCGCGACATCGCGGCGGCTGGTCGGACTGTCGACGCGCCGCGCACATGCCGACATTGCCATCGTGTGCGGTGACGTGCGGGTCGAGCGGCGCACCGAGACCTGGCTCCAGGATCTGTGGGCCGGCCGCGAGAGCGCGGAGTTCGCGCTGCCGTTGAGCCGGCTGTCGCTGGCGCCCGGCGATGTCGCGGGATTGACCGTCAACGGCCGGCGGCGGCTGATCGAAATCGCGGAAATATCTGACGCGGAAGCGCGCGCGATGAAGGCGCGCTCGATCGATCCGGAAGTGTTCAATGTCAGCGTGGCGGCGCCGCGCCGCCGGACCGCGTGCGTGCCCGTGGCGCTTGGTCCTGCGCATGCGCTGCTGCTCGATCTGCCGGCCCTGAACGCCGAGCAGCCGACGCCGCTGGCGCGGCTGGCGGTCTTTGCCGATCCATGGCCCGGCGCGATGGCCGTGTGGGCGTCGAGCGACGGAACAAGCTACAGCCGCGCGGCTCAGGCGCAGGCGCCGGCGACTGTCGGCGAAACGCTCGACACATTGCCGGCCGGTCCGACCGGGCGCTGGCAACGGCTAAGCTTCCGCGTCAAGCTTTATGGCGGCGCGCTAGCGTCGGCATCCGACAATGCTGTGCTGGCGGGAGCCAACGTCGCGGCGCTGCGCAATGCCGACGGTGCCTGGGAGGTGATCCAGTTCGCCAATGCGGAGCTGACCGGCGAGCGAGAATATACAGTGTCGAGGCTGCTGCGCGGCCAGGCTGGCAGCGAATGGGCGATGACATCGGCGCTGGCAGCCGGCAGCGCCTTCGTCCTTCTCGATCAGCAGGTCATTACGGTCGCGAGCGGCATCGCGGCGCTGGAGCGAACGTTGCCGTTGCGCGTCGTCGCGGCGGGCCGCGACATCGGCGATGCCTCGGCTTTGGCGCTGGAGGCGACGCCGCGCGCGACCGCGCTGCGACCGCTGGCGCCGGCGAATGTGAAAGCCGTGCGCGACGGCAGCGGCGTCGCGCTGTCCTGGATCAGGCGCACGCGCATCGATGGCGACAGCTGGACTGGCGAGGTGCCGCTCGGCGAGGACAGCGAACGCTACGAAGTCGATATCCTGTCCGGCTCGACAGTGCTGCGGACGCTGAGCGCCACGGCGCCGTCGGTGCTTTACGCGGCAGCGGACGAGATGGCCGACTTCGGCGCGACGCAGACAAGTTTGAGCCTGCGCGTCGTTCAACTGTCGGCGACGGTTGGGCGTGGCTTTACGGCGGAGAGGATGCTGATCGTGTAACGCTTCAGGTGACCTTCTTGCCGTTCACGCGCGTTGCCGACCTCGGATCGTCGCGGTCGCGCCGCCAGGTCGGATGATTGAAGTGCAGCACATGGTCGACATTGTATGACGCCACCGCGCGGTCGAGCGTGATGGTGCCGACCCGCCGCCAGTTTCGGAAGGTCCAGCGCAGCCGCGCCTGCGGGCCGTGGCTTTCGCCCTCGTCGGTGACTTCGATGTTGAAGACGAGTTTGCGTTTCGGCTTAGGGTCGCCGCGATCGTAGATCTGCGCCATGACTTCATCGTGGAAATCGAGCCGCTCACCCGGAATGCGGGGCTGATCGGCGGCGACCAAGAGGCGCATGAATTGCGGCGCGGTTGTATGCGTGTCAGCCGGCTTGCCGAGTTCGGCGATCGGATAAAGTTGACGCACCGCCGGCATGGTGTCGACGTTCTGAAAGACGATGCCGGTAACCAGAAAGCCCCAGATGCCGGTGCCGCGCCGCAACGCGGTGACGTCGCCGGCATTGCGAATCTCGGCGTCGTTGATGAAATCCGTGTCGTCGCCGCCGATATCCTGCTGGGCGATGAAGTTCGCGGTGCGCAGCGGCTCGGCATGCTCGGGGTCGGTCGTCGGAAACAGTTTGCCGACCATCGACAGCGAGCGGGTGTAGCCGCGCCGCGTTTCCGTGCAGCAGGTCGAATAGCGCGTAACGATGAGGGCGCGGCTGCCTTTGGCGAAGTAGCCGGAATAGGGCGTCTCGGCGGCGATCTGCCACAGGCCGGTGAGCGCGATGCCGTTGGGATGCAGCTGGCGGCGATAGCCTTCCTGGCCGGCGCCCCAGCGCAGATCGGCGTTTGAATCGACGGCGCGTTTGGTGGCGGCGCGAAACTGATATGGCGCGCCACAGCGCAACAGGCCGCTCAACAGAGTTTTCAAGGCGACCTGATAACGCGGCAGCGGCGAGGCATCCGGCGCGCCCCAGACCCGTTGATAAGGCTGCGCGAAAATCGCCTCGCGCACGTCGGCAAAGCGCGAGCCGGCATAACGCCGGTCGTCCGGCGTCGTGCCTTCGGTCCCGAACCAGTTGTCGCCCATGGCAGGCCCCCACGATGGAGCCGCCAGACTAACCAATTTCGACAGCACAATCTATGCGCGAAACACAAAATAATGCGCCATTAGAAAACAGCCATGACCGATACTGCCAACCTGGCTTTGCCCTGCATCGAGGGTAGCCAGGCCCAGAAACATGTGACGCACAACGAGGCGCTGCGCGTTCTCGATACGTTGGTGCAACTCGCGGTGCTCGACCGCGACTTGACCGCGCCGCCGGGCTCGCCCGCCGAAGGCCAGCGCTGGATCGTCAAGACCGGCGCGACCGGCGCCTGGGCTTCTCACGTCAACGCCATCGCCGCCTGGCAGGATGGCGTCTGGCAATTCTCGACGCCGCGCATCGGCTGGCTCGCCTACGTGGTAGATGAAAGCGTGCTGCTCGCATGGGACGGCAGCGCCTGGGTGTCGGCGATCGACGCGCTGACGCCCACCGCGCTCAACAATATGACGCTTGTCGGCGTCGGCACCACGGCCGACAGCACCAATCCGTTGAGCGCCAAACTCAACAACACCTTGTTCGTTGCCAAGACCGTGGCCGAGGGCGGCGACGGCAACCTGCGCTACAAGCTCAGCAAGGAAAGCGCTGCCAAGACGCTGTCCTTTCTGTTGCAGGACAATTATTCCGGCCGCGCCGAGATCGGGCTGACCGGCGACGACGATTTTCATTTCAAGGTGTCGCCCGACGGTTCGGCCTGGGTCGATGCGCTGGTGCTGGACAAGACGACTGGCGCGGCGAAATTCAATGCCGGGATTTATTTGAACGGCGTCATTTCGCCCGCGCAGATTACCGCCAATCAAAATGACTACAGTCCGGCCGGGCTGAGCGGCGCGGCCGTCTTGCGCCTGAGCAGCGATGCCAGCCACAACATCACCGGTCTCGCCGCCGGCGCGAATGGCAGTCTGCTGACATTGGTCAATGTTGGCTCAAACGCGATCACGTTGCAAAACGCCAATAGCGGCTCCTCGGCGGCCAACCGTTTCGCGTTCAGCGGCGATGTCACGATCACGGCGAGCCAGGCGGCGTCGATCTGGTACGACGGAACGTCGAGCCGCTGGCGCCTTGTCGCCGCCGCGTCATCGGGCGGTTCGGGCAATGCGCCAGCCGATCTCGAACTGGTCCTGGCCGAAATGGCGCTGGCGATCGCCGATGCCGCCAATGTCGGCCAATTCCTCGGCGACGGCGGCAATCGTTTCGCCGACAGTTTCGACGCGCTGACCTTTGTCAACACCGGCGGTGCAACCAACCTGGACAGCGGCACGGCCGGTTTGCTGAAGCCGGCCGCTCTGCCGGGACTTCTGTCGGGAACGTCGGCCTACAAAAGCGGCTTTAGCGGGACATCGGCCGCGAGCGTTCTTGACGATAACAGCGCCGGCACCAGCACCACCATCAGCGGCTGGGGTAACCAGACCGGGCAGACACTGTCCCAGCGCGTCTTCGTGTCAAAGGACCTGGGCTCGAGCCTGGCGGTCACATCGGTGACGATTAAGAATCTGTCGGCCAATGGCGCGAACAACAATATCTCGATCGTCTATTCCGACGATAACGCGGCCTGGACGCTGTACGACAGCACTTTCAATTATGCGTCCGGTACCGGCGACTTCACCAAGACCGCGAACGTGACCGCGCGCTATTGGGGCATTGCTCTCGGGGCCGTCAACAACATCGGCGTGATGATGAGCCTCACCGATTTCAACGTGTCCGGCAATTCAACGCTCAGCAACGTCACGGTGACCTCGACCGCGCTCACCGCGCTGACCGTGCCGGTCAGCGCCAAGCTGGTGGCGCGGGTGAAGGAAATCGACAGCATCGCTCTCAATACCGACGTCGTCTTTTCCGTCTCGCGCGATGGCGGCACCACCTATACCGCGTTCAGCATGACCAAGCGCTTCACCGTCAACGCCGTCAGCGTCTACGAAAGCGCCGCGCTGTCCATTTCATCGCAGCCGTCGGGCACGTCGATGAAATGGAAATGCGCCAGCGCGAATAACAAGAATTTCGAGCTGCAAGACGTCTATCTCTACTGGAGCTGACAATGACAAAAGCGAGCTATGACGAGGCGCTGCGGCGTCTGCTGCTGCACGAAGGCGGCTACACCAATCACCCGTCCGATCCGGGCGGGCCGACCAATTTAGGCATCACGATTGTCGACTATCGCAAATACGTGAAGCTGAATGCGACCGCCGCCGACGTCAAGGCGATGACGCTTGACGAGGCCAGGCAGATCTACCGCGCCAAATACTGGGACGCGCAGCGCTGCGACGACCTGCCGGCCGGCGTCGATTACGCCATCTTCGATTACGGCGTGAATTCCGGCTGCGGCCGGAGCGGCAAGGTGCTGCGGCGCTGTCTCAAGCTCGTCGACAATACCAGTGTCGCCAATGACGCGGTGATCGCGGCGGCGAACGCGGCCAATGCGAAAGTGCTTGTCGCGGCGATCTGCGACGAGCGCCTGCGTTTTCTGCAAAGCCTGAGGACCTGGGATGTGTTCGGCAAAGGCTGGGGCCGGCGCGTCGCGGAGGTCAAAGCCTATTCGCTCGCGCTCGCCACGGGTTTGCCGGTGAAGAGCGAAGCGGCAACTGCGCCGGCGGCTGGCAAGGGCGCCGTGCCAGTGGCCAAAGGCGCGCAGCAGGGCTCGGTCGGCGCGATCGCAGCGGCAGGCGCGGCGGCGGCGCAGCAGGCGCATGCGTCGGGCGCCGGTGCGTGGATGGTCGCGGCGATCGCCGTTGCCGCGCTGGCTCTCGCGGTCGGCGGCTGGCTGTTCTGGCAGTGGCGTCAACAGCGGCAGCAGGTCGCGGTCGCGTAAGCGCGTTTCGCGCGCCGCAATTTCATTTTCAAAGGAGCAAGAGTCATGTGGGACCAGATCAAGGCGTCATTCAAACATTCCGTCACCATCCTGTGGGCGCGCGTGGTCGCGGTCGCCGGTCTGGTGCTGATGGCCGGGCAGTCGTTGTTGGCTGACCCGAATGTCAGCGCCGCCATTCAGTCGGTGCTGCAACCGAAATTCGTGCCGTATTATGTCATCGCCATCGGCCTGATCACCGAACTGGCGCGGCGGCGCACGGTGGACCGCTAGAATGGCCGGCGCCATTCTCGGCTGGCTCGGCAATCTGCTTGGCGGGCCATTTGCCAAGGCCGCTGTCGACGCCTATCGCGCCAAACTGTCGGCGGACAATACATCGGAAAAGATCGCCGCCGACCTGGCCGCGCGCGAACTTGGCGTCGAGCAGCGCGAGCGCGAACTGGCGACACAGGTTGTGTTCGCCGAGCAGGGCCGCTGGTACACGGCGCTGCCGCGGCCGCTGTTTGCTTTCGCGTTCATCATCTACGTCTGGAAGGTCGTGGTCTGGGACAAGGTGCTGGGGCTCGGCGCGACCGACGCGCTTTCCGGCGACGTCGCACAATGGGCGATGATCGTGCTCACCGCCTATTTCGGCGGGCGCAGTTTGGAGAAGGTGGCGAGGATTTTGGGAAGGAAGTAGGGCGTCTCTCGTTCCAATCATGAAAGAATGTTCGATGATGTCGCGGTATTTTACAGGCGACTTAACGCCTGCCATTCGACATGCGCAACTCAGTCTTCTAATGTCAGCCTATCTTCGGTGGCGGACAAAATACCGGCCCGACCAGGCCCGCGTCCCTGCGGGCTCGCGCGACGGCGGTCAATGGACGACCGAAGGTGGGGATAGCGAGTCAGGAACCGGAACCGGAAGTGGAGGCATCGGTGGGTCAGAGAGGCTTTACGCCGATGAAAATACCGGAAGCGTCCATGTATCGACAGATGAAAGCGATACGGATTCGCATTCGAATGGCGTCTTCGATATCGAATTTGTCGGTTCACGAACAAGTGTCACGATTGACTACTCCCGCGCCCTTACGGGGATATCTACGATCGATGATACCACCAAGAAGCTGAGTGAGACGTTGGGCGACGCGATGGCTCGCGTAGAGTTTATTCGTGATTGGACCCCTTCGGTGTACGGCACGGCCGTTCATGTTGACTTTGCCAATCAAGTTAGGGCGCAGGGAATTCCGGGTATTGCGCCAAGCGACGTGGAGCACAGTTTTTTTGATAAATGAACCGCCGACTATGGAGAGCCAGGCAGCGTCCGCACCGATGTCATTCTCCGTAATGATGTTGGCGATATCATCGCAATTTATGACGTGAAAACCGGCGGTGCCGTTTTAACTGCGGCAAGAGTACGAGAGCTTAGAGAAAAAACCGGCGTCGGAATTGGAGTGCCGATCATCGAACTGCAGGTGAATCGTGGCGCGACAATTAAAGGCTATCGCATTCGGAGAAATATTGGTCGCGTTATGGCGCTGCTGTGGAATCCAGTTCATCGAGGCAATGCGGGTCGGGCGGCAGGCGCATGAGTTGGCGGCGCCGAGCGATGCATTCCACGACTGCGTCTCGAAAATGTCTCGGACGATCGAGCAGCGCCGCAAGCATAATTGCATCTATTTTAATTGTTTTTTGCCAAGGGTACGCATCGGCATTCCACGCCTCGACCTGATCAAAATATTGCCGAGCGGCATTAATATCGCCAGCGAGCCCACAGGCTATGGCAGCATCGAAGCCCGGCCATGCGGCGCGCCTATTGTTGGCTTTAATATGGACCGAAATGTCGGAAAACGATTTGAACTTTTCTCGGACTTTTTGAACCTCCACCGCGGCAACGGCCGCCAGTTCGATCATTGGCGGCGTAAATTGCTCGACAGTTTCAAAGGGAATGAAAAAAGCCAGCCCGATATGAAAAATCGTAACCGTGAGTCACATTCCAAAGCCAGGCGACAAAAATATTGAGGTAAGTCCCTTTTTGCCAGCCGCTTGGCTGGAATTCGACATTGATAGCCCAATAGCGATGGTCGGACTGCCAGATGCGCGACTGGCCGCGTCGGACGCAACCGATCGGTGCCAAAGCGGTTTTGGCTGCTGCTGCGATAATACGACCGTGTTCGCTTGTTTGGGCCATGATAGTCTTGCGTCCGCGGCTTTCCGCCTCATTATAGCGGGATTGTTGCGGAGAATATCATGATCATCTTCGACGCCGTTGCCTCGCGCTATTCGTGCCGGGCCTTTCTGCCGACGCCGGTGCCGGAAAAGACCGTGCGCGACATTGTCGAGCGCGCGGCGCGCGCGCCGTCGGCCGGCAATCTTCAGCCCTGGCGGGTTTACGCCATTGCCGGCACACGGCTCGACGCCTTGAAGGCGTTGCTGGCGCCGCGTATGGCGAGCGAATTGCCGAAAGGCGAGGGCGTCGAATACCAGATCTATCCCAATCCGATGGGGGAGCCTTACCGCGAGCGCGCCTTCACGGTCGGCGAACGGCTCTATCAGTCGATCGGCGTGCCGCGCGACGACAAGGCGGCGCGCTACCGGCAATATGCGCGCAACTATGAATTCTTCGGCGCGCCCGCGGCCTTGTTCTTTGCCCGTGAGAAAGCGCATGGCGCGGCGCAATGGGCGGACATTGGCGGCTATCTGCAAACCGTAGCGCTTCTGGCGCGCGGTCACGGCCTGCACACCTGCCCGCAACAGGCCTGGGTGTCTTTCCACAAGACCGTGCGGTCCTTCCTCGATCTCCCCGAACATCTGATGATCTATTCCGGCATGGCCCTCGGATATGAGGACCCGGCCGCGCCCATCAATGGCTGGCGCTCCCCGCGCGCGGCTCTGGACGATTTCGCCTCGTTCGATGGGTTTGAGAGCTGATACCGGGGCTGGTTCCCCGTTCAGCCCGCGTTCACCGGCGCGCGTCTAGACATCCCGCCATGCCGGTTTTCCGCACTTTTTCGCTTATTTTCGCCCTGGCGGCGCTCTTGCTGACCGGTCCTGCCGGCGCGCAGGGGTTCATGGCCGTCGACAAGTCGGCCGGAGCCAGCCGCAATGGCTGCCTGAACCGGGCCGAGCAGCGCGCCGCGGTGGCCGGCAACAAGGCCGTGCCTTTGGCCATCGCCATCAAGTCGCTGCGCGAGCGTGGCCTCCGGGCCGAAGTCGTCCGGGCCGAGCTTTGCAATCGCAATGAAAAGCTCGTCTATGTGCTGACACTGCTGGCGCGCAGTGGCAAGGTGACCCGCGCGACCGTTGACGCGGCCAGTGGCGAGCCTGTCAACGGGCCATAAAGCCGCCCGCGCAATTTTTGGAGTTCCCACCCTTGCGCCTCCTCGTTGTCGAGGACGATCCCGACCTCAACCGCCAGCTCACCACCGCGCTGACCGACGCCGGTTACGTGGTCGACCGCGCCTTTGATGGCGAGGAGGGCCATCATCTCGGCGATACCGAGCCTTACGACGCCATCATTCTCGATATCGGCCTGCCGAAGATGGACGGCATATCCGTGCTGGAATCCTGGCGGCGCAGCGGCCGCATGATGCCGGTGCTGATGCTGACCGCGCGCGACCGCTGGAGCGACAAGGTGCAGGGCTTCGACGCCGGCGCCGACGATTATGTGGCGAAGCCGTTTCATCTCGAGGAAGTGCTGGCTCGCCTGCGCGCATTGCTGCGCCGTTCCGTCGGTCACGCCAAGAGCGAATTCACCTGCGGCCCGGTGCGGCTCGACACGCGCACCAACCGCGTCTCGGTCGACGGCAACCGCGTCAATCTGACCAGCCACGAATATCGGCTGCTCGAATATCTGATGCACCACAATGGCCGCGTCGTGTCGCGCACCGAACTGGTCGAGCATCTCTATGACCAGGACTTCGACCGCGATTCAAATACGATCGAGGTCTTCGTCGGGCGTATCCGCAAGAAACTCGGCGTCGACATCATCCAGACCGTGCGCGGCCTCGGCTATATGCTGACGCCGCCGGGGTCATAATCCTCCATGCGCGCCAACTCGCTCGCGCTGCGCCTGTTCGTCTCGGCCACCGCCTGGGCGGTGGTGATCCTGCTGATCACCGGCATCGTTCTGTCCTCGCTTTACCGGCAGGCGGTGGAACGCGCCTTCGACCGAAGGCTAGGTGTCTATCTGCGCACCTTGGTCGCCGATGTCGCGTCGCCCGACGAGAGCAGCGACAGGGCCGCGCCGGCGCTCGGCGAGCCGTTGTTCGAACTGCCGCTGTCGGGCTGGTACTGGCAGGTGACACGGCTCGATCCGGGCAGGAGCGAGGTACGCGCGTCGCGCTCGCTGTGGGACGGCGGGCTGCCGCGCTTGCAGGACCTCGGCGTCGCCGCCGGCGCCGACGGTTCGCGGCAGGGTTACGCCACAGGACCGGAAGATCAGCGCTTGCGCCTGGTCGAGCGCAACATCGACCTTGGCGAGGAGGGCCACTTTCTCGTGGTGGTCGCCGGCGACGCGGCCGAGATCAGCGGCGAAACGCGCTCGTTCGATCAGGCTCTGGCCGTCACCTTTGCAATTCTGGCGGCCGTGCTGCTGCTCACCACCATGTTTCAGGTTCGCTTCGGTCTGGCGCCGCTCAAGCGCATCACCGACAGCCTCGCCGCCATTCGCGCCGGCGCGGCCGAACGTCTCGCCGGGCAATTTCCGGTCGAGATCGACCCGTTGGCGCGGGAGACCAATGCACTGATCGACGCCAACAAGGAAATCGTCGAACGCGCGCGCACCCATGTCGGCAATCTCGCGCATGCGCTGAAGACGCCGTTGTCGGTGATGGTGAACGAGGCCAATGCGCGCGGCGACGATCCCTTGGCGCTCAAGGTTCTGGAGCAGGCGGCGATCATGCGCGATCAGGTCACGCGCCATCTCGAGCGCGCGCGGCTGGCGGCGCGGCTGACCGTGATCGGCTCGGTGACCGACGTGACGCCAGTGGTGACAGCTTTGGCGCGCACCATGGAGAAGATCCATCGCGACCGCGCGATCGTCATCGAGGTGCGTGGCGGCGAGGACATGCGCTTTCGCGGCGAGCGCGCCGACCTCGAAGAAATGATCGGCAATCTGGTCGACAATGCCTGCAAATGGGCGGCCTCGCACGTGACCATCGAGGTGATGCGCGAAAAGCGCGCGGCAACGGGCGACGACCATGTGCTGCGTTTCGTGGTCGATGACGATGGCCACGGCCTGTCGGCATCGGAACGCGAACAGGCCGGCCGGCGCGGCCGCCGGCTGGACGAGACCAAGCCCGGCTCGGGGCTGGGTCTGTCGATTGTGGTCGAACTGGCAGCGCTCTATGGCGGCGAACTCAAGCTCGGCACCGCGCCGCTGGGTGGCCTGCGCGCGGAACTGGTGCTACCGGCGGGGTGAGGGGCCTGACGCCGGACTTTTGCCCCAATCCTCCCGTTTCGATAGACTTCAAGTTCCGCCGCTCGGCGGGTCAGTCCGTTTAATGTGTCGATTTCCGGGGGTTGCAATGTCCGCGCTCAAATTCGTCGCCATCGCCGTAGCGGGCCTGTAGCTGGCCGCCTGCGCCGGTAGTCCGGATGGCTCGGGCCCCGGCCCGCGTGAAAACACCGGCACCCTGCTGGGGGCCGGCACCGGTGCGCTTCTTGGCGCAGCCGTGGCGGGCGGCGGCACCGGCAACCGGCTGGCCGGCGCGGCCATTGGCGGCCTTTTGGGTGGCGTGATCGGCAACCGGATCGGCGCCTCCCTCGACGACGAAGACAAGAGGCGGGCTTATGCGGCCCTGATGGACGCCCTTGAGCGCAGCCCGTCCGGCGCGCCGGTCTCATGGAAAAACCCGGATTCCGGGCGTTATGGCACCATCGTGCCGGGCCCCAGTTATCAGGAAAGGGGGCATGATTGCCGGTCTTTCACCCACACCATCTATATCGATGGCCGGCCGCAGACCGCGCGCGGCACCGCCTGCCGCAACCCGGATGGAACCTGGACGCCGCTAAGCTAGAGCGTTTTCGAGCGAAGTGGGCGCCGGTTCGCGTGAAGAAAACGCGACAAAACAAAAGACTAAAGCCCCGGCTTTGATTCTATCAAAGCCGGAGAGGCTCTAGATTTTGAACGGCATCCTTAATGCGTTCTTAACGCAGCGCGAGGTATCAAAGTCCGTGTAAATTCAAACGCGGGCAGAGCCGGCGATGGCGGGCGCCGACAGGATTGAACGGCTGCAACTGTTCTTGCGCGAGCTATCGCCGCAAGCGCGGTCGATGCTGATTGCCGAGTTCGAGCGCACGCTGTTGCGCGGCGAAGAGCTGGGCTCGGCCGATCTGGTGTTGCAGGAATTGCGGCGCCTCGCCCGCGACCAGCGCGAAGGCGCGCCGCGCGTCGGCCACAGCGCCCGGCTGTTTTTCAAACCGCTCGAACCGTTCCTGGTCGACGATCCCGGCCAGCACCGCCATCTCGGCCGCATCTCGCGCTCGTCGCTCGACATGCTGTGGACCTGGATCAGCCGCGACGTTCTTCCGGACGACGCGACGGCGGTCGACAAGATCGTGAACGCGGCGGTGCTCGACGGCGACACCGAGAAGGCGAATTACTTCGTCCGGGCCTTCCAGGATCGCGTCGCGGTGGCGCTGGCCGATCAACTGCGCAGTGCCGATAACGACGACAAGATGCGCCGCCGCATGCTGGCGCAGATCGGCACCCAACGCGCCGGTGAGGACGTCGCAACCTTGAAATGCGTTCTCAATGCGCGCGACGGTTTGAGCGCGATGGGCGCCAACCTGCCCCTGCAGGTCGGCAACCTGGCCGCCAAGCAACTAGACGACTGCAAGACCTTGATCGAGAAAACCGCTGCGCCGGGAAGCGAGGTATTTCTTTATTCGCTGTTGACGGTGATGAACCGCCTGTCGGCGCCCTGGCAACTGATCCGCCTCGGCGTCAAGGCGGCGGGCAGCGACACGGCCGCGCGCGTTGCCGAAACCCCCTATGGCATGGCGGTGAACATCGTCCTGTCCGAGTTGGAGCGGCAGGTTGGCGAATTGCGCGACGATTTGCGCAGCGGCCGCGGCGTCGCGGTCGGCGCGCTGCTCAAGACCATTCACGATTCCGCGCGGGGCCTGCGCACGGAACTAAATATGCCGATGGACTCAAGCTGGGGCCGGGCTCTGTCCGGCTTGCGCAGCCAGATCGGCGACACACTGCGGCTTGAAATCGACTCGATGCCCGGCCGGGTGCGACGCCTGTTGAAGCCGCGCGCCGTCGGCGAGATCCGGGCCAACAGCACGCTCGATCCGACCGAAGTGACCGAGACCGAAGCGCTGGTCACTTTCGTCGGTACCTGCCGCCATTTCGCCGGCGAACTGGCCATCAACGAAATGACGCAGCGGACCTTCTCCGAGCTTCAGCAATATCTCGATAATGCCACGCGCGGGCTGCTCGAAGCCTTGCGTCATGCGACGCCGAACGAGCGGAGCTTCCGCCAGTCGCAGGTCGACACGGCGGTGCGGCTATGCGCCACGGTGTTCGGGCGCGATTACGCGGCCCAGCTCGGCAAGGCCGCGGAAATCGCCGCTGCCGGCGACCGCAAGGCGGCGCGCGGCTGATCGCCGCCGGACGGCACCTCCATCGATTGATCCATTTGATCCAACGCATTGCGGCCTCGATCGCGGCTGATGTATCCACGCCCGGCTGTTGTTTTCCCGGCCGGGAAAGTGGATAGATTTGCCGCATGACCCTTTGGCTCGCATTTGCGCTGATGACCGCGGCGGCGATTTTCGCCGTCCTATGGCCGCTGAGCCGGCGCGGCGTTGCCACCGGCGGCAGCGACATTGCGGTCTATCGCGATCAACTCGATGAGATCGCCCGTGACCGGGCATCCGGCCTGATCGGCGAGGCTGAGGCGGAGGCCGCCAAGGTCGAAGTCTCGCGCCGGCTGATCGCCGCCGCCGATGCTGCGGCGGCCGACAAGATCGCCGGCGATCGGTCCCCGCTCTGGCGCCGGCGCGCCACCGCATTGACCGGGCTGTTGCTGCTGCCGCTCGGCGCGGCCGCGATCTATCTCGCGCTTGGTTCGCCGCAAATGGCCGACCGGCCGTCAGCCACGCAGGGTCGCACCCTGCCGCAGGATACCTCGATTCAAAATCTGGTCAGTCAGGTCGAGGCGCATCTCGCGCGCAATCCGGACGATGCGCGCGGCTACGAAGTGGTGGCGCCGGTCTATCTGCGGCTCGGTCGTTTTGCCGACGCGGTGATGGCGCGCCGCCGGCTGCTCGCGCTCGCCGGCGAAACCGCGGAGCGGCAGGCCGATCTCGGCGAGGCAGTGGCGGCGGCGGCGAATGGCGTGATCACGGTCGAGGCCAAGGCCGCGTTCGATCGTGCGCTGGCGCTCGACCCGGCCGAACTGAAATCGAAATATTACACCGGTATCGCCGCCGAGCAGGATGGCGACAAACCGAAAGCGGCGGCGATCTGGACAGACATGCTCAAGGCCGGGCCGCCGGATGCGCCCTGGGTACCGGTGGTCCGCGAAGCCTTGACGCGCATCGGCGCCGCGCCGCCTGTCGCGGTTCTGCCGCCGATCGCGGCGACGCCAGGACCGAACGCCGCCGACATTGCCGCCGCGGGCGGCATGAACGAGAAAGACCGCGGCGACATGATCCGCGGCATGGTGGCCCGCCTCGCCGATAAACTTAAAGAAGACGGTCGCGATCTCGAAGGCTGGCAGCGCCTGCTGCGCGCCTATCTGGTTCTCGGCGAACGTGACAAGGCGAACGCCGCCGCCGCGGACGCCAGAAAGGCGCTGGCCGGCGAGCCCGATAAATTGCGCCAGCTTGGCGACTTGATCAAAAGCATGGGACTCGACGGCTGACGCAAGCGCCTTTGCGCCACATATTTCAAGCCAAATACCTTTTCTTTCGAACCAAATACCTTTTCCCCACCTTACCAAAGTTTAATCCCCCCGACAGGACGCTGTAAGGCTCATCCCCCCATCTTGACGTTCGAAACGGCGCGCTGGCGCGCCTCCCGAATTGAGATGGAGATTTCCCGATGAACCCGAGCATTGCCCCCGCTCCCCAGCCGCCGCAAAACTCCCAGCCTGAACAGAAGCGACGCCTGCTGTCCGCGCGCCGCGTCATTCTGCTCGCCACCACGATTGCCAGCCTCGGCGCCGCCGCGCTGGTGATCGCACCCGGCCTCAATCCGCAGGGCGGCTATTCCGGCGCGATGGCGCAGAACCTGACCGAGCAGGCGCGCAAGTTGCCGGCCCCGATCGGCTTTGCCGATATCGTCGCCAAGGTGAAGCCGGCGGTCATGTCGGTGCGCGTCAAGGTCGATGGCGGTTCGCAGACCACCGGCCTCGGCGGCGAAAACATGGAAAACGTGCCGCCGCAACTGCGCGAATTCTTCCGCCGCTTCGGCATGCCGAACGGTGAGGAGGGCCAGGGCCGGACGCCGCAGCGCGGTCCGCGCGGTGGCCGCAACACCATCACCGGTCAGGGCTCGGGCTTCTTCATCTCGGCCGACGGCTATGCCGTGACCAACAATCACGTTGTCGAAAAGGCCGAGAGCGTCGAAGTCACCACCGACGACGGCAAGATTCACACCGCCAAGGTGATCGGCACCGATCCGCGCACCGATCTCGCTCTCATCAAGGTCGAAGGCGGCTCGTTCCCTTACGTCAATCTCGCAGGCAGCCCGCCGCGTATCGGCGACTGGGTGATCGCGGTCGGCAATCCGTTCGGCCTCGGCGGCACCGTTACCGCCGGCATCGTCTCGGCGCGCGGCCGTGACATCGGCGCCGGCGCCTATGACGATTTCATCCAGATCGATGCGCCGGTGAACAAGGGCAACTCGGGTGGGCCGACCTTCGACACCGAAGGCAACGTGATCGGCGTCAACACGGCGATCTTCTCGCCCTCGGGTGGTTCGGTCGGCATTGCCTTCGCGATCCCGTCGGACACCGTCAAGACCGTCGTCGCCCAGCTCAAGGATCATGGCACGGTGACGCGCGGCTGGATCGGCGTTCAAATCCAGCCGGTGACACCCGACATCGCCGACAGCCTTGGCCTCAAGAAAGTGACCGGCGCGCTGGTTGCCGAACCGCAGGCCGACGGCCCGGCGAAGAAGGCCGGTATCGAGGCCGGCGATATCATCACCGCCGTCAATGGCGACGAAGTAAAGGATGCCCGCGATCTCGCCAAGAAGATCGGCGCGCTGCCGCCGAAGTCCAACGTCAAGCTCACGATCTTGCACAAGGGCGCCGAGAAGACGGTGACGCTCGCGCTCGGCGAACTGCCGAACAGCAAAGAGGCGCGCGTGAATACCGACAGCAATGACGGCAACGGCGTCGACATCGGCAAGCTCGGCCTGACGCTGGCGCCCGCCGCCCGTGTCGCCGGCGCCGGCGCCGAAGGCGTCGTGGTCACCGGAGTCGATTCCTCCGGCGCCGCGGCCGACCAGGGTTTCGCCACCGGCGACGTTATTCTTGAAGTCGCCGGCAAATCGGTCTCGACGCCGGCCGACGTTCGCAGCGCGATCGCCGGCGCCAGGACCGGCGGCAAGCGCACCGTCCTGTTGCGCGTGAAGAAGGGCGACAACACCCGTTTCGTCGCGCTGCCGGTCGGCAATGGCTGAATTTGAAATTTCCAATTGGGGATGCATCGCCGGCAACCGTCGCCCTCGCCAGCGGTGCAGCCTCAACGGGACGGGCCTCGTGCCCGTCCCGGCTTTTTATTCCGCCAACGCGCCTCACGGCGAACGCTGGCGACCGAGCTTCACCCTGGCAACCGTCGCCCCCGCTGGGGTGGGGTCGTAGAGGGGGTGGCGGGCCAGTCCCGCTACCCCCTCGCGTACGACGCGGACGAGACCAGTGTGGGGAAGCGACCTGCGAGGCCAATGAGCTTGCGGCAGGACCGCGAATAGCGAGGCGACGTATTTTATAACGATTGGCCGGACCGTTTCGACGCGCTGCTGTCAGAACGCCGCCGAATCGCCTGGAAATGGTGTAACCGATGCCTACTTATGTGGGGAATTACGGGCAACGCGCGGCTGGCCGGTCGGGCGATGCGCAACCGGATCGGGTCACCATGCGGCTTCTGATCATCGAGGACGACCGCGACGCGGCCGACTATCTGGTCAAGGCGTTTCGCGAGGTCGGCCACGTCGCGGAAGCCGCGCATGACGGCGAGGACGGCTTGGCGCGGGCGCTCGATACGCCATACGACGTCCTGATCGTCGACCGCATGCTGCCGAAGCTCGATGGCCTTGCGGTTATCGGGACCTTGCGCGCCAAGGGCATCGAGACGCCCGCGCTGATTCTGTCGGCGCTCGGCCAGGTCGACGACCGCGTCAAAGGTCTTCGTGCCGGCGGCGACGACTATCTGCCGAAACCTTATTCCTTCTCCGAACTGCTGGCGCGGATCGAAGTGCTGGCGCGCCGCCGCGGCGGCAGCAAGGAGGAAACCGAATTGCGCGTCGGCAATTTGCATCTCGACCGGCTTTCTCACTCCGTGCGCCGCGGCGAGGACGAGATCACCTTGCAGCCGCGTGAATTTCGCCTGTTGGAATATTTGATGCAGCATGCCGGTCAGGTGGTGACCCGCACCATGCTTCTGGAAAACGTATGGGATTATCATTTCGACCCGCAAACCAACGTGATCGACGTTCACATCTCGCGTTTGCGCTCGAAAATCGATAAAGGTTTCTCCCAGCCGCTTTTGCACACTATTCGCGGCACGGGGTACATGATCCGTGACGGCGCTCGGTAAACTCTTCCGCACCACCACGTTCAAGCTGACGCTGGTCTATCTGACGGTGTTCGCGCTGTTCGCGGCCTTTCTGCTCGGCTATTTCGCGCTCAACACCCGCCGTCTGATCACCGAACAGATCACCGACACGGTCAATGCCGAGATCACCGGCCTGTCGGAGCAGTACCGGCAGGGCGGCATCAGGCGGCTGGTGATCGTCGTCGACGAGCGGGCGCGCCGGCCGGGCTCCAGCCTCTATCTGGTCACGACATTCTCCGGCGAGGCCTTGGCAGGCAACGTGACGGCGCTGCAGCCCGGAACATTGGACACTCCTGGCTGGGCCGAGACCAGCTACCGCCGTCTCGACGAGGCCGAAGACAAGGACAAAGACCATCCCGATCATCATGCACTGGTGCGGGTGTTCCAGCTTCCCGGCGGCTTCCGCATGCTGGTCGGCCGCGATCTCGACGAGCGCGAGCGGCTCTACCACATCGTGCTCGACGCCGGGCGCTGGTCGGTGGCCATCGTCGTCATTCTTGGTCTGGCCGGCGGCCTGTTCGTGACGCGCCGCGTGCTGCGCCGCGTCGACGCCATGACCGAGACCAGCCGCAGCATCATGGCCGGCGATCTCGGCGAGCGGCTGCCGGTGGCCGGTACCGGCGACGAACTCGACCGACTCGCGGTCAATCTCAATCTGATGCTGGAGCGGATCGAAGCCCTGATGCTTGGCCTCAAGGAAGTGTCCGACAATATAGCGCACGATCTCAAGACGCCGCTGACGCGGCTGCGCAACCGCACCGAACAGGCGCTGCGCACCGGCGGGAGCGAAGCGGAGTATCGCGCCGCGCTGGAAGGCACGATCGAGGAGTCGGACGGACTGATCCGCACTTTCAACGCGCTATTGATGATCGCACGCGCCGAGTCGGGGCAGGCGCGCGACGGCATGATCGAATTCGACGCCGCCGAGATCGCCAATGACATCGGCGAACTCTATGAGCCCTTGGCCGACGAGAAGGGCATCGTGCTGACGGTTGACGCCGGCACGCCGGCGCCGGTGAAGGGCAACCGCGAACTGGTCAGCCAGGCGCTGGCCAATCTGGTCGACAACGCCATCAAATATGCCGAACCGCGTGACCGCGCCGCCGGCGGCGCGTCCGGCGAAATCGTGGTCAAGGCGGTAAATGAAGACGACCGGGTTCTGCTGATCGTCGCCGACAACGGTCCGGGCATTCCCGAGGCTGACCGCGGACGCGCGCTCGAACGCTTCGTCCGGCTCGAGCAGAGCCGCTCGCAACCGGGCTCCGGGCTGGGGCTGAGCCTGGCGGCGGCGGTGGCGCGGCTGCATGGCGGCGAATTGACGCTTGCGGATAACGCGCCCGGTCTCAAAAGCATCATTGCTTTGCCGCGCGGAGGCCCGGTACAGATTGCAGGATGAGTGCTCCTGCCGGACACCACGACAACCTGACCAATGCCTTGCCGCCGTCCGGTGGAGGATCGCTTGCTGCGCGCATCGTGACGGCGCCCTTCACGGTCGATCCGGAAGCAGCCAAAGTCGGGCTGAACGCCTGGCTGGACGGTCTGGCCGAGGCCGAGGGCCGAACGCTGCGAGCACTGTTGGCGGCGCATCCGATCGTCGAAGACCTGCTGGCGAGTCTTGCCGATCATTCGCCGTTCCTGTCGGATCTGGTGACGGCATCGCCAGCGCGACTCGAAGCGCTGATGGCCGGCGAGCCCGAACGCCACCTTGACGATCTTCTCGCCGCAAGCGGCCGCGCCGCCGCGCAGGCTGACGACATCGACGAGGCGATGCGCATTCTGCGTCGTATGAAGGCGGAAGCAGCGCTCCTGATCGCGCTCGCCGATATCGGCGGCGTCTGGCCGGTGATGCGGGCGACCCGCGCGCTCACCGATTTGGCCGATACCGCGGTCGATGCCGCCGTGCGCTTCGCCCTGTCGGAAGCCGCGCGCGCCGGACGGCTTGTGCCGAAGGACAAGGACAATCCGCAAATCGGCAGCGGTTATATCGTGCTCGCCATGGGCAAGATGGGCGGCTTCGAACTTAATTATTCCAGCGATATCGATCTCATCGTTTTCTTCGATCCGGCGAGCCCGGCGTTGCCGGAAGGCGCGGAAGCGGCGCGCGTATTCGTGCGTATCACCCAGCGTGTGGTGAAGCTACTGCAGGAGCACACCGGCGACGGCTACGTCTTCCGCACCGATCTGCGGCTGCGGCCCGATCCGGCCTCGACCGGCATTGCAATCTCGACCCAGGCCGCGATGGTCTATTACGAAAGCGTCGGCCAGAACTGGGAACGGGCGATGATGATCAAGGGCCGCGCCTGCGCCGGCGATATCGCCGCGGGCGAGGCGATCCTCAACGATCTGGCGCCTTTCGTCTGGCGCAAATATCTCGATTTTGCCGCGGTCGCCGACGTTCATGCGATGAAGCGGCAGATCAATGCCTTTCGCGGCCACGGCGAGATCGCGGTCGAGGGCCACAATATCAAGCTCGGGCGCGGCGGCATCCGCGAGATCGAATTCTTCGCGCAGACCCAGCAACTGATCGCCGGCGGACGCAATCCGCATCTGCGCGATCGCGACACGCTCATCACCCTCGACAAACTCTGCGAAGACCGCTGGATCGACGTCGCAGCGCGTGACGCAATGAAGGCGGCCTATTGCTTCCTGCGCACGGTCGAACACCGTTTGCAGATGGTCAATGACGAGCAAACGCAATTGCTGCCGGCTTCGCGCGCCGATCTCGAACGCTTCGCGCATTTTCTTGGATATAACAGTCGCGATGCCTTTGCCGAGGTCCTGGTCGGTCATCTCGAAGCCGTGCAAAGTCATTATGCGCGGCTGTTCGAGAAAGTGCCGGATGGCGACGGGCCGGCTTTGGCTTTCCCTGCCGGCGCCGACGATCCGCAGACCTTGGCGCGGCTGACCGAACTCGGCTTTCTTGCGCCGCTGGAAACCTCAAACATTGTGCGGCAATGGCTCGCCGGCGAACATCGCTCGCTCAAAGGCGACGTGACGCGCGAGCATCTGACCGCGCTGTTGCCGACATTGCTGGAGCATATCGGTCGCACCGACAGTCCGGCCGCGACTTTGGTGCTGTTCGACCATTTCCTCGCCAATTTGCACGGCGCGGCGCGGCTGTTATCGCTGCTGCGGCAGAAGCCGGAACTCATCGCGCTGATCGCGCTGGTGCTCGGCATCGCGCCCCGGCTCGCCGATACGCTGGCGCGCCATCCGCAGGTGATGGACGCGCTGGTCGATCCAAGCTTTTTCGGCGTGCTGCCGGACGACGAGGAATTGCAACGCCGCCTCGACGCCGCGCTGGCGCAGGCGCGGTATGACGAGGATCTGCTCGAACGCATCCGCATGTTCGGGCTGGAATACATGTTCCTGATCGGCGTGCGCATTTTGTCCGGCACGCTGACCGCGCGGCTGGCGGGCGAGGCCTTCGCGCGGCTGGCCGATGCCGTGATCCGCGCCGTGCATCGCGCGGTGTCGGAGAATTTCGCCGGCACCTACGGCCACATCAAGGCGGAGGAAACCGCGGTGCTGGCGATGGGCAAGCTGGGAGGCCGCGAAATGACCGCGACCTCCGATCTCGATTTGATCTTGTTTTACGATTTCGATGGCGAGCACCCGGAATCGACCAGCAAACGCATGTTGTATGGGGCGCAGTATTTCGCCCGCCTGACGCAACGCCTGATCAATGCGTTGACCGCGCAAACCAATTACGGCGCGCTCTACGAGGTCGATATGCGGCTGCGGCCGTCGGGGCAGGCGGGGCCTCTGGCGACGAAGATCGGCAGCTTTACCGATTATCAGGAAAACGAAGCCTGGACCTGGGAACACATGGCGCTGACCCGCGCCCGGGTGGTCTCGGCTTCTCCTGCTTTCGCCAGCCGCGTCGAGGCCGTCATCCGGGACATATTGAGACGGCCGCGCGACGCCGATCAGATCGCTGGCGACGTCGTCGAAATGCGCACGGCGATCGCGCGGGAAAAGGGCGACAGCAATCCGTGGGATTTCAAGAATGCCGCCGGTGGTCTGGTCGATCTTGAATTCATCGCGCAATATCTGCAACTGGTACACGGGCATGACCACCCCGGAATCCTCGACACGTCGACGGCGCGGGTGCTCGATAAAGCGCGGCAGTTGCGGCTGGTGTCGGTCGAGGATGCCGAGGTGCTGCGTCCGGCGGCGCAACTCTATCAGGACCTGACCCAGATATTGCGGCTGTGTCTGGCCGGTCCGTTCGACGCCAAAACCGCCGGACCCGGGCTACTGCGGCTTTTGGCGCGGGCCGCCGACGTGCCGGATTTCGCCACCTTGAACGTGACGCTTTTGGAAACGCAAAAGCGGGTGCGCGAAAGCTTCGTGAGGATTTTGGGCAAGGCGCCGTAGCGCGACGGTCAGGCCGCCTCGTCCTTCGGCAGCGGGCATTGCGGCTTCAGCGGCAGGCGGACGACGACCAGCGTGCCGCGGCCGAGGGCCGAGCGAATGCGCATGCGCCCGCCATGCAGCTCGACCAGCGACTTGGCGATGGCCAGGCCAAGACCGGAGCCCTGATGGCTTTTGGTGAGCTGGCTTTCGACCTGCTCGAACGGGCGGCCCAACTTTGCCAGAGCTTCCTTGGCGATGCCGATGCCGCTGTCGGCAATGCTCAGCACCACGCAGTTTTCCGCCATGCGTCCGCGCACGGTGACCTGACCGCCGACCGGGGTGAATTTGACGGCGTTGGACAGAAGATTGAGCGCGACCTGCTTGAGCGCGCGGCGGTCGGCGCGCAGATGCAAGTCCGGCGATATCCGGGCGCTGAGCTTGAGCTGCTTGTCGCTGGCGCGGGCAGAGACGACGCGCATCGACTCGGCAAGCAGCGAATCGAGATCGAGGTCCTCGAAATCGAGGCGGATGCGGCCGGCCTCGATCTTCGACATGTCGAGAATGTCGTTGATGACTTCGAGCAGATATTGGCCGCTGCCGAGAATGTCGTTGCAGTACTCGCGGTATTTGTCGGCGCCGAGCGGGCCGAACATGCCGGATTCCATGATCTCGGAAAAGCCGATGATCGCATTGAGCGGCGTGCGCAACTCGTGGCTCATATTAGCGAGGAATTTCGACTTGGCCTGGTTGGCTTCCTCGGCGCGGGTTTTTTCGACGGCATATTTTTCGGCAAGTTCGGCGGTGCGTTGCTGCGAGGCGCGCAGATCGGAGACGGTCGCCATCAAACGCTGTTCGCTGTCGATCAGCTTTTCTTCATGCGTCTTGAGCGCGGTGATATCGGTGCCGACCGACACATAGCCGCCGTCCTTGGTGCGGCGTTCGCTGATGTGCAGCCAGCGGCCGTCTTCAAGCTGGGCTTCAAAGGTGCGCGCGCCCGGAACCGCCGGGCCGCCGGTCGCGACCTTGTTGCGGACCACCGGCTTGCTGCCGGCCGCCACCACGGACTCATAGGACGCGCCAACGACGATTTCGCTGTCGGGCAGGTGGTGCAGGTCCTGGAAATTGGAGTTGCACAGCACCAGCCGGTTTTCCGCGTCCCACAGCACGAAGGCTTCCGGAATGGTTTCGATGGCGTCACGCAGGCGCATGTCGGCGGCCATGGTTTTTTCGACCAGACTTTTCTGTTCAGTGACGTCGACGGCGATGCCGATCAGATGCAGGCCCGGATCGCCGGCCTGCCGGACGATTTCACAGCGGGCGCGCAGCCAGACCCAGTGGCCGTTGGCGTGACGCATGCGGAAGGCGTGATCGATGGTAGTGGTGCGCGCTTCGGCGAGATCGGTCGCCAGTGCGTAAAGTTCGAGATCGTCGGGGTGCATGAGCGCGTTGACGTCGCCGAAGCTCAACAGGTCGTCCTTGGCCTTGAGGCCGAGAATATCGAACATCGATTGCGACCAGAAGATACGGCCGCGCGCCAGGTCCCAGTCCCACAGGCCGCAGCGACCGCGGTTGAGCGCGGTGTCGATGCGGCTGCGCACCGTCTCATAAATGACGTCGGCTTCGCGGGCGCGTGTCGCCTGCCAGTGAAAGGCAAAGCCGAGGATCAGAACGACGAAGCCGGTGGTGGCCGACAGAGTAATCGTCAGCGTGGTGAGCGAGCGCCACGACGCCAACGCGGCGTCGCGCGGCTGCACGACGGCCAATTGGCCGAACGGCGCGTTCAGCAGGCGCACGGTGGCGAGCGCCGGCGCAGTATCGGGCAGGACGACTTCCATCACGCCGGCGCCGGCGCCAAAGGTGGTGAGCGGCTGGGTCGGGCCGAGCAGGTCGATCAGACGACGGCCGACGGTGAGATCGGTAGTGGGGATCGCGGCGATCACAACGCCTTGATCGTTGGCCAGGAGAAAGTGGCGCCCGGCGCCGGTCGCCCAGGACGGCAGCGACTTGGCCAGCAATTCCTGCGGACGCTCGACCGCGTCGCGGGCATTCTTGAGCGGCTGGATGAGCCGCTCGGCGGCGACGTCGGCGACCGCGTCGAGCGACAGCACCATGGTGTCGAGTGTCTGGCGGCGCTGATCGAGCACCTGAACCGCTGCGCCGACGCAGATGGTCACCAGAAAGGCAATGATTAGCACCGGCACCGCGCGACGCAGCAGGGGCTCCGCCGTCAGCAGCCGCCGATACGCCGGATTGGCGATCGATTGCGCGAGGCCCTTGATCGAATCGCTCCGTGCAGACGCACTCGCCATAGTGGCGCGCGCCATGAAGGCCTCCGTGTGGAATTTCCCCTACCGCCCTGAGCCGGAAGCACCGCAATACCCGCCCGAATCAGCAA